>JBKBUD010000013.1:0-42732 GCA_046290865.1 Novosphingobium sp. | reverse complement strand
GCGGGGGGCCACGAGCTTGACCGAACCGAGGTAGGGCGCGCCAAAGCCGTAGCGGATGCCGACCTCGACACGTTCGATCGTCAGGTCAGGGCGACGCGGATCGCCGACCACGACATTGCGCAGGACCTGGCTACCGGGGCCGATGCTCTCGATCTCGTAAGTGGCGGGCAAGCCATAGGATTTGAGCTGGCCGACGATGATCCGGTCGGCAATCGAATTGCGGGCGAGCCACAGGCCGCCGAGGCCCGCCACGGCCAGCACCAGCACGGACACGCCGACACGCCGCAGCCCCTTGCGCGAGCGCGGGAGAGCGGACGGCGTATCCGGTTCCGCCAATTCGAAACTATCTGCCATCTGCCCCCTTCTTGCGCAGACCCCCGGCTTGGGCAATGCACGGCAAGTACATTTCACGTGTACGAACTGTTTGTACCAGTTGGCGAACGCCCGAGCGCCGAAGTGGTGCCCGGATAGGATCAATGGCGGATCAAACCGGACTCTTTCCTGAACAGATTTCCGGCGGCGGCGGCAAGGCGAGCTTCGACGGCGGCGATGCCAGCGGCCACCGGCCCCGCCTGCGCAAGCGGCTGATGACGGGCGGCGAGGATGCGCTCGCCGATCATGAGGTCATCGAATACCTGCTGATGGTGGCGCGCCCGCGGATCGACACCAAGCCCATCGCGCGCTCCCTGATCCAGCGTTTCGGCAGTCTGGCAGGGGTGCTCAATGCCGACCCGCAGGCGCTGGCGCTTCATCCCAACATGGGCGAGACCAGCGCGGCGGCGCTTCGCATCGTGGCGCTGGCGGCGCGCCGACTGGCCAAGACCGTGGTGCGCGAGCAGCCGGTGCTGTCAAACTGGCAGGCGCTGCTCGACTACCTGCACATCGACATGGCGCATCTCAATGTCGAGCGGGTGCGCGTCCTCTATCTCAACACGCAGAACATTCTGATTCTCGATCATCTGGTCGGCGATGGCACGCTCGACGAAAGCCCGATCTACACGCGAGAGGTGGTGAAGAAGGGGCTGGACGTGGGCGCGGCAGCGATGATCCTTGTCCACAACCACCCGTCGGGCAGCCCGAAACCGAGCCGAGCCGACATACAGGTCACGCAGAAGATCACGGAAGCCGCGCGCCTGATGGGCATGACCGTGCACGACCACATCGTCATCGGGCGCGAAGGCTATACCTCGCTGAAGGCGCAAGGCTTGATCTAGCGGCCGACCTTGCTGGTCAGATCGCCTTTTCGCCGGCCTTGCCCACGGATTCGATATCGCGGCCGATGCCCTGTACCGTGTTGCAGGCAGCCAGGGCCAGCGAGCAGCCAAGTGCGACGAGGACCAGAACCTTGCGAGCCATGTGCATTCTCCGTGCAGATCGAAAGCTGGCGGATATCGCGCGCATGATGGCGATGCAATCGCCGTAATGGCGACGGTCTCCCGCCCCCCGAAAATTGCCGTGACGATGCGCCTCAGCAATTGCGCGCCGGTCCGGCTTTCGCCATCGTGCCGCAGGGGAACGGCGGCGGGCGAATTTGCAGCACAGACGGGAAATCGAAGGATTTAGAGCGCTGGCCGTCGTGCCGGTGGTGCTGTTCCATGCGGGCGTTCCGGGCTTTCGTGGCGGCTTTGCGGGCGTGGACGTGTTCTTCGTGATCAGTGGCTACCTGATCACCGGGGTGATCCTGTCCGGCCTTGGCGAAGAGCGCTTTTCGCTCGCCGGGTTCTATGAGCGACGCGCACGGCGCATCCTGCCAGCACTGCTTTCGGTCCTGCTGCCGAGCGCCCTGATCGCGTGGGCGGTGATGATCCCCGAAGACTTTCGCAAGTTCGCGCAAGGCCTTGGGTCGAGCGCGGTGTTTGCATCCAATATGCTGTTCGCAAAGCGGACCGGCTATTTCGACGATGACGAGGGCTACCAGCCGCTGCTCCACACCTGGAGCCTGTCGGTCGAGGAGCAATTCTACATCCTGTTTCCGGCGCTGGTCCTGCTGCTGTGGCGGTTTGGCCGGGGCAGGATGGCACTGTGGTTCGGCGCATTGGGCGCTGTTTCGCTGGCAGCGTGCCTTGCCATCAGTGCCAGCCATCAGGCTTGGGCGTTCTACCTGCTGCCGACGCGGGCGTGGGAATTGCTGGCGGGGGCTGCCTGCGTGGCTCTCCCGCAGCGGAACAGGAGCGGTCCGCTGGCGGCTGTGGGGCTGGCGCTGATCGTCGGCGGCATGGCGCTGGTCGATGCCGAAACGGCACCCGACTGGCGATTGCTGCTTCCGGTTACCGGCACGGCATTGCTGCTGCGCCATGCAGGAGAGCAAGACCCGGCAGGTCGGTTGCTCGGGTTGCGCCCGCTGGTGGCATTGGGCGGGGCGTCCTACGGCATCTATCTGTGGCACAATCCGCTGCTGGCCTTCCTGCATTATCAATGGCTGGGGACGCCGCCGGTCTGGCTGACCGGGGTGGTGATCGGCTTGTCGGTGGCTCTGGGCTTTGCATCGCTGTGGCTGATCGAACGACCGGTGCGCGAGCGGCGGGTGCTGGCGTCGCGCAAGGCTCTGGCGGCGCTTTGCCTCGGCGGACTGGCACTTGCGCTGGGCCTTGGCGTGGCGGGACATCTGCGCAAGCTCGAACCAGCCAGCGCAGCGCGGCGCGATGCCTTGCAGGCCTTCCCCGCCGCGCTGCCGGAGCCGACGGAATACCGGCCCACTACTGGCGCTCGTGTCCGCTACGTCCTGTTCGGCGACAGCCATGCCCGGCAGTATTTTGATGCGCTGACCGCGCGGGCCGGAGAGGGCGCGATGCTGACGCAGGCCGGCTGCTTCGCCTTTGCCGGCGTGACCAATTACAACGAAGCCAGCGACGAGGCCGCTGCCTGCATCGGATCTCCCGAAGCGCTGGCCGCGTTGGTCCGCGAGCGCGATATCGGGACTGTCGTGATTGCCCAACGCTGGGAACGCCACCTGTTTGCGCCCGACGGCTTTCGCGACCTCGGCTCTTCCTCCCGCTCCGGATGGACGGGGCTCGCAGCGGGGCTGGACCGTCTGCGCGAAGCACTGCCTCGGAGCACCCGCATCGTCCTGATCGGTAGCGTGCCGACAGCTGCCTCAGCGGGGCCTGAGATGGATGGCGGATACCTGCGCTGCCTCGCCTATGTGAATGCGCCGTGTCCTGCGGGTTTAGCCCGCGAGCGCGCCGAGGGCTACCGGACCAATCCGCTGCTTGCGCGCTATGCGGAAAGCCGTCCCGGCGTGACGTTCTTCGATCCGCAAGAGGTGCTGTGCGGTTCGCACGATTGCGACATCATCCGGCAAGGCACCGCGCTCTATGTTGACCACACCCACCTTACCCGCCTTGCCGCCGACATGGTGATCGCGCGGATGCTGGAGCGGATCGGGCCGATTTAGAGCCTCGCCCCTTGCGTTCCGGCCCCCATGCCCCTAGCGGCCCCGGCAAAGCCTGCAGCGCCAAAGATTCACGGAGTCGAACATGGTCCCCCGTTACGCCCGCCCCGCCATGACCGCGATCTGGGAGCCGGAAGCCCGCTATCGCATCTGGTTCGAGATCGAAGCGCACGCCACTGAAAAGCTCGGCGAACTGGGCGTGGTGCCGCCTTCGGGCGCCAAGGCGCTGTGGGACTGGTGGGCAACCAACCCCGCCATCGACGTTGCCGCGATCGACGCGATCGAGGCCGTGACCAAGCACGACGTGATCGCCTTCCTCGACTGGGTGGCGCAGCAGGTTGGCCCCGAGGCGCGCTTCATGCATCAGGGCATGACCAGCTCGGACGTGCTCGACACCACGCTGAGCGTGCAGCTCGCCCGCGCTTCTGACCTGCTGCTGGCCGATCTCGACGCCCTGCTCGAAGCGATCAAGCGCCGCGCGTTCGAACACAAGTACACCCCGACCATCGGCCGCAGCCATGGCATCCATGCCGAACCGACCACGTTCGGCAAGAAGCTGGCCGAGGCCTATGCCGAGTTCACCCGCTGCCGTGCCCGCCTCGTCGCCGCGCGCGCGGAAGTTGCGACTTGCGCGATTTCGGGCGCGGTCGGCACCTTTGCCAACATCGATCCCTCGGTCGAGGAGTACGTGGCGGAGAAGCTGGGCCTCGAGGTCGAGCCGGTCTCGACGCAGGTGATCCCGCGCGATCGCCACGCGATGTTCTTCGCGACGCTGGGCGTGATCGCCTCGTCGATCGAGCGCCTTGCGGTTGAAATCCGCCACCTGCAGCGCACCGAAGTGCTCGAGGCCGAGGAATACTTCTCGCCGGGCCAGAAGGGCTCGTCGGCGATGCCGCACAAGCGCAATCCGGTGCTGACCGAGAACCTGACCGGCTTGGCACGCATGGTCCGCTCGGCCGTGACCCCGGCGCTGGAGAACGTGGCGCTGTGGCATGAACGCGATATCTCGCACTCCTCGGTCGAGCGCTTCATCGGCCCGGACGCCACGATCACGCTCGATTTCGCCCTCGCCCGCCTGACCTCGGTGGTGGACAAGCTGGTGATCTACCCCGAGCGGATGCAGAAGAACCTCGACAAGATGGGTGGCCTTGTCCACTCGCAGCGCGTGCTGCTGGCGCTGACCCAGGCTGGGCTGGAGCGCGATGCTTCGTACCGCCTGGTGCAACGCAATGCGATGAAGGTGTGGGAATCCGACGGCCAGCTTTCGCTGATGGAACTGCTCAAGGCCGATCCGGAAGTGGCTGCGGTGCTGACGCCTGCGCAGATCGAGGAGAAGTTCAACCTCGATTACCACTTCAAGGCGATCGACACGATCTTCGCGCGGGTGTTCGGGGAAGCCTGAGCCCGAATTGCCGGGACTCGCCAAGAGACTTAACCTGTCCTAATCAATCGGGCAGGACGGGTGGCTCTTGGAGCGAAAGGCATGCGAATGCTGCGCACGGTTTTCTGGGTTCTCGTCGTGGCGGTGCTGGCCGCGTTCACCGCTGCCAACTGGCAGCCGGTGGAAGTGCGCATCTGGGAAGGCCTGCTGCTGGAGACCCGCCTGCCCGCGCTGGTGATCCTCGCCTTCCTGCTCGGCCTCGTGCCGACGTGGCTGCTGTACCGGACGACGCGCTGGCGGCTGATGCGGCGCATTGCCAACCTCGAGGCATCGCTCGGCGCCAAGGCCGCGCCGTCGCTGTCCTCGACCAATCTCGAAGCCGCGCGCGGCGCGGACATACTCAAGAGCGAGACCCCGTGAGCAACCCGATCTACCTTGCCCTCGACCTGCCCCGGCTCGACGCCGCCATCGCACTCGCCCAGAAGGTCAAGGGCCACGTTGGCGGGCTGAAGCTAGGGCTCGAGTTCTTCTGCGCGCATGGCCATCACGGCGTGCACGAAGTGGCCAAGGTGGGTCTGCCGATCTTCCTCGATCTCAAGCTGCACGACATCCCGAACACGGTTGCGGGCGCGATGCAGTCGATCCACGTGCTCGAACCTTCGATCGTTACGATCCATGCCGGTGGCGGACGCGCGATGATGGAAGACGCCAAGGCAGCGGCGGGCGAGAACTGCAAGGTCGTCGCCGTGACCGTACTGACCAGCCTCGACGATGGCGATATGGCGTCGATGGGTGTCGGCGGTTCGGCCTACGACCAGGCGCTGCGCCTTGCTGACCTCGCGCAGGAAGCCGGGCTCGACGGCATTGTCTGCTCCGGCCATGAAGTGGGCGCGATCCACAAGCGCTGGAAGAAGGGCTTCTTCGTCGTGCCCGGCCTGCGCCCTGCCGATGCCACGCTGGGCGACCAGAAGCGCGCCGTCACGCCGCGCGCCGCGCGCGATGCAGGGGCGAGCGTGCTGGTGATCGGCCGCCCGATCAGCCGCGCCGATGACCCGGTCGCCGCCGCCCGCGCGATCGAAGCCACGCTCTGATCCCATGATCCGGTTCCGGTTGGCTAAGGCGGGGGACGTCCCGGCGCTGCGGGCGCTGGTCGAGAAGGCCTATCGCGGCGACAGTGCCAAGCGCGGGTGGACGCACGAGGCGGACCTCCTCGAGGACGAGCGCACCAGCGACGCGGAACTGACCGAGGCGATCGCGTCGCCAACGTCACGCGTGCTGCTGGCCGAGATCGACGGTGCGCTCGCAGGCACGGTGACGATCACCGACGTCGGTGACGGGCGCACCTATCTCGGGATGCTCTGTGTCGATCCCGATCTGCAGGCAGAGGGCCTAGGCCGCGCGCTGATTGCCGATGCCGAAGACATGGCGGTCGAGCAGTTTGGCGCGAAGGTCATGGAAATGACCGTGATCGACGCACGGCCCGAACTGATCGCCTACTACGAGCGCCGGGGATATGCGCGCAGCGGCGAAGTGCGGCCTTTTCCATACGACGGCGAGGTCCCCTTCGGCATGATCGTGCTGGAACGCGCGCTCGCTTGAGGCCTGCTCTGCCAAGAAACATTGCTGGCGATCGAAGGTTTTAGCTCCTGATTCCCGTTGAGTCGGGCACCAGTTCAGGTGTGCGACAGTTGGACTGGGCAAGTTTTGCTGCAACCAACAGGAGACAGCCCCGTGAAGTTCTTCAGATCCGCAACCCTTCTTGCCGCACTGCCGCTCGCAACGCTGGCTGGCGCTGGCATGGCCCAGAGCGCCCACGCCCAGACCGCTTCCGCAGGCCCGGTCGTCGCCGCCGGCAACACGCTGCTGAGCATTGCGGCCGAGGGCAAGGTCGCCCGTACCCCGGACCTCGCGGTGTTCAATGCTGGCGTCACCACGCAGGGCAAGACGGCGGGCGAAGCCCTGACCGAGAACGCCCAGCGCATGACGGCGGTGATCGCCGCGCTCAAGAAGGCAGGCATCGCCGAGCGCGACATCCAGACCAGCAACCTTTCGGTGAACCCTGTCTATGGCCAGCCCAAGCGCCTGCCCGACGGTTCCTACGAGCAGCAGGACCCGGTGATCATCGGCTATCAGGCAACCAATCAGGTTTCTGTGCGACAGCGCAAGCTCGACCAGTATGGCAAGGTGATCGACACGCTGGTCTCGGCAGGGGCCAACCAGGTCAACGGCCCGAGCTTCATGATCGACAGTCCCGAAGGTGCTCTGGACGAGGCGCGGGTCGCGGCGATGACCAAGGCGCGCGCGCGGGCCGATCTCTATGCCAAGGCGGCGGGCTTGCGCGTGGTGCGCATTCTTTCGATCAGCGAGAACGGTGGCTGGGCACCGCCGCCGCAGCCGCCGATCATGTTTGCGCGCGCGGAAATGGCCTCTGCCCCGAAGGCATCGCCGGTCGCGGCAGGCGAGCTGGAAATGACCGTGACGGTCAACGTCAGCTACGAACTGGCCCCCTGAGGCCGAACCTGAGGCCTGATTGACACGAGCGGCGCGTTACCCGTAACGCGCCGCCAATGCCCGGACCTTCGATCAAGATCTGCGGGGTCACTACTCGCGAAGCGCTTGCCGCCACTGTCGAGGCGCGCGCGAGCCATGTCGGCTTCAACTTCTTCCCGCCATCGCCGCGCTTTCTGAAGCTGGCGGATGCCCCCGCACTTGCCGCACAGGCCGAAGGCAAACTCATGCGCGTTGGCGTGTTTGTCGATGCCGATGACACCGCTCTTGGCGATGCAGTGTCAGCGGCAAGGCTCGACGCCATCCAGTTGCACGGCAAGGAAGACCCTGCCCGCACCGCCGCGATTCGTACCCGCTTCGGCAAGCCGGTGTGGAAGGTGATTTCAGTTGCCGCATCGGGCGACGTGGCCAAGGCCGATGCCTATGCCGGGGTGGCCGACTTCATCCTGTTCGATGCCAAGACGCCCAAGGGCGCGGCGCTGCCGGGAGGGCTTGGTCTTGCCTTCGACTGGGACCTGTTGCGCGCCTACAAGGGTCGGCTGCCGTGGGGTCTGGCGGGAGGGCTTTCGCCCGCCAACGTGGCCGAAGCCGTGCGCGGGACCGGGACGACACTGGTCGATGTGTCGTCGGGGGTGGAGAGCGCTCCCGGCGTCAAGGATGCAGACCGCATCCGGACGTTCTGCTTCAACGCGCGGGCGGCCTGAGTCTCAAACGAACGGCGTTTGACGTCGCCGTTGCAGGCCCACCCCAACCCCTCCCGCCTGCGGGAGGAGGGACATGCGCAGCGCTTCATCCAGCCCTCCCGCAGGCGGGAGGGCCGAGAGACTTACTGAACGCAGTGAAGTGAGTCGCAGCGGGGTGGCATCCCGACCGCCGCATTCCCAAACGAAAACGGGCGACCTCTTCCGAGGCCGCCCGCTTCATTTCGCTTGTCGCGAAGTTCGATCAGAACTTCACGCCAACGCCGGCAACGACTGCGTCGAAGTCGGGGAAACCGTCGTTCACGAACGAGTGACGGTACTCGACCTTGCCGTAGAGCTTGCCGAACGAGTGCTGGTAGCCAGCGCCTGCGGTCCAGGTGCCATCGCACAGGTCGCAGTTTTCGGTGTTGTAGCCGCCAACAGCGTAGAGCTTGCCGTTTTCAGCGATCTTCGCGCCGACGCGGCCGTTGAAGCCGAAGGTCACCTTGGTGCCGCTGGTGAGGATCTTGTCGGCGGTGACTTCCGCACCGACGAATGCGGTCTTGCCGAGGTCGTAGTCGTAACCAGCAGCAACGCCGGCGATCGCTTCGGTCTGACCGCTGCCCCAGATGGCGCCGCCGCGTGCTTCGACGCGAGCTTCGTTGGCGAGAGCCGGGGTAGCAGCAACAAGCGAGGCTGCGAGAGAGATAAGAACCAGACGCATAGATTTTACTCCTGACTTTTTGGCCCCTTCTGTGAAGGTGGCGAGGCGTCAGGTAGGTCCGCGCCAGTTCGCTGACAATGACGAAAATCACATAGAATTCAAATGGGAGGGAAGTTGTGACATAGCTGCAACATTCGGCAGACTAACAAAGGCCGTTACTTTTACGATTTACTTGGCCATTATTATAACGCCAAAAGGCGACCCCTTTCGGAGCCGCCTTCACGACGTTGCAACAGCGCTCTAGTCTGACCGAGATTGCCCGCACATGAACGGATCGTGCAGGTTGCCGCAATGCAGCATCGGAGCCTTGCACCGCCCCTGCCCCAAAGGCGCAGGCATTGCAAATCTGGACTTTCCCGTAACGCTCTGCCAAGCGCGGGGCCATGAACGCGCAGACTCCCAACAGCTTCCGCAACCAGCCCGACGAACGCGGCCATTTCGGCCAGTTCGGCGGTCGCTATGTCGCCGAAACGCTGATGCCGCTGATCCTCGATCTCGAGCAGGAATATCGCAAGGCCAAGGCCGACCCGGCATTCCAGGCCGAGTTCGACGACCTGCTCGAACACTACGTCGGCCGGCCGAGCCCGCTGTACTTCGCGCCTCGCCTCACCGAGGAGTTGGGCGGTGCACAGGTCTGGTTCAAGCGCGACGAGCTGAACCACACCGGCGCGCACAAGATCAACAATTGCATCGGCCAGATCCTGCTCGCCATGCGCATGGGCAAGACGCGGATTATCGCCGAGACCGGCGCTGGTCAGCATGGCGTGGCCACCGCCACGGTCTGCGCCCGCTTCGGCCTGCCCTGCGTGATCTTCATGGGCGCGACCGACGTCGCCCGCCAGGCTCCCAACGTGTTCCGCATGAAGCTGCTCGGCGCCGAAGTCGTGCCGGTGACGGCAGGCGCAGGCACGCTCAAGGACGCGATGAACGAGGCGCTGCGCGACTGGGTGGCGAACGTCCACAACACGTTCTACATCATCGGCACAGCCGCCGGTCCGCACCCCTACCCCGAGCTGGTCCGCGATTTCCAGAGCGTGATCGGCAAGGAAGCGCGCGCCCAGATGCTCAGCCGCATCGGCCGCCTGCCTGACCTGCTGGTCGCCGCGATCGGTGGCGGATCGAACGCCATCGGCCTGTTCCACCCGTTCCTCGATGATGCCAGCGTAAAGATGCTTGGCGTGGAAGCGGCGGGGCATGGGCTGGACAAAGAGCATGCGGCATCGCTCGCGGGTGGGCGCCCCGGCATCCTCCACGGCAACAAGACCTACCTGCTGCAGGACGAGGACGGGCAGATCACCGAAGGCCATTCGATCTCGGCAGGCCTCGATTATCCCGGCATCGGGCCTGAGCACTCATGGCTCAAGGAAATCGGCCGCGTGGATTATACCTCGGTGACCGACAAGGAAGCGCTAGACGGCTTCCAACTGCTCTGCCGCACCGAAGGCATCATCCCCGCGCTCGAGCCCGCCCACGCCATCGCGGCGGTGAAAAAGGTCGCGCCGACGATGGGCAAGGACCAGATCATCCTCGCCAACCTCTGCGGCCGTGGGGACAAGGACATCTTCTCCGTGGCAGAGCACCTGGGGGTTTCGCTTTGATATAGCCCTCTCTCCTTCAGGGGAGAGGGTTGGGAGAGGGGAACATGCGCGACGCCCGCCTTACGGAATTCGCTCGCGAAAACCGCAAGGCCATGACCGAACCGGAAACGCGAATCTGGCTTGCCTTGCGCGCCGGACGGTTCGAAGGGGTGAAATTCCGGAGGCAGAAGGTCATCGGCCAGTATATTGCCGATTTCGCTGCCAATGAACCGCGCGTCGTCGTGGAAATCGATGGACATACCCATGACGTCGATGATCCCCGTGATGCGGCCCGAACGAGATACTTGAACGAGCGCGGCTACCATGTGGTCCGCTTCACGAACGGCGATGTTATGACGAACCTGGAAGGTGTGCTGCAGATGCTTGCCATGACGCTCAGCGAAGCGCGGGAAGCCCCTCTCCCAACCCTCTCCCCTGAAGGGGAGAGGGCTTAATGTCGCGCCTCGCCAACGCATTCGCCAAGGGCCGCCCCGCGCTCGTCACCTTCGTCACGGGGGGTGATCCGACGCCGGACGCCACCGCGTCCATCCTCGACGCGCTTGTCGAAGGTGGTGCCGACGTGATCGAGCTGGGCATGCCGTTCACCGATCCGATGGCCGATGGTCCGGCCATCCAGCTGGCGAACCTGCGTTCGCTCGGCGCTGGCACCAAGACTGCCGACATCCTTCGCATCGCGACCGAATTCCGCGCGCGCCATCCGGAAGTGCCGCTGGTGCTGATGGGCTATGCCAATCCGATGACGATCCGTGGGGCCGACTGGTTCGCCGCCGAGTGCGTCAAGGCTGGCGTCGATGGCGTGATCTGCGTCGACATTCCGCCCGAGGAAGACCCTGAGCTTGGTCCGGCCCTGCGCGCGGCAGGCGTTTCGCTGATCCGCCTCGCCACGCCGACGACGGACCATGCCAGGCTCCCTGCCGTGCTCGAAGGTTCTTCGGGCTTTCTCTATTACGTCTCGGTCGCCGGGATCACCGGCATGCAGCAGGCGGCGCAGGCCTCGATCGATGAAGCCGTGGCGCGGATCAAGGCTTCGGCGACGATCCCGGTTGCCGTCGGCTTCGGCGTGCGCACGCCCGAACAGGCCGAAGCGATTGCAAAGGTTGCCGATGGCGTCGTCGTCGGATCGGCGCTGGTCGATCTCGTCGCCAAGCATGGCGCGGAAGCCGCAGGACCGGTGAAGGAACTGACCGCCGCGCTTGCCGCTGCCGTCCACTCTGCCCGCAAGGGCGCATTGTAAGGATAATCCGGGCATGAGCTGGCTCAACAAGGTCCGTAACGCCCTCCCCTTCACGCCGAAGCGGGACACGCCGGACAACCTGTGGATCAAGTGCCCTTCGTGCAGCGAGATGCTGTTCACCAAGGAGTACGAGGACAACCTCTCGGTCTGCCCGCATTGCGACCACCATGGCCGCATCGGTGCCGATGCACGCTTCGACCAGTTGCTTGATGCCGGTTACGAGTTGCTGCCTGCGCCCAAGGTCAAGGAAGACCCGCTCAAGTTCCGCGACAGCAAGAAGTACGTCGATCGCATCAGGGCGGCTCGTGCGGCCAATCCGCACGCGGATGCGCTGACCAACGCCTTCGGCAAGATCGAGGGCCAGAAGGCCGTCGTCGGCGTGCAGGAGTTCGCGTTCATGGGCGGCTCGATGGGCATGGCCGTGGGCAACGCATTCATTGCCGGCACCGAGCGCGCGATCAAGGAAAAGTGCCCCTACATCGCCGTGACCGCCGCCGGCGGCGCACGCATGCAGGAGGGCATCCTCTCGCTGATGCAGATGCCGCGCTCGACCGTGGCGATCTCGCGCCTTCACGCAGCGGGGCTGCCCTACATCGTGGTGCTGACCGATCCGACGACCGGGGGCGTAACCGCGTCCTACGCGATGCTGGGCGACGTGCAGATTGCCGAGCCGGGTGCGCTTATCGGCTTTGCCGGACAGCGCGTCATCCAGGACACGATCCGCGAGAAGCTGCCCGAGGGCTTCCAGCGCGCCGAATACCTCCACGCGCACGGCATGGTCGACATGGTGACGCACCGTCGCGACCTGAAGGTCACGCTGGCGCAGGTGATAGACTACCTGATGGCGGGCAAGGCGGCGGCTTGAGGCCCCTCCACCACCCCGGAACAAGTCCGGGGCGGTCCCCCTCCCCGTTTGGACTTCGCCAAAACAGGGAGGATCAGCACAGTTCCTCCCGATTTTCATGCAATGCAAATGGGGAGGTGGCATTGGCGGAGCCAATGACGGAGGGGTTGCTTGAAGGACTTCGCGATCTCCGAGAACCCGGCGGTTCAGGCGCAGCTTGACCGCCTCGGCGCGCTGTCGCTGCCATCGGGGCGGCTTGGCCTAGATACGGTACGCGAGCTGTGTGCGCGCGTCGGTGATCCGCAGGACCGCCTGCCGCCAGTGTTCCATGTTGCCGGGACCAACGGCAAGGGTTCGACCTGCAGCTACTTGCGGTACATTCTCGAAGCTGAAGGACTGACGGTCCATTCCGCCACCAAGCCGCATCTCGTCCGCTACAACGAACGCATCCGCATTGCCGGAAAGCTGATCGAGGACGAGCTGCTCGCCGCGTTGCTCAAGGAAGTGCTCGATGCCGGAGAGGGGCTGGAGCCGAGCTTCTTCGAAGTGACGACCGTCGCGACGTTCCTCGCCTATGCGCGACATCCGGCCGACGCATGCGTGATCGAGACCGGCCTTGGCGGCAGGCTCGATGCGACCAACGTGATGCCGACCGCTGCCGTGTGCGGGATCGCGACGCTGGGGATGGATCACGAGGCGTTTCTGCTCGCACCCGAAGAGGGCGTGCCGACCGAACCCCTAGCCCGGATTGCGTTCGAGAAGGCGAGCATTGCCAAGCCCGGCGTGCCGCTGGTGACGATGGCCTATCCGCAGGTTGCCGCCGATTCTGTGGCCGAGACAGCCGCGAGGATCGGCGCGCCGCTGATCATGCACGGGCGGGATTGGGACGCCGAAATCGCCGGTTCCATCCACTATCGCGACGAGCACGGCGAGTTGCCGCTCCCCCTCCCCGCTCTGCCGGGCACGCATCAGGCCGAGAACGCGGCGCTGGCCGTCGCCATGATCCGCCACCAGCACGCGGTACATGTGACGCTGGGCGCAATGGGCAAGGGTATTGTCGATGCACGCTGGCCTGCCCGGCTGCAGCGTCTGGGCCATGGACCGCTGACAGAGCTGGCAGGCGGGCGCACCGTCTGGCTCGACGGTGGGCACAACCCCGATGCCGGGCGCGCCATCGCACGGCATCTCGAAAGCCAGCCGCCGGTGCACCTGATCATGGGCATGCTGGCCAACAAGGACCCGTCAGCGATCCTCAAGCCGCTGGCAGACCGGGCGCTGTCGATATCGGTCGTACCTGCTCCGGGGCACGATGCGCACAGGCCTGCGGACTTCGCACCGTTCACACGCCTGCCGGTGGGTAGCTTTGCGACCGTGCCCGAAGCCATCGCGGCCCTGCCACCCGAAGGCGATGTGCTGATCGTCGGCTCGCTCTATCTCGCGGGCGAAGTGCTGCGGCTGAACGAAGAGATCCCGGACTGATCAGGAACTGGGGGCTTCGTCCTCGCCCGCCGTGCCCATCGCTGCATCGACAAGGCCGCTGCGGCTCATCCACCAGAACAGCACGATGCCCGGCAGCGCCAGCACGGTGGTGAGCAGATAGAAGTTCACGTAGCCCATGCTCTCGATCAGCGCGCCTGCGGTGGTGCCCGTGGCGAAGCGGCCGACGATGCTCGCGGCAGCCGAAATGAGAGCATACTGCGCCGCCGTGTAGCGCAAGTCGCACAGTGCCGAGAAATAGGCGACGACGACGACGCCGCCATAACCCGAGGCGATGTTCTCGAACCCGATCGCGCCTGCCATGCCGAGATTGGAATGGCCTGCTGCCGCAAGCGCCGCGAAGGACAGGTTCGAGACAGCCATCAGCACCAGCGCCAGCAGGACCGAGCGCTTCAGGCCCATTTTCGCGTAAGCCACGCCGCCGATGAACACCCCGATCAGGTAGGACCAGAAGCCTACGCCGACGTCCCACAAGGCGATTTCGTCGTTGGTAAAACCAAGGTCGTCGAACAGCAGGCGGAAGGTGAGGTTTGCCAGCGTGTCGCCCACCTTGTGGACGAGGATGAACAGCAGCACCAGCCATGCGCCATGGCGGCGGAAGAACTCGCCGAACGGACCGATGATCGAGGCAAACACCTCGCCCACGCCCTTGCGCGCGGTCGGTTCGCGGTGGCGTTCGGGCTCGCCCAGAAGCAGCGCCGTGAGCATGGCCGGCAGGGCGAACAGCGCGCAAGCGAGATAGGCCGCACTCCAGCCGGAACGCGCCGCCATGAACAGCGCCAGCGCGCCAGCCCCGGCCGAACCGATGCGCCAGCCGTACTGGCTCATCCCCGAGCCGGTGCCGAGCTGGTAGGGTTTCAGCGTCTCGATGCGGTAGGCGTCGATCACGATGTCGAACGTCGCCCCCGCCACGCCGACCAGCACTGCCGCCAGCACCGTCGCGCCGAGATCCGCCGAAGGATCGACCAACGCCAGATTGGCGACCGCGGCCATGACCAGCGAACCAGCCAGGAGCATCCACGAAACGCGCTGTCCGAGCCGCCCGAGCAGGGGCAGATGTACGCCATCGACCAGCCAGGCCCAGAAGATCTTGAGGTTGTAGACGAGGAACGCCAGCGTGAACGCGGTGACCGTCTTCTTGTCGATCCCGTCCTGCGCCAGCCGCGTCGTCAGCGTTGCGCCAATCATCGCATAGGGGAAGCCCGAGGATACGCCGAGGAAGAATGCGGCCAGCGATTCCTTCTCGAGATAGGGGCGCACCGAGTCCCACAGGTTCCGGTCACTGGCCTCGGTGCTCATCGGTGCAGTCGCTCCCTCAAATGTTGCTGGCAGACTAGCGGCCATTTCACCCGGCGCTAGGGGTGACGGATTGCGCGATCTCGCGTAAGGGCGTCCCCATGACTTTTCCCCCAAGAAACGGTGGCGATCGGCCGAAGCGGTTCAGCCCTCGGCCCGGCACACCTGAAAAGAAGCCTTTCTCGATGCGCAGCGGCGCGCCGCGCACCTCGCAACCGGTCGTGCCCGCCAAGCGCGCGCCCAATGCCGATGGGTCCGAGCGCGAGGGTGATCGCATTGCAAAGCTGCTCGCCCGCGCCGGCATTGCCAGCCGCCGCGAGGTGGAGCGCATGATCGAGGAAGGCCGCGTCAAGATCGGCGACGAGGTCGTCACCACGCCAGCCACGCTGCTCACAAGCCTCAAGGGCGTAAGCGTCGATGGCAAGATGGTCGGTCCGATTGCCGCCCCGCGCCTGTTCCGCTTCCACAAGCCCGCAGGTCTGATCACCGCAGAGCGCGACCCCACCGGTCGCCCGACGATCTACACCGCCCTGCGCAATGCCATGCCCAAGGACGCCCCGCGCGTCATGCCGGTGGGCCGCCTCGACGTGAACACCGAGGGGCTGCTGCTGATGACCAACGATGGCGAGTTGAAGCGCGCGCTGGAACTGCCCTCGACCGGCATCCCGCGCACCTACCGCGCCCGCACGTTCGGCGACATCACCCAGGCCCGGCTCGAGGAACTGATGGAAGGCGTCGAGATCGACGGCGTCCGCTATGGTCCGATCAACGCCAATCTTGAACGCAGCGCCAATCGCAACAAGTGGATCGAACTGACCCTGACCGAGGGCAAGAACCGCGAAGTGCGCCGCGTGCTCGAACATCTCGGCCTTGAAGTCTCGCGCCTGTTGCGCACCAGCTATGGCCCGTTCGAGCTGGCCGATCTGCAGCGCGGCTCCGTCGAGGAGATCCCGCAGGTCATGGTCGAACGCTTCCGCAAGACGCTCAAGAGCAAATGAGGATTATCGCCGGAGAATGGCGTGGGCGCCCGCTGCGCGCGCCCGAGGGTGACACCACCCGCCCCACCGCCGACCGCACGCGCGAGACGCTGTTTTCGATGCTCGCCAGCCGCCTTGGCAGTTTCGAGGACCTGACCGTAGCCGACCTGTTCGCAGGCTCGGGCGCACTTGGCCTCGAAGCGCTGTCGCGCGGCGCGGCGTCCGCGATCTTCGTCGAGCAGGATGCAGGCGCAATCCGCACGATCCGCGCCAACATCGCCGCGCTGCGCTGTGCGCAACAGTGCGACGTACGCGCTTCGTCCGTGCTCAGCCTCGGCCCGGTCAAGCAACCGCTCGACCTCGTCATGCTCGATCCGCCCTACGGCACCGGCGCGGGCGCAGTGGCGATCGACCGCCTGACCCGGCTTGGCTGGATCGGCGAGGCGACGTGGATCTGCCTTGAAACGGCGGCCAAGGAAGTGCCCGACGTGCGCGTGTGCGAAGTGGATGCCGAACGGAAGGTCGGCAAGGCGCTGATCACGCTGATGCGGTTGAAGTCCTAGGCAGCCCGCTTCGGCGAGAACTGGACGCCCGCCAGCGTCATCGTCCCGGCAAGAGTGAGGAACAGGCCGACGTAGGCGGTTCCGCCCGCGGCTGCGGTCCATGCTGCTGCAAACGGTGCCAGCGCGCCGCCGATGATGCCGCCAACGTTGAAGGCCAGGGAGATCCCGGTGTAGCGCACCGAGACCGGGAACAGCGTCGGCAACCAGGCGCCGAGCGGGCCGTAGGCCAGGCCCATCACGAAGAGTGATCCGGCGAGCGTGGCAAAAACCACGGGCAGCGAACCCGAGCCAAGTCCGGTTCCGAACAGCAGGCCGATGACCGCCGTCAGTGCAGCGCCGGTACCAAGCACGCGCCGGACCGAGGACTTGTCGGCCCAATAACCGGCGACGAGAATGCCAAGCGCAAAGAAGGCGTTGGCGCCGAGCTGGATGCTGAGGAACTCCTGCTTGGCATACCCCAGCTTGGTCGTCGCGAAGGACAGTGCGAAGGTCGTGGCAAGGTAGAACACCGCAAAGCAGGCGACCACGCCGGCGGTGCCGGCCACAACCGCAGGGGTGTGATCGCGCAGCAGCCGCGCGATGGGCACCTGCGGCGGGGGCGCTTTCTCCATGGCCTCGCGGAACGACGGGGTCTCACCAATCTTGAGCCGCACCCACAGGCCGACGCCGACAAGCGCCGCGCTCGCCAGAAACGGCACGCGCCAACCCCAGCTGGCAAAGGCCTCGTCCGACAGGCCAAGCCCGAGCAGCAGGAACAAGCCATTGGCGAAGAAGAAGCCCAGTGGCGCACCGAGTTGCGGGGCTGAACCGAAGCGTGCCTCCCAACCCTTCGGAGCGTTCTCCACTGCAAGCAGGGCGGCCCCGCCCCATTCCCCGCCGAGGCCGAAGCCCTGCCCGAAGCGCAAGAGGCACAGCAGCGCCGGGGCGACCCAGCCGACCATTGCGTAAGTCGGCAGGAAGGCGATCAGGAAGGTCGATCCGCCCATCAGCATCAGCGAGGCGACGAGGGTGGACTTGCGGCCGATGCGATCGCCGAAGTGGCCGAAGGCAACAGCACCGACGGGCCGCGCGAAGAACGCGAGGCCAAAGGTCATGAACGAGAGCAGCGTCTGCGCGGCTTCGGATTCGGTCGGGAAGAACAGCGGCCCGATCACCAGCGCAGCGGCCGTGGCGTAGATGTAGAAGTCGTAGAACTCCACCGCCGTGCCGACGAGGCTGGCGGTAAGCACGCGGCCATGCTGGCGAATCGGATTCATCGGCGCGCTCTCCCCCTGTTGTCGCAGACATGCTCTTTGGCCCGCGCCCCCCGTCGGTCAACTGCTGCCGACGCGAAAAAGGGCGCCGGTTGCCCGGCGCCCTCTCAGAGCGTCAACTGTCGCGACGGTTCAGACGCCGCCGCGATTGCGGCAGCCGTCGGTCACGGTCTTGCTGCACACCGGGTACTTCTTGTTCATCGCCGAGGCGGGCGGCGGCGTCATGTTCCCGGTCGTGCTGCCGTCCATGCTGCTCATCCCGCGCGAAGGGGGCGTAGCAGGCTCGGCAGGGGTGGCAGGCGTCGCAGGTTCACCCAAGCCCGGATTGGGCTGGGCCGGGGTTGCTCCCGAAGACGGCACCGCGCGGCCCGAAATCTGCGCCACGATCGACGGCCAGACCTGCGTGCGCTGGTCCGGCGTCATGCCGTAGATCTGCGCCTTCTGCTCATCGGTCAGCGCCCACCAGCCCTTTTGCTGATCGGGATCGAGAGTCCAGAAGTACTCCTGATAGGTCGAGGGCCAGGCGCTGTACTTGGTCTTCTGCTCGACGGCCCAGGCATCGATCTGAAGCTGCTGGTCCGGCGTCGGCGAGAACGTTCCGGTCGCGGTGGTCGGAGCGGTGGTGTCCTGACCCGTGGGCGAAGTGCTGTCCGGCGTTGTCGTGGTGGTCGAGGGGACTGGCGGCGTTGTCGACTGGGCCGAAACGATGGCCGGGGCCGCAGCCATGGCAAGCGCGAGCGCGCTCGCGGCAAAAAGGTTTCGCATGGAATTCTCCTGATTATTTATTGTACCCGAAGTCTCAGCCCCCAAGCGTGCCCACCCTGATGAGTTCCCGCCTCTGCGATGGAGCGCCACACGGCGTGCGACGAAGCGAACCTGTCGAGAGCTTGGCCCTTAGCGATTGCCCGCAGCGGTTTTGGTCCCTATCTGTTCACCTATGTCTTCCCCGCTTTCCGTAGATACCGGCCCCGCCAACGCGTGGCTCGATGGCCTCAACCCGCCCCAGCGCGAGGCGGTGACAACGACCGAAGGGCCGGTGCTGATGCTGGCGGGCGCGGGCACCGGAAAGACCGCCGCCCTCACCGCGCGCCTTGCCAATCTGCTGCGCCAACGGCTTGCCTGGCCGAGCGAAATCCTGTGCGTCACCTTCACCAACAAGGCCGCGCGCGAGATGCGCGAGCGTGTCGGCAATCTGATCGGCCCGGCGGTCGAAGGCATGCCGTGGCTCGGCACGTTCCACGCCATCGCCGCCAAGATGCTCCGCCGCCATGCCGAACTGGTCGGCCTGCAAAGCAACTTCACGATCATCGACACCGACGACCAGCTGCGCCTGCTCAAGCAGCTGATCGTGGCCGAGGGCGTGGATGACAAGCGCTGGCCAGCCAAGCAGCTCGCCGGCCTGATCGACAAGTGGAAGAACCGCGGCCTCAATCCCGGCGATCTCGATGCGCTGGAGAACGAGGCTTATGCCAACGGCAAAGGCCAGCGCTTCTACGCGCTCTACCAGAACCGCCTGCGCGAGTTGAACGCCTGCGATTTCGGCGACCTCCTGATGCACATGCTCAACATCTTCCGGCGTGAGCGGGAAGTTCTGGAAAGCTGGCAGCAGCGCTTCAAGTACGTGATGGTGGACGAGTATCAGGACACCAACGCCGTCCAATACCTGTGGCTGCGCCTGCTCGCCCAGAACCGCAAGAACATCTGCGTGGTGGGGGACGACGACCAGTCGATCTATTCGTGGCGCGGCGCCGAAGTCGCCAACATCCTGCGGTTCGAGAAGGATTTTCCCGGCGCGAAGGTCATCCGCCTCGAACAGAACTACCGCTCTACGCCGCACATCCTCGGCGCGGCCTCGGGCCTGATCGCGGAGAACTCCGAACGCCTCGGCAAGACGCTGTGGACCGAGGTCGACGGCGGCGACAAGGTGCGCGTGATCGGGGTGTGGGACGCGCCGGAGGAAGCGCGGCGGATCGGTGAGGAAATCGAGCGACTGGAGCGCGAGGGTGCCCCGCTCGATCGCATCGCCATCCTCGTCCGCGCTCAGTTCCAGACGCGCACGATCGAAGACCGCTTCATCCAGATCGGCATGGGCTATCGCATCGTCGGCGGCTTCCGCTTCTATGAGCGCGCCGAAATCCGCGATGCGCTGGCCTATCTGCGTCAGATCGCCAGCCCACAGGACGATCTGGCGTTCGAGCGGATCTACAACACCCCCAAGCGCGGCCTTGGCGACAAGACGCTGGAGAAGCTGCACCGCCATGCGCGGGCGCGCGGCATCCCGCTCTCACTGGCGGCGGTCGAAATCCTCGATACCGACGAATTGCCAGCCCGCGCGCGCAACACGCTCGCTGCGCTGATGCGGGACTTTGCCCGGTGGCGCGATGCCGCCAAGCAGCTTGTGCCCGCAGAACTCGCCCGCACCATCCTCGACGAAAGCGGCTACACCGCAGCGCTGCAGGCGGAGAAGACCGCCGAAGCCGCCGGACGCCTCGAAAACCTCACCGAACTCGCCCGCGCGATGGAGGAATACGAGACGCTGGGCGATTTCCTCGAACACGTCAGTCTCGTCATGGACAACGAGAACGCCGCCGACGAGGACAAGGTCACGATCATGACCATCCACGCCGCCAAGGGGCTGGAATTCGACAACGTGTTTTTGCCGGGATGGGAAGAAGGCGTGTTCCCCTCGCAACGCTCGCTCGATGAAGGCGGCCTCGCCTCGCTCGAGGAGGAGCGCCGCCTCGCCTATGTCGCGATCACCCGCGCCCGCCGCCGCTGCACCATCCTCCACGCCGCCAATCGCCAGATTTACGGCCAGTGGACCAGTTCGATCCCCTCGCGCTTCATCGGCGAACTGCCCGCCGACCATATCGAGGAGGAAACCACGCTGTCAGGCGGCGCATCGATGTGGCGCGCCAACTGGAGCGAGCGTGACGATCCCTTCGCCCACGTCGCGCAAGCCAACGCTGGCCGAGCGGCCTCACGCGGCCCCGGTTGGCAACGCGCCGCCGCGCAAACCTTCAACCCCGCCCCCCGCCGCATCCCCGAACCCACCCGCAGCGCCGCCAGCTTCGCCGCCAAACCGCGCAGCGACATCGGCGTGGGCGCACGCGTGTTCCACGAGAAGTTCGGCTATGGCACCGTGGCCGAGCAGGAAGGCAACAAGCTGGAGATCGATTTCGAGGGCAGTGGCCGGAAGCGCGTGATCGACAGCTTTGTGAAGGTGGCTTGAGGGCGTTTGGCGTTGCCACTCGTTGTCGTTACATGACCGAATTTGCCAGTAGCGGACATTACCCTCCGAGGATAAGATGCAGCTATGAACAAGTTTTCGCTATCATTCGCAGTCGATGATTACGGGGACCCGAATTTGATCGCGACACTCGACACCGGAGATTTTAAAGGAAGGTGTTTTTACTGCTCCGCCAACAGAATTCACTGATCTTGCAGCCGCGCTCAAAAGATATCCAATAGCGCGGGACGAACCTATTGATGGGCGCTGGTATGATGGATGCATCGCATTACGGATTGAGCCGATCAACTCAGTAGGTCACTTGTCAGTGTTGGTATCGTTGCAGGATTTCAGCAGCGATTGGAACAAGTGCCAATCACAATTCCACTCGACATATGGGGAATTGGACAGCTTTCGTATCCAACTTGAAGGCGTGATCGATAGAGGCGTGGGCGACGCCACATTGTCCTCTATCTAACAACCGCCCCTCATCCATTCGCCGCCAGTCCCTAAGTTTGCCTTGACCTTCCTACCGTCACCCCGTGCTTGACACGGGGTTGGGCTTTTCTTCCGGCGCAGCGCGCGACAAGAAAAGCCAAGGCCCGGATCAAGTCCGGGCCGACGATTTCATTGAGGCATCCCGACCCAAACACCGACTTCCGCTCGTGTCGAGCGGGATGGGGGGATGTCACTAAAGAGCCGAAACCGCCAGAAATTCCGGGATCGGCCCGTTCCATTCACCGGGCTTCGAGGGCGGTTCGGAGTGGTCGCGGTAGTTGTGCTGTTCGCGGCGCGGGGCGCGTTCCTGGCGGGCCTCTGCACGCGGTTCGCGCTCGGCGCGTGGCTTGCGCTCCTCGCGAGGCGGACGTTCGCGGCGGTTTTCGCGCTTCGGCTCTTCCTCGCGGCGCTCTTCTGCACGCTCCGGCTTGGCCTCGCGGGGCTTGCGCTCTTCCTTCTCGGCAACCTCGAGCTTGAACTCCGGGATCTTGGTGCCCTGCAGCTTCTCGACATTGTCGATCGCCTCCGCATCTTCGGATGCCACCAGCGTGAAGGCGCGGCCCGTTGCCCCACCACGACCGGTTCGGCCGATGCGGTGGACGTAGTCGTCCGGGTGCCAGGGCGTGTCGAAGTTGAAGACGTGGCTCACGCCCTTCACGTCGAGCCCGCGCGCGGCGACGTCCGACGCGCAGAGGATCGAGATGTCGCCGTCCTTGAACTTCTGCAGTTCGGCATTGCGCGCGCTCTGGTCCATGTCGCCGTGGATTTCGCCTGCGGCAAAGCCGTGGCGCTGCAGCGACTTGGCGAGTTCGCGCACGGTCGTCTTGCGGTTGGCGAAGACGATGGCGGTGGTGACATTGTCGGTGCGCAGCAGCTGGCGCAGCACTTCGCGCTTCTGCCGCGTGGTGCAGCGCACCTTGAACTGGGCAATGCTGGTGTTGGTCGAAGCAGGCCGTGCCACTTCGATCATCTTCGGGTTCGACAGGAACTTGTCCGCCAGCTTCTTGATCGGCGGCGGCATCGTCGCCGAGAACAGCAGCGTCTGGCGCTGGGCGGGAAGCTTGGTGCAGATGTTCTCGATGTCCGGGATGAAGCCCATGTCGAGCATGCGGTCCGCCTCGTCGATTACCAGCAGATCGCAGCCCGTAAGCAGGATCTTGCCGCGTTCGAACAGATCCATCAGGCGACCAGGCGTTGCGATCAGCACGTCGACGCCGTCCTGCAGCGCCTTGACCTGATCGCCCATCTGCACGCCACCGATCAGCAGCGCCATCTTGAGGTCGTGGTTCTTGCCGTACTTCTCGAAGTTCTCGGCGACCTGCGCGGCGAGTTCGCGCGTCGGTTCGAGAATCAGCGAGCGCGGCATCAGCGCCCGGCGGCGGCCGTGGGCGAGAATGTCGATCATCGGCAGCACGAACCCGGCAGTCTTGCCGGTGCCGGTCTGGGCGATGCCGATGATGTCCTTCATCATCAGGACGGCGGGAATTGCCTGCGCCTGGATCGGAGTGGGCTCATCATAGCCGGCATCGAGCACCGACTGGAGCAATTCATCCGAGAGGCCGAGATCGGCAAACTTCATGCAGGCAATTTTCCGAGAATTAGAGACGGCGCAAACACTATCGCGCCCGCTGGACAGCTTGCATCGCAAGACGCCGCCAGCACTGTCTGGGCGCTATGACGATATGGCCCGAAAAGTCAAGAATTCCGCGATGTGGCGAAGGCCTCAGTCATCGTCCGGCACGAGTTCGCGCATCTTGGTGATCGCGCAGTTCGCCCCGGCCCGCGAATGGATCGTGTCGCGGCCTGCGCAAAGCTGGCCATCCTCGTTCCGCTCGACATAGAAGCCCGAGTAGAAATCACGTGCATGGCAGGCCTTGTCGAGGCTCGCCCCGATCAGCTTGCGGCTGCGCGTGATCAGCAGGAGGCGGTCCTGCGATTCGATCTGCACGCCGGCGATGTTGGTGATTGGCAGGCATTTGTCGGTCTTGCGCTCGTAGAAGCGGGGCGTCTGCGGGGCGGCCGGCATCGGGGCGTACATCTGCGTCGGCAGGCGCGGCGCGATCCGGATGATCATGCGCTGTTCGATGCGCACCTGATCCCAGCCCTGATCGCCCAGACCCTGCACGACGAACGAGGCAAACGGGCTCTGGGTGAAATCCTCGTCGAAAAGTGGCGAACCGGTCGGCACCGTTGCCGCCGCCCATCGATCATCGATCCCCGGCGTCGCCACAGGAGCAGCCGTCGGAAACGACAGCATCATGCCAACTGAGGCCAAGAGATTGAAGATACTGGGCATTATTGCAGAATAACTCGCTTCGACCCCTCCATGGCGAGAACGGCCCTGACCCGCCCTGCACCACCGCTCCCTTCCCCTTAGCCCAAGGGGTTGAACCTCTGCTTAACCTGCCAGCAATGAAAAATGAATTGCCCTCTCGCCGGGGTGGCAATAGCCGAAGCGGCATGAGCGATACGTTTCTTGCAGAAGCGGCCCGCCTGCTGGGGCCAAAAGGCTTGACCACCGATCCAGAGGACATGGCCACCTGGCTGACAGACTGGCGCGGCCGCTACACCGGAAAGGCGCGGGCCCTGGCCTCGCCCGCCGACACCTCCGAAGTGGCAGGGCTGGTGCGGCTTTGCGCAAGGCACGGCGTGCCAATCGTGCCCCAGGGCGGCAACAGCGGCATGTCGGGCGGCGCCACGCCGTTCGAACACGGCACCGAGATCGTGCTGTCGCTGCGCCGGATGAACCGCATCCGAGGTCTCGATCCGGTCGGACGCACCGCCACCTGCGAGGCTGGCGTGATCCTGCAGGTCCTGCACGAAGCGGCAGAGAAGGCCGATCTGCGCTTTCCGCTGACGCTTGGCGGCAAGGGCTCGGCGACGATCGGTGGTCTGGTCTCCACCAACGCGGGCGGAACGCAGGTCCTGCGCCACGGTTCGATGCGGGCGCTGGTGCTCGGGCTCGAGGCGGTCATGGCCGACGGGTCGGTGCTCGACCTGCTCACGCCGCTCAAGAAGGACAACCGCGGTTTCGATCTCAAGCAGGTGCTGATCGGTTCGGAAGGCACGCTCGGCATCGTCACGGCAGCAACGCTCAAGCTCGTGCCGCGGATCGCGGGTCGGACGGTTATGTGGGCCGGCGCGGCATCGCTGCACGACGCGCGCAGCCTGCTGCTTCTGGCAGAGGATCTGGCACCGGGCCTGGTCGAGGGCTTCGAGGTCCTCCCCCAGCACAGTCTCGAGGCGGTGCTCGACTATCTGCCCGATGCGCGCGCGCCGCTTGCCGAACCGCAACCGTGGCATGTCCTGATCGAACTGGTCGCAGGCGACGAGGCCACGGCATCGCGCCTGCAGGACATTGCCGAACACCTGCTCGCCACCGCCTTCGAACGTGGACTGATCAACGACGCCACGATCGCCGCGAGCGAGGACCAGGCCGAACGCCTCTGGCTGATTCGCGAAACCATCTCCCCTGCCGAGCGCGCCATCGGCCCTGCAATGCAGCACGACATCTCGGTTCCCGTCGAGAAGATGCCGGCCTTCGTGGAAGCCGCCGTCCCCCGTCTGGAAGCAGACTGGCCGGGGACCCGCGCGGTCTGTTTCGGTCATCTCGGCGATGGCAACGTGCACTTCCATGTCATCGCACCACCGGGCAGCGAACGCGCCACCTGGGAAGCGAGTGATGGCAAGGCGATCAGCGCTCAGGTTCACGACATGGTCACGGCCTGGGGCGGCTCGATCTCGGCCGAACATGGCATTGGCAGGCTAAAGCGCGACGATCTGGCGCGACTGGCCGATCCTGCGATGCTTGCCGCCATGCGCGCGATCAAGCAGGCGCTGGACCCGAAAGGCTTGCTAAACCCCGGAAAGCTTGTCTGACGCGGCTTGCGCGGCCTTTTGTCAGTCCCTAAGAACCGCGGTTCCCGCAAGCCGCGGCCGAAGCCAGTCCATGCCGCGCGTTCAGTGTTGATTCTTGGAGAGATGCCAAATGGCCAGCGCGCCGCAAGCGAACCTGCCGATGTTCTACAACGACCTGATGCCGCTCAACAGCCGCGACCACGCCACGTGGAAGGCGAAGAACGCGGATGCGGCTCCCTGGCTCATCGGCCAACATGCTATCCCTCTGACGGCAGAGGAATTTCCGCAGGCTGGCCGGCATTACCCGATCATCTTTGCTTCGGGCGACAACCCGGTTCCGCTGGCGCTGATGGGCCTCAACGAAGGCGTCAACGTGTTCGTCGACGACGAAGGCAAGGTAACGCAGCCGATCTACATTCCGGCCTACGTTCGCCGCTATCCGTTCCTTCTCGCCAAGCTGAACCCCAACAGCGAAGAGCTGTCGCTGTGCTTCGATCCTTCGGCAGACCTGCTGGGTGATTCGGTCGACGGACAGGAACTGTTCACGAACGGCCAGCCTTCGGAAGCGACTCAGGCCGCGCTCGGCTTCTGCGAGCAGTTCGAACAGGCCGGTCAGCGCACGCAGGCCTTCATCGACGAGCTGAAGAAGCATGACCTGCTCATGGAAGGCGAAGTCGCCATCCAGCAGCAGGGCAATGATCAGCCGTTCGTCTATCGCGGCTTCCAGATGGTCAATCAGGAAAAGCTGCGCGAGACCCGTGGCGACGTGCTGCGTGGCTGGGCGCAGAGCGGTCTGCTGCCGCTGCTCTATGCCCACCTGTTCTCGCTGGAACTGATCAGCCAGATCTTCGGCGCGCAGGTCCAGCTCGGCAAGGGCCCGACCCCGGCGATCACGATCCCGGCGGCCTGAGCCAGACACAAAAAGACACGAAGCCCGAACACGAGGGCAACAGGTCAATACAAAAACGCGGCGAACCTCACGGTTCGTCGCGTTTTTTCTTGGGGTGTTGCAAAAATCCCTCGAAACCTCTTGCAGGCTCCATGCCCCTTCCCTATCTTGAAGATGTTGCGTTGCGGCTCCCCTCATGGCCCGGCGTAACTGGTGCACTCACGTGCACCTCCTCCCTGAACCTTGGCCACCTGGAGCTTGCTCCAGGTGGTTTTTTCTTGTCCGGATTCAAAGGCGATGCGCGGCGCGCTATTCCGCAGCGGCGCGCCAGCGTCCGCGGTCCGAAGTCCGGCCGAGGTCTGCAACGTCGACCGCCAGCCGCCGGACCAGCCCGATCAGCAATTCGATGGTGGCCTCGAAACCCGGCCCCGGTTCGGCCATGCGCGAATCAAGATAGCAGGTCCGGTCGATCTCGAGCTGCATGCAGTGCAGCCCTTCGGTCCGGCGAGCATGACGTTCCAGGACATAGCCACCGGCATAAGGCCGGTTGTGGGACACGCGCCTGGCCGACTCGGTAAAGTACCCGAATGCCGCGCTGACAATGCTGCCGTCGCAGGAGGCGCCGAAGCGATCTCCCACCACGAATTCGGGCGCGCGCTCTCCGGGCGAGCGGGCGGCCAGGGGCGGCATCGAATGCAGGTCGATCAGCAGCGCTGCCCCCCACCGGTCGCGAATGGTCTCAAGCGTCGTCGCAAGGGCAGCGTGATAGGGCTGATGGATCGCTGCGATCCGCTCGGTGAGTTCGAAGTGGTCGAGCCGACGCTTCCACAGTTCGCCAAGGCCCGGCAAACGGCGAGGAACGAGACCGAGGCCGCTGCGCGCGCGCCTGCCAAAGCCACTCGGCGCGGCGGAAGCATCGGCAGGTGGCCCGCCGACCATTTCCCAGTCCACATCGTCGCTGGCCCGGTTCAGATCGAGCATGGCGCGCGGAGCATGGGCTATCAGCAGCGCGGCACCTGTCTCGCGCGATACTGCTTCGCCAAGCAGGTCGGCGTAGCGATCTTCCAGCCGTGGCGCGGCAAACGCCGGATGCCGCATGCGATCGAGCAACGACTTGGCATAGGCCCGCCCGGCATGGGGCACGGCGATCACCACCGGAATCGGCGATGGCTCGACGGTCTTGAGGCTGAACGCAGGCACGCCGACGTGGCCGGGCACCGATCCCCCCTGGACCAGAGCCGAATCGCCATCGTGCTTTCCGGATTGCTGCATTCGCGAACCGTGCAACTGATTCGCAACGAAGTCAAAACAACGTCCGTCAGGTGGCAGGACCATCCTTTTGCAGGGACGGAAATCGGCATGGACGAAATGGTCATGTCGGAAGATTGTTAACCTGGCATGGCGTATGACAGGTCAGGACGCAGACGTGCGCTCCCCCGCCCGAACCGAAGCCCGAAACAGATACAGGTTGGCCATGATCCGGATCCTGCTCGCCGAAGACGAAGAGGCGATGCGCACATATCTCACCCGCGCACTTGAAAACGCTGGATACTCCGTGGCAGCCGTCGATCGCGGTACTGCGGCTATTCCGCTGCTCGAAAGCGAACACTTCGATCTCCTGCTCTCGGACATCGTCATGCCCGAGATGGATGGCATCGAACTCGCCCAGCGCTGCAGCGAGATCAGCCCCGGAACCAAGGTCATGTTCATCACCGGCTTTGCCGCCGTGACGCTCAAGGCGAATCGCGAAGCCCCGCAGGCGCGGGTCCTGTCCAAGCCCTTCCATCTCAAGGATCTCGTGCTCGAAGTGGAGCGTGTGTTCGAAGACGCGCAGTTCGCCGGGAGCCGCTGACAGCGGGAGTTCAATTTCCCCCTTGCCATGAATCGGGACGGGGGCTAATGGCGCGCTTCCCGACGCAATCAGCGGTTCGCCGCAGGGCCAAGGGAAGCAGATGGTGCGGGCGTATAGCTCAGTGGTAGAGCACTATGTTGACATCGTAGGGGTCGCAAGTTCAATCCTTGCTACGCCCACCATCGCATAAGAAACCCCGCCAGCGGCGGGGTTTTTTGTTGCCTGAGCGGTAGAGCGGGGCGGGAGCGACCTGCGCCCCCACCCTCGCGAATTACTTGCCCTGCCAGTTCGGCTTGCGCTTCTCGGCAAAGGCGGCGGCGCCTTCGCGCGCGTCGCTGGAAGAGAACACCGGCGCGATGTAGGCCTGCTGCTTCTTCCACATCTCTTCCTCGGTCCACTCGTGCGAATCGCGGATGATGCCCTTGGACGCGATCAGCGCCAGCGGGCCGTTCTCCGCAACCTTCGCCGCCAGCGCCTTTGCCGCATCCAGCGACGGACCCTCGACGATCTGGTTGATGAAGCCGAGCTCATAGGCGCGCTGGGCGCTGATGAAGTCACCCGTCAGCGCCAGCTCCATCGCGATGCGCGGCGGGATCTGGCGCGGCAGCTTGATCAGGCCACCTGCAGCTGCTGCCAGACCACGCTTCGCTTCGGGAATGCCGAACTTCGAGGAAGCGCTCGCCACGATCAGGTCGCACGACAGCGCCAGTTCCATGCCGCCTGCCAGCGCATAGCCATCGACCGCCGCGATGATCGGCTTCTTCGGCGTCCATTCCGACAGCCCGCCAAAGCCGCGCCCGGGAATCGACGGCGATTCGCCGCGCAGGAAGCCCTTGAGGTCCATGCCCGAGCAAAACGTGCCGCCAGCGCCCGTCAGGATGGCGCAGCGCAGGTCCGCCTCGGCATCGAGCCGGTCCATGGCTGCCGAGATCCCCTCGGCCGCCGCCTTGTTCATCGCGTTCTTCGCATCGGGCCGGTTGATCGTGACGATCAGCACGTTGCCATCGACTTCGGTAAGGACTTCCGCCTCGCTCATCGCATCTCTCCAGAATTAGAATCCGCCCGGACTTAACCGGTCACTTAAACATCTGCCCGGACACCTCCGCCCTGTCCAGCCTTTGTCGCGCCCGCAGGAGTCAAAAAAGCCCCGAATCGCCAAGTGTACCGGCGCCCCGCCTTGCGCGTGACAACGCCTCTGCTAAGGGGAGCGCAATTTCTCTCCCCAGCTTGAAAGACAGGACGGACATGGCGAAGATCAAGGTGAAGAACCCGGTCGTCGAACTCGACGGCGATGAAATGACCCGGATCATCTGGGAATGGATCCGCGAGCGCCTGATCCTTCCCTATCTCGACATCGACCTCAAGTATTACGACCTCTCGGTCCAGAAGCGTGACGAGACCGACGACCAGATCACCATCGATTCCGCCAACGCGATCAAGCAGTACGGCGTCGGCGTGAAGTGCGCCACGATCACCCCGGACGAGCAGCGCGTCGAGGAATTCAACCTCAAGTCGATGTGGAAGTCGCCCAACGGCACGATCCGCAACATCCTTGGCGGCGTCGTCTTCCGCGAACCGATCGTGATCCAGAACGTGCCTCGCCTGGTTCCGGGCTGGACCGACCCGATTGTCGTCGGCCGCCATGCCTTTGGTGACCAGTACCGCGCCACCGACTTCGTCGTCCCCGGCCCCGGCAAGCTGCGCCTCGTCTGGGAAGGCGACAACGGCGAGACGATCGACCGCGAAGTGTTCAACTACCCCTCGGGCGGCGTCGCCATGGCGATGTACAACCTCGACGATTCGATCCGCGACTTCGCGCGCGCATCGTTCAACTACGGCCTGTCGCTGGGCTGGCCGGTGTACCTGTCGACCAAGAACACCATCCTCAAGGCCTATGACGGCCGCTTCAAGGACCTGTTCCAGGAAGTGTTCGACAGCGAAGGCTTCAAGGAAAAGTTCGCAGCCGCCGGCATCAGCTACGAACACCGCCTGATCGACGACATGGTCGCCTCGGCGCTCAAGTGGTCGGGCAAGTTCGTCTGGGCCTGCAAGAACTACGACGGTGACGTGCAGTCCGACACCGTCGCACAGGGCTTCGGCTCGCTCGGCCTGATGACCTCGGTCCTCATGTCGCCCGATGGCAAGACCATCGAGGCGGAAGCTGCCCACGGCACCGTGACCCGTCACTACCGCCAGCACCAGCAGGGCAAGCAGACCTCGACCAACCCGATCGCCTCGATCTTCGCCTGGACCCGTGGCCTGATGTACCGCGGCAAGTTCGACGAGACCCCGGAAGTCGTGAAGTTCGCCGAGACGCTCGAGCGCGTCTGCATCGAAACCGTCGAAAGCGGCAAGATGACCAAGGACCTCGCGCTTCTCATCGGCCCCGATCAGGCGTGGATGACCACCGAGAAGTTCTTCGAAGCCATCGTCGAGAACCTCGAAGCGGAAATGAAGAACTGGGCGTAAGGCCAGGTTCCTTCATGGAAACAGCAAAGGGCTCCGGTTCGCGCCGGGGCCCTTTTGCTTTGGCAACAGTTCGACACGCGGAAACGGGTGACACCATGGCCCCCCTCCCCTAACCTTTGGGAATGGCAGGCAATCTCGAACCGACTACCGCACTTTCCGATGCTCTCGTAATCCTCGGTGCCGCCGGCATCGTCATCCCGGCCTTCGCCCGGTTCCGCATCACCCCGATCATCGGCTTCATTCTGGTCGGCCTTGTCGTCGGCCCATTCGGCCTCGGCTCGCTGGTGCCGCAATATCCGTGGCTCTACCACATCACCATATCCGACCCGGCGGCGATCGCGCCCTTCGCCGAGTTCGGTATCATCCTGCTGCTGTTCGAGATCGGCCTCGAACTCTCCTTCAACCGCCTGTGGGACATGCGCCGACTGGTGTTCGGCCTCGGCGCAATGGAACTCGGCGTCTCGGCCTTTCTGCTTTCGGGCGTGCTCCTTTTCACCGGCCTCCAGATAAGCGGTGCCTTCGGCCTAGGCCTTGCCCTCGCCCTTTCCTCGACGGCACTGGTCCTGCCTATCGCCGGAACCCACGGTCCGGTCGGCCGCGCAGCCCTTTCCATGCTGCTGTTCGAGGACATCGCGCTTGTCCCGATCATCTTCATCCTCGGCGCGATGGGCCCGGTCGCCGCCCATTCCGACGGGCCGACGCTGGGCGAGACGCTGCTCTATGGCGGCATCGTCGTTGCTGTCCTGCTCGTCGGCGGACGGCTGCTGCTGCCCCGCCTCTTCGCACAGGCCGCGCAGACCAAAAGCCCCGAACTGTTCCTCGCAGCCACGATGCTGGTCGTAATCGCCGCCGCGCTCTCCACTTCGCTCGTCGGCCTGTCGCCCATCATGGGCGCGCTTCTGGCAGGCCTCCTGATCGCCGAGACCGAGTACCACACCGAAGTCGAAGCGATCACCAAGCCCTTCAAGGGCCTCGCCCTTGGCGTCTTCCTCATCACCATCGGCATGGGCATCGACCTGCGCGTGGTCTGGGCACAGATCGGACCACTGACGCTCGCCGTGATCAGCGTCGTCGTGCTGAAAGCCCTGGTCACGATGTTCGCCCTGCGTGCCATGGGCAAGGAGCGCGCCACAGCGCTGGAGGCAGGCATCCTCATGGCCAGCCCTTCCGAAACCACGCTGATCGTGTTGACCACTGCAGCGGAGGCCTCGCTGATCAACCGTGAGACGGCCCAGTTCTGGCAGATCGTCACGGCCATCGGCCTGACCATCACGCCGTTGCTGGCCAAGCTGGGTGAATCATGGGGTCAGCGCGTGGCACGCGGCACAGCGGACGTCGGCCAGAACACTTTCGTCGAGGAACCGGAAGGCGAACGCGTGGTCGTCATGGGCTTCGGTCGCGTCGGCAGGCTGATCGCCGAGATGCTGACGGTCCACAAGGCAGCCTGGCTCGGCATCGATTCGGACCCGGGCATTGTCAGGAGTGCGCGCAAGGATGGCCTGCCGGTGCTGTTCGGCAACGTCGACAGCGAAGCCGCAATTGCCCGGCTCGGACTGGATGATGCCAAGGCGATGATCCTGACCATGGACGAGCCAGTCCTGATCCTGCGCATGGTCAAGCGCCTGCGCAGTGCACACCCGGGCCTGCCGATCATCGTCCGCGCCCGCGACGCAGCCCACGCCGCCGCGCTGTACAAGGCCGGCGCCAGCCACGCTGTGCCCGAAACGCTGGAAAGCTCGCTGCAGCTATCGGAAGCGGTGCTGGTCGACCTCGGCTTCCCGATGGGACCGGTCATCGCCTCGATCCACGAAAAGCGCGACGAGTTCCGTCAGAAGATCAAGGAAGAGGGCGAGCTCAACTCGCTGCCCAAGCTCAAGTCGGCCTCCCTACGCGAACGGTCTGCCTGACGATACGCAACCGATCTCCTGCCCCGCGGTTGACAGGGCAAGGAGAGAAACATGACCCACCGCAGCAACAAGCCCGATCTCAACCCGGCAACGCAGGACGATCAGCCGAACAAGGGTCCGATCACCAAGCCGCAGCAGACAGACGCCACTATGCGCGAAAAGGACCTGCCGCGCGGCTCGGAACCCGAAACGCGCGGCACCAGCGGTCGCAGGCAGTAAGCGTCAGGCGGCGAGGACGGCCTTCGCAGCAGCAATAGCGTCCACAGCCTTGGTCCCGTCCGGACCGCCGCCCTGCGCCATGTCCGGACGGCCACCGCCGCCCTTGCCGCCGAGCGCCTCAACGCCTGCGCGCACCAGATCGACCGCGCTGACCTTGCCGACCAGATCCTCGGTCACTGCCGCCGCGATCGAGGCCTTGCCTTCGTTCACCGCCACGATCACCGCCACGCCCGAACCCAAGCGCTGCTTGGCCTGATCGAGCAGGCCGCGCAGTTCCTTGGGGTCCAGCCCATCGAGCACTTGCCCTGAGAACTTCACGCCGCCCACTTCCTCGTCGGCGTTCTCGGCCTTGGCAGCACCGCCACCCAGCGCTAGCGCCTTCTTCGCTTCGGCCAGTTCGCGTTCGAGCTTCTTGCGCTCTTCCATCAGCGCGGAAACGCGCGCCTCAACGTCTTCCGGTGTCGTGCGCAAGATCGCTGCAGTGTGCTTGAGCGCTTCCTCGCGCGCCACGAACCACTGCCGCGCGCCCTCGCCGGTCAGCGCCTCGATGCGGCGCACGCCCGACGACACAGCGCTCTCGCTGACGATACGGAACACGCCGATATCGCCGAGTGCGCGCACGTGGGTGCCGCCGCACAACTCGACCGAGTAGTGCTTGTCGGTCGCGCGGCCCATCGACAGCACGCGTACTTCCTCGCCGTACTTCTCACCGAACAGCGCCATCGCGCCTGCCTCGATCGCATCGTCCGGGCTCATCAGGCGCGTCGTCACCGCCTCGTTGGCGCGGATTTCGGCGTTCACTTCTGCTTCGATCGCGGCGATGTCCTCCGCCGTCAGCGCAGTCGGCTGCGAGAAGTCGAAACGCAGGCGATCGGCCGCAACCAGCGAGCCCTTCTGCGTTACGTGCCCGCCCAAGCGGTTGCGCAGCGCCGCGTGCAGCAGGTGCGTGGCCGAGTGATTGGCGCGGATCGCGTCGCGGCGTTCGACATCGATGTCGAGCTTCACCACGTCGCCCACCTTGATCGCGCCCGCCTCGACCTTGGCATTGTGCGCGTGCAGGCGGCCAAGCGGCTTGGCCGTGTCGCTCACCGCCAGCTTGAGGCCGTCCGCGCCGGTGATCGTGCCAGCATCGCCGGTCTGGCCGCCGCTTTCGCCATAGAACGGAGTCTGGTTGACGATCACGGTAACGTCATCGCCTGCTGCAGCGCCTTCGACTTCCTTGCCATCCTTGACCAGCGCAACGACCTGCGCCTCGCCGGTGGTGGCGGTGTAGCCGGTGAACTCGGTCGCGCCGACGCGCTCGGCAATATCGAACCACACTTCGCTGTCCGCAGCCTGGCCGGATCCCTTCCACGCCGCGCGCGCTGCCGCTTTCTGCTGCGCCATCGCCGCATCAAAGCCTTCGCGGTCCACGGCGATGCCGCGTACGCGCAGGGCGTCTTCGGTCAGGTCGTAAGGGAAGCCATAAGTGTCGTAGAGCTTGAACGCGGTCTCGCCCGGCAGCGCATCGCCCTCGCCCAGCGCGGCGGTCGCCTCGTCGAGCAGCTTGATGCCGTTCGACAGCGTGCGGCGGAACTGCACTTCCTCGCGCAGCAGGGTTTCCTCGATCAGTGGCTGCGCGCGGCCGAGTTCCGGATAGGCAGCGCCCATCTCGGCAACCAGCGCAGGCACCAGACGGTGCATCAGCGGGTCCTTCGCGCCGAGCAGGTGCGCATGACGCATAGCGCGGCGCATGATGCGGCGCAGCACGTAGCCGCGCCCTTCGTTCGACGGCAGCACGCCATCGGCGAGCAGGAAGCTGGTCGAGCGCAGGTGGTCCGCGATTACACGATGGCTGGCGCGCTGCTCGCCTTCGGCCTTGACCGAAGTCAGGCTTTCCGACGCCGCGATCAGCGCCTTGAACGTGTCAGTGTCGTAGTTGTCGTGCTCGCCCTGCAGGACGGCGGCAATGCGCTCGAGGCCCATGCCGGTGTCGATGCTCGGCTTGGGCAGGCTACCGGTGATCTCGCCCGCAGTCTGCTCGAACTGCATGAACACGAGGTTCCAGATCTCGATGAAGCGGTCGCCATCCTCTTCCGGCGATCCGGGAGGGCCACCCCAGATGTGATCGCCGTGGTCGAAGAAGATTTCCGAGCAGGGACCGCACGGGCCATCATCGCCCATCGCCCAGAAGTTGTCCTTCGTCGCAATGCGGATGATGCGGTCTTCGGGAAGCCCGGCGATCTTCTTCCACAGCTCGAACGCCTCGTCGTCGGTGTGGTAGACCGTGGCGAGCAGCTTGTCCTTGGGCAGGCCCCATTCGCGCGTCAGCAGCGTCCACGCGTGCGTGATCGCCTGCTCCTTGAAGTAGTCGCCGAACGAGAAGTTGCCGAGCATCTCGAAGAAGGTGTGATGCCGCGCGGTGTAGCCGACATTGTCGAGATCGTTGTGCTTGCCGCCCGCCCGCACGCACTTCTGCGACGAGGTCGCACGCGGCACGGCGCGCGTTTCCAGACCCGTGAACACGTTCTTGAACGGCACCATCCCGGCGTTCGTGAACATCAGCGTCGGGTCGTTGTAGGGCACCAGCGGCGCCGACTGCACCACGTCGTGCCCCTGCGAGCCGAAGTATTCGAGGAAGGAGCGGCGGATTTCGTTCGTCGAAGTCATGAAAGGCCGATTAGGCGAGCGTTCGGCGCGCTACAAGCACGTTTCATCCATCATTGTGATCGGACGTTGCGGTTACCAGCCACGCCGCCGCCGGGAAGGCCACCTCGTCCCCGTCTACCCGCGATTCAACGAGTTCGAGCAGGCGCCGTGCCACGCCATCCCGCTCCGTCTCGGGCAGGGTGCGCAGCGCAGCCGCCGCCGGGCCGATTCGGCGGAACAGCGCCATCGCCTCACCCACTGCATCGGGCCCTCGACCGGCGATGTAGCGGAAGTCGAGCGGCGTGAACTCCACGTCACGCCACCCCTTGAGGCACCGGCGCACATGATCTGGCAGAGCGAAAGCAAAAGGCCCCGGCGCACCGGGCGTTGGTGTTGGACCATCCGAGCGGGGCAGCAGGCCTGCGATCGCCGCCGCCCAGTCATTTTCCGCCGCCATGCGAAAGCACGAGAACACCATCCGCGCACGCGGTGCAGCAATGGCGGCAAGATGGGCGAAGGCCGCAGGCGGATCGGGAAAGAACATCACACCATGGCGGGAGACATAGAGGTCCGGCTTTGTCGCCGGTCGCCATTGCGAGGCGTCGGCCACTTCGAACGACAGGTTGGGAAGGCCATTCCGGCCGCGCGCGGTCTCGACAAGGTCCGCCGAGATATCGACGCCGGTGACGGTTGCCGCTGGCCTCGCTCGGGCAACGGCCATGGATACTTCCCCAGCGCCGCAGCCGATGTCCACCACCGCCTCTCCGGCCTCGGCGCCGATGGCGTGGAGCAGGTTCGGCGTCAGTTCGGAAAAGCTGACATCGGTCCTGCGCCATTCATCTGCCCAGCTGCGCCCGACGGTCCCCTGCCATTCGTTTGCACTGGTCATCGATCACATCCCGAAATAGTCGCCGCCCTTTTCGCGCGCCCGTTGCCAGGCAGGTCGCGCGTGAATTGCCGCCACGAACGCCGCGAGCTTGGGAAAGTGCTGACCCGCTCCCTGCATCACGGCAATCTCGGCGGGAAAGCTGAGCATGACGTCGGCGCCCGTCCAGTCGTCACCGATGAAGTGTCCCGACGGGCGCAGGATCTGCTCCATGTAGCCGAAGTGCGCCGCGAGCTGCTCGTCGATGCGCGGCTTGAGCGGCGCTGCGGCATCGCCAAGCCGTGACGTGTAGATCTGGAGCAGGACCGGCGTCATCGCCGAACCTTCGGCAAAGTGCATCAGTTCGAGGTGGCGCAGGGCATCGTCCGATCCTGCTTCCGGCAACCAGCTGCCGTTGCCGTAGCGCTCGCAAAGGACCTGCACGATCGCGCCGGATTCCTCGATCACCCGGCCATCGATCTCGAGCAGCGGCGATTTGCCCAGGGGGTGCACCGCCTTCAACTCGGGCGGAGCAAGATTGGTCACCGCATCGCGCTGGTAGTGGCGGATCTCGTAATCCACGCCGAGTTCCTCGAGCAACCACAGGATCCTCTGGGAACGGCTGTTGTTGAGATGGTGAACAACGATGCCCATGGCGATTCTCCGATGCAATTCAATCGGAAGGCTAACCCGCAACCGGCGGAACGCAAACAAAAAGCCCGCCCATTCCTGCCGGGGAATGCGCGGGCTCTTTGGTATGGCAGGCGGGTGCGGATGGAGGCTGCAGGCCCGCCGCCTTGAAGATCAGACGTCGTCGTCCGCGTCCGGACCGACCATCAGACCTTCGGCAACCTTGTCGGTGCGGCCGCGGATCGCAGCTTCCAACCGGTCGCAAATCTCGGGGTTTTCGCGCAGGAAGTTCTTGGCGTTCTCACGCCCCTGCCCGATGCGGATCGAATCGTAGCTGAACCACGCGCCCGACTTCTCGACGATGCCGGCCTTGACACCGAGATCGAGAATTTCGCCGATCTTGGAGATGCCTTCGCCATACATGATGTCGAACTCGACCTGCTTGAACGGCGGGGCGACCTTGTTCTTCACCACCTTCACGCGCGTGGCGTTGCCGACGATTTCGTCACGATCCTTGATCTGCCCGGTGCGACGGATGTCGAGGCGGACCGAGGCATAGAACTTGAGCGCGTTGCCGCCCGTCGTCGTCTCGGGATTGCCGTACATCACGCCGATCTTCATGCGCAGCTGGTTGATGAAGATCACCATGCAGCGCGAGCGGCTGATCGAACCGGTCAGCTTGCGCAGCGACTGGCTCATCAGGCGGGCCTGCAGGCCGACGTGGCTGTCGCCCATCTCGCCCTCGATTTCAGCGCGAGGCACCAGCGCCGCCACCGAGTCCACCACCAGCACGTCGATCGCATTGGAGCGCACCAGCGTATCGGTGATCTCGAGTGCCTGCTCCCCGGTGTCGGGCTGCGAAACGATCAGGTTGTCGATGTCGACGCCCAGCTTCTTGGCATAGACCGGATCGAGCGCGTGCTCGGCGTCGATGAATGCGGCCGTGCCGCCGGTCTTCTGCGCCTGGGCAATGACATGCAGCGCAAGCGTGGTCTTGCCCGAGCTTTCCGGCCCGTAGACCTCGATCACGCGGCCGCGCGGCAATCCGCCCACGCCCAGCGCGATGTCGAGGCCGAGCGAGCCGGTGGAAATCACTTCCACCTGCATCGCTTCCTTGGAGCCCAGCTTCATTGCCGAACCCTTGCCGAACGCACGGTCAATCTGCGCAAGGGCCGCGTCGAGCGCCTTCTGACGATCCATGTCCTTGATCTTACCTTCCTCGATGAGCTTGAGCTGAGCCGCCATGGCTTCGTTTCCCTTGCTAGAGTTGGCTGACATGTGCCGTCAACAAGGGTTATGTACTCGTTGTGTTCCATAAGAACAAGAGGGGAACGATAAATTCTCTCCGATATGGAAGCACGTTATCGCAAACACTTATCGCCAGACGCTTTTCCCGTTCCACACGCCGTCGCCGAAAGCGGCTCGACAAGTCCGCAAGCTCGGCGCGACCACCGCGCAGGCCGTGCAACAAGCTAACGCGGCGACAGGAACGGCGATCGGCCTCATGCGATCTCGTGCAGGGTGCGATTCGGCCCGCAGGTTGTCCGTTAACCATTGGTCGCAATTGCAAGGCTAAGCCATATCTATAAGTATAGCTTTTGATATATCGAAAGTTATACTGCATGACCATCATTGGTAACCGAGGACTAAAGATGTCGGCAGATCCGCGACAGGCGGATATTGCCGACCGCCCCGGCGATCAAACCGACACCACCAGAAACGGCCGCACTGGGAGGCTCAACGCCAGAATCCTGCATTTCGGCAATTCGGCCCCCACAGCCGAGCTCGGCAGCGCCGAGGCCATGTGCGAAACGGTGCAGGTCTTTCGCATTTCCGACGACTACACCGCCTATGTCGACGACGAGCGGCTTCCCTACAGCGTCATCATCGTGGCGGGAAGCGATGCCGTCCGCATGCGCAAGTTCATGCGGATCTACCGGCCGCTGTTGAAGAGCAAGGCCAAGATCGCCCTGCTGCGCGACGCAAGACCACGAGTCCGCGCGCAGATTCTCAACGTCGGCTTCGATGACGTCTTCGATATCGGCACGCCCGCCGCAGAAGGAACAGCACGTCTCGAAGCGATTCTCGGACGCATGGGCCAGCGCCAGACGGACGATCTGCTGCAGGAGGTGCGCGAGTTGCACCTGCAGCACTACGTCGTCGCGCCCCTGCTGGGCCGGGAGGCGAGGGTCCTGTCCCTGCTCGTGGCGGCAAACGGCTCGCCGGTGCGAACCCAGCGACTCACCGCGACCGGCAGATCGGCCCACCGCCCGATTTCTCTCAAGTCCCTTCAGGTCCTCATCTCCGGCCTGAGGGCCAAGTTGAGACCCAGCGTCAGGATAACCAGTCATGGATCGTCAGGATATGCCTTGCAGGACGTCTCTCCAGTGGCCGAACTTCTCGCCGCCGCATCGGGCCGGGCAGATCATTGACATCGCCAACCTGCGCAGCCGCTTGCTGAAGCTGGCCGACAGCGTCGAGCGCGACGACCAGCGCGGCATGGACTACGTCGCGCCGGCCGTGTGCGACCTGCTGCGGCAGGAACTGCGCTTCAGCAAGGTGGCACCGGGGCTCGATTCACACAGGATCGTCGAGGCGACCTGCCGCTACGCCAGCGGCGAGCACGAGACCGCTGCCTTCTCAGCCATCCCGGAATGCCTCGAGATTGCCGCCTCGCGCTTCGAATACTCGCAGGCGCATATCGCCAAGGTCTCGCTGCCTGGCATTCACAGCGGTTATTCGCAGAATGCCGCCTCGCTTTCGGCCGCGGTCTTCGCCGCCTTCCTGCGCTGCCTCGCGCGGATCGCGACCGAGTTCGAGGATTGAAAAGAGCAACGGGCCCGGAAACCATGTCCCCGGGCCCGCCGACTGAACGTCAGGAGTACTCCCCCGGTCCTTACACCACGCCGAAGGCCAGCATGGCATCGGCCACCTTCTTGAAGCCGGCGATGTTGGCCCCCTTCACATAGTCGATGTAGCCACCGCCCTGATCGCCATAGGCGAGGCACGACTTGTGGATGCCGGCCATGATGTCCTTGAGCATCTGTTGCAGTTCGTCCTCCCGCCACGAACGACGTTCGGAGTTCTGGCTCATCTCGAGACCGGAGACGGCCACGCCGCCCGCATTCGAAGCCTTGCCCGGCGCGTAGAGGATTTTGGCAGCCTTGAACACGTGCACGCCATCGAGGTCGGTCGGCATGTTCGCGCCTTCGGCCACAGCCTTGCAGCCATTGGCGATGAGCATGCGCGCGTCGTCGCCCAGCAGTTCGTTCTGCGTGGCACAGGGCAGTGCCACATCGCAGGGCACGCCCCACGGCGTCTTGCCGGCAACGAAGGTCGCCTTGGGGAACGCGGCGACGTAGTCCTCAATGCGGCCACGGCGGTGGGTCTTGTGCGTCTTGACCCAGTCGATCTTTTCCTGGTCGATGCCGTCGGGATCATGAATGTAACCGCCCGAATCCGACAGCGTCAGCACCTTGCCGCCCAGTTGCACGATCTTCTCGGCCGCATGGGTAGCCACGTTGCCCGAGCCTGAAATCACCGCGGTCTTGCCGGTGAGGTCCTCGCCCTTGGTCGCCAGCATGTTGGCAAGGAAATAGACCGCACCATAGCCCGTCGCCTCGGTGCGGATCAGCGAGCCACCCCATTCGAGGCCCTTGCCGGTCAGCACGCCGGTGAAGTTGTTGGTGATGCGCTTGTACTGGCCGAACATGAAGCCGATCTCGCGCCCGCCTACGCCGATGTCACCAGCAGGCACGTCAATGTCGGCGCCGATGTGGCGGTAGAGCTCGGTCATGAAGCTCTGGCAGAAGCGCATGATCTCGCGCACGCTCTTGCCCTTGGGGTTGAAGTTCGATCCGCCCTTCCCGCCGCCCATCGGCAGGCCGGTCAGCGCGTTCTTGAAGGTCTGCTCGAAGGCGAGGAACTTCAGCACCGATTCGGTGACCGAGGGGTGGAAGCGGATGCCGCCCTTGTAGGGTCCGATCGCGTTGTTGTTCTGCACGCGCCACCCGCGCTGCACGCGAATGTTGCCCTTGTCGTCCTCCCAGCAGACTCGGAAGGACACGACGCGGTCAGGCTCGGCGATGCGGCGCAGGATCTGCTGCGAGTGGTACTCTTCCTTGTCCTGCATGAACTCGAAGATGTCTTCGGCAACTTCCTGGACCGCCTGGACAAACTCGGGCTGGTAGGGATTGCGCTTCTTCACACCTTCCATGAAGGTCGGCAGGTCAACATGATCGGAAACGGCCACGGTACTCTCCCCCTGATCGGAGCCTTTTGGCTCCCGATGTGGCTGCCGGAATGGCGGCCAGGTTTCGCTGGGTGCGGCCCGTGTCTGCGCAACTTCGGCCAAGCCCGAGTCGCGCTGTTGTTCTGGCAAGATTAGCGGCTTTTGCGCTGCGGGAAAGCAGTGAAGCGCACCTACCGTCCGGGCGGCAGGCGGTCTTCCTTCTTCTTGAACAGCCCGTCGAGCGCCGACTTGACCGACTCTGCCGCGGCGGCATCGTCCTTCGTGGGGTCGGGCGTGTAGGTCGGCGCGTCCTCGCTGACCGGCTCCTGCTTCAGGATAGCCGGATCTGCCGGAAGTTCCGCCTGAGGCTCAGATGCTCCAGCGTCGGGCGCCTTCTTGTCGAGCGCTTTCGTGTCGGGCGCCGCTTCGGGCGAAGCCAACGCAGGTCCTTGCGGCACCACCGCCGGGCCGAGCAGTTTGGTCAGTCCGGCGATCTGCTCGGCAAGCACCTTGTCGACAGCGCCGGAAATCGTCTCGGTCTTGTAGCGCATGAACCCGCCCACGACGTATTCCCACAGAATCCGCGTGGTCTTGCCGCCACTCCCGTCGACCGGCTTGAAGGTCACCGTCATCGTGCCGTTCACCGCTTCAGACTGCAGCGGCCCGAGACCCCCGACGAGGCGCAAGGCGCGATAGGGCTCGGCATAGACCACGCGCATGTGCATCACCGAACCGGGCTTCTGCGCCACGGGCGCTCCCTTCGGCACGGGCAGCTTTTCGCAGAAGCAGCCATTGGCCGACGGATCCATCGTGAGGTTCACCGCCTCGCCCGAGAAGGTGTGCTGCGGATTCCACCACAGCGACGGCGTGGTGAAAGCCTTCCAGGCATCGGCAGGGCTGGCCGCAACCTCGGTCGTCACCCGCACGACAAAGCCGGCCTCGGTCCGCGTGGTCACTTCGGCATGGGCTGGAGCGGATGCAACAACGGCGAGGCCACAGAGCCCCGCCGTCAGGAATTTCAGAGCCTTGGCCATCGCGTGCCTCCGCCCGCACCGGGACGGGCGGGTCACGCCAGCGTGTTAGCGCTTGCCGAGGATTGCCTCAATGGCTGCCGTCACGTCGTCCATGTCAGCCATGCCGTCGACACGGGCAACGATGCCTTGTGCCTCGTAGATCGGCAGGATCGGCGCGGTCTTGGCGCGGTATTCGGCCATGCGCGTGCGCACGGTTTCCTCGTTGTCATCGGGACGACGCTTGAACTCGTGTCCGCCGCACTTGTCGCAGGTGCCTTCAACCGCAGGCTTCTCGAACGTGTCGTGATAGCCCTTGCCGCAGGAGGCGCAGGTGTAGCGGCCGGTAATGCGCTCGACCAGCGCGTCCTCGTTGACGTCCAGTTCGATCACGTGATCGAGCTTCTTGCCGCGCGAGGCCAGCAGTTCACCCAGCGATTCCGCCTGGGGGGCGGTGCGGGGATAACCGTCGAAGATCGCGCCCTGGCCATCCGGCATCGC
>JBKBUD010000127.1:0-5077 GCA_046290865.1 Novosphingobium sp. | reverse complement strand
GCGGATCGATCACGATAAGCTTTGCCCCCTGGCGCAGACGGCGCTTCATGCGGCTGGCGAAGACGGGGTGGCCGTCGGTCGGGTTGGCACCGATGACGAGGATGACGTCGCTGTCCTCGACACTGTCGAAGTCCTGCGTGCCCGCAGAGGTGCCGAACGTGGTCTTGAGGCCGTAGCCGGTCGGCGAATGGCAGACGCGCGCGCAGGTATCGACGTTGTTGGTGCCGAAGCCGGCGCGGATCAGCTTCTGGACGAGGAAGGTCTCCTCGTTGGTGCAGCGGCTCGAGGTGATCCCGCCGAGCGCGTTGCGGCCATAGGTGTCGCGGATGCGGTTGATCTGGCTGGCGGCGTAAGTCAGCGCATCTTCCCACGAAACCTCGCGCCAGGGCTGGTCGATGGATTCGCGGATCATCGGCGAGAGGATGCGCTCCTGATGCTGGGCATAGCCCCAAGCGAAGCGGCCCTTGACGCAGGAGTGGCCGCGATTGGCCTTGCCGTCCTTCCACGGCACCATGCGCACCAGCTGTTCGCCGCGCATCTCGGCGCGGAAGGTGCAGCCGACGCCGCAATAGGCGCAGGTGGTGACGACGGCGCGCTCCGGCTTGCCGATCTCCTTGACGGCCTTTTCCTGCAGGGTTGCAGTCGGGCAGGCCTGGACGCAGGCGCCGCAGGACACGCATTCGGAGGAGAGGAAGCTGTCCGAAGTGAGCCCTGCCGAGACCTTGCTGTCGAACCCGCGTCCGTCGATCGTCAGGGCGAGCGTCCCCTGCACTTCATCGCAGGCGCGCACGCAGCGCGAGCAGACGATGCACTTGCTGGGATCGAAATCGAAATAGGGGTTCGAGATGTCCGGCATCGCGCCGAGATGGTTCTCGCCCTCATAGCCATAGCGCACATCGCGCAGGCCCACGGCGGCGGCCTGGTCCTGCAGTTCGCAATCGTTGTTGGCGCTACAGGTCAGGCAGTCGAGCGGATGATCGGAGATGTAGAGTTCCATCACCCCCTTGCGCAGCTTCTGCAGGCGCGGGGTCTGGGTGTGAACCTTCATGCCCTCGGCCACCGGCGTGGTGCAGGAGGCCGGCGTGCCACGCATCCCGTCGATCTCGACCAGACACAGGCGGCAGGAACCGAACTGCTTGAGGTTGTCGGTGGCGCAAAGCTTGGGGATCGAACCGCCGGTCAGCGCGGCGGCGCGCATGACCGTGGTGCCGGCGGGTACGGTGACTTCGCGACCGTCGATCGAGCAGGTGACCTGCGTGTCCGAACGGACTTCCGGGGTGCCGAAATCGGCCTGGCGTTCATAGCCCATGGGTTCGCCTCTCCGCAGACTCGAGGTCCGCCGGTGTATTGATATTGTCAGGAATCCGGTCGAGCGTCACCGCCCGTGCGCCGACCAGTTCGGCAAATGCGCGCATCGAATGGCGCGCATCGCTGACGAGCAGCGCGTCGAGGCTGGCCGATACCGCAGTGGGCCACAGACCGATGACCGGCTGGCTCTCGCAATAGGCGGGCGACGGGCGCAGTTGCGCGGCGAGGTTGTCGCTCAAGCCCACGCTGTCGACCGAGCAGGTCAGCACTTCGCCATAGCCCGCATCACGCGCATGGTGGAGCGCGGCGGCGATGCCGCCCAGTGGCCCCATGTCCGCGCGCGGCCAATCGGGGAGGGTCGGCGCGGGGGCTTCATCCCGGCCCACCACGACCACCGCTTCACATTGCACCGCCAAGGCAGCCACTGCCCGCGCCAGCAGGGTGCGCCCGCCCATTTCGGCAAGCGCCTTGTCGCTGCCGAAACGGGTGGAGCGGCCACCGGCAAGGACCGCGCCGAGGATCACTCAGCCGCTTCCTTGGCAGCATCCGCCCCGAAGTCCTCCGGGAAGTTCCGCAGCGCGGAAAGCACCGGATAGGGCGTGAAACCACCCAGCGCGCAGAGCGAGCCGAACTTCATCGTCTCGCACAGGTCTTCGAGCAAAGTGATCTCGTCGGCCAGTGAACGCTCGACCTTGCGGGCGTTGTGCATCTGGGGCAGCGCCTCGACCTTGTCCGGCGCGCGACCGGAGCGAGCCCGGATGCGATCGATCAGTTCCACCCCGCGCGTGGAGCCGATGCGGCAGGGCGTGCACTTGCCGCAGGATTCCGCCGCGCAGAATTCCATGGCGAAGCGGGCCTGCTTGCTCATGTCCGCCGTATCATCGAACACGGTGATCCCGGCGTGCCCGATCAAGCCATCGGCAGCGGCAAATGCTTCGTAGTCGAACGGAAGGTGGAAATCGGCGGGCGAATGATACGCGCCCAGCGGCCCACCCACCTGCACCGCACGCACCGGACGGCCCGAAGCGGTGCCCCCCCCGATGTCGTTCACAAGCTCGCCCAAGGTGATGCCGAAACCCACCTCGAACAGCCCACCATGCTTGACGTTGCCCGCAATCTGGATCGGCATGGTGCCCTTGGACCGACCGAAGCCAACCGCCGCATAAGCCTCGGCGCCATTGGCAATGATCCACGGCACTGCAGCCAGAGTCAGCACGTTGTTGACGACGGTGGGCTTGCCGAACAGGCCTTCGAGTGCGGGCAGCGGCGGCTTGGCGCGCACTTCGCCGCGCTTGCCCTCGAGGCTGTTCAGCAGCGAAGTCTCCTCGCCGCAGACATAGGCGCCCGCGCCGACGCGCACTTCCAGTTCGAACGGCGCGATCAGGTGCGCCGAGGCGCGCACTGCGGCCTGCATCTTGGCAATCGCATGCGGGTACTCGCTGCGGATGTAGACGTAGCCCTTCTGCGCACCGACGGCATGAGCGGCAATCGCCATGCCCTCGATCAGCATGAAGGGATCGCCCTCCATCACCATGCGGTCGGCAAAGGTCGCGCTGTCACCCTCGTCGGCGTTGCAGACGATGTATTTGCGTTCAGCATTCGCCTTGGCGACGGTCGTCCACTTGATCCCCGCCGGGAAGCCCGCCCCGCCGCGCCCGCGCAGGCCGGACTCGGTCACTTGCGCAATCGTCGCCTCAGGCCCGATCTCGCGCGCTTTGGCCAGCCCCAGCCAGCCACCATGCGCGGCGTAGTCCTCAAGGCTCAACGGCCGCGTCTTGCCGGCGCGTGCAAAGGTAAAACGCTGCTGCCTCGCGATGAAGGGATGCGCCTCGATCGCGCCGATCGCCTTGGGCGAGGTGCCCGCCAGAACGGCTACGACATCGCCCGGCTCAAGCGGCCCAAATCCCATTTTACCGTCAGGCCCGTCGATTTCCGCAAGCGGTTCCAGCCATTGCATGCCCCAAGACGACACCCTCTGCACCGTGCACCCAGCCGCCGCGAATGCCGCCGCGACCTCGTCAGCACCGCACGCCAGTGCCAGCGCATCGTCGCTGATCCGCACAACAGTCATGCCAGGGACTCCACAAGGGCACCAAGCTTCGCCGCATCGAGCCGCGCATGAACCTTGCCCCCCGCCATAGCATTTGGCCCGACGGCACAGAGGCCCAGGCAGTAGACCGTCTCGATCTTTATTCGCCCATTGGCTGGCATGGCAGCTGCCAGGGCCTCAACGCCACGCGCTTGGCACGCCTCGGCCCGGCACAGCTTGAGCACCGGCCGAGCGTCCGCCTCGGCATGAAAATCGTGATAGAAGCTGACCACCCCGTGCACTTCGGCACGACTCAGATTGAGCGCCACGGCAATTGCCCGGATCGCCTCTTCCGATACATGCCCATACTCTGCCTGCACATCGTGCAGGATCGGCAGCAAAGGGCCTTCGCGCCCGGCATGCGCCGCGATTATCTTGTCCAACCTCTCCATGGGTGCATGAATACTCCGATGCGCTTTTGTAAGCAACACATACAAATGGGCGTGAGTTGGGGAACCATTGGCATCCGCCCGGGCAGGGCCTCCGCTCTCCCGATCATGCATGCATGATCTGTAGGGGGTGATCCAGCCCCGCAGCCGTAATACTGCTTCTCGCTGGCGCAATGCTGCCATGATCCCTGCGCAATCGCACTGGCACACAAAAGGAAAGCGGGCCCGCAATGCGGACCCGCTCCCGTTTTCAACGCCCGGTCCGCAAAGACCGGATGCCAAGATCAGAACTTGATGCTGGCTCCGACGCCTGCACCGAAGGCGTCCTTCGAGAAGCCGACATTCGCGCCGATGCCGACACCGCTGGAGGTGACCGCCTGCGCGCGGATCGCCGCGGCCCACTGACCTTCAAAGGTACCAACGCCGGCCGTCATGCCCGATTCGCCGTTCGCCAGGTTGAGAGGTGCCGCCGTCGAGGCAAAGCCCATCGCGACACCCTGGAACGCCTTGCGGTTGTTGACCACCAACTGGCCGAAGGTGTTCTCGAGCGCAGTGACCCGTGTGCCGAGAGTGCTGAGCGCGGTGTTGGTCGCGAAGAGCTGCTGTCCGGTCACCGCGTCGGTCGACGAGGCAGAGAGCGTAGCATTGGCCAGCCCGGAAATCTTGCCGGCATTGCCCGAGTTGATCGTGACGCTGCCTGCCGAGATCGCACCGCTGGCCGAGGTGTAATTGCCGGTAACCGTGAAGTTGCCGCCAACCGATGCGTTCCCAGCGACGCTTGCGGTGCCGCCAACCGTCAGGTTGGTGCCAACACTCGCCCCACCGGTGGACACCAGAGATGCCGCCGTGACCGATCCGGTGCTGGTCGAGATGTTGCCCGTCACCGTGAAGTTGCCGCCGACCGAGGCGTTGCCCGTGGTCGAAAGCGTGGTCGTGGCAATATTGCCGGTGTTGCTCAGACCGTTGGTCGTGGTCGCGCCCGTCACCGCCAGGGCACCGCCAACCGTGGCATTGCCCGAGGTCGAGAGGGTCGCCGTCGAGATGTTGCCGGTGTTGGAGATATTGCCGGTGTTGCTGATGCCAGCCGTGGTCGTCGCCCCCGTCACGTTCAGGGTGTTGTTGACCGTGGTCGCACCGTTCAGCGTGGTCGCGCCAGTAACCGCGAGGGTTCCGCCAAGCGACGTGGCTCCGGTCACGTCAAGCGCGTCGTTGACGGTCACGTTGCCGGTCGAGTTCGAGATCGCACCCTGCTGGTTCAGCGTACCGGTGTTGGTAGCGCCTGCGAGCGTGG
>JBKBUD010000126.1:0-5274 GCA_046290865.1 Novosphingobium sp. | reverse complement strand
TCAAGGTCAACACGCTCGCCCCCGTCGCCGCCACGCGCATGACCGAGGACATCTTCCCCGAAGAAGCCTTCAAGCTGTTCAACCCCGAAAGCGTCGTCCCCGCCGCCCTCTTCCTCGTCTCCGAAGACGCCCCCACCAACGCCATCGTCGGCGCAGGCGCGGGCGGCTACCACTCGGCCTGGGTAACGATGAACAAGGGCGTTCTGCTGGCACCGGGCGAACAGACCGTCGAAGGCTTCGCCGCCAACTGGGACAAGATCTCGGACCGCGCGGACGATTTCGTGCCGCGTTCGGGACCGGAGCAGGCGCAAGTGATCATCGGGCAACTGCAGGCGGCGATGAAGGGGTAAATCAGCCCTTCCTTTGGGGCCTTATCTCGCAATCCCATCCCAACCGCTCACCGTCGTCCGGGTCCTGATCCGGGACCCGCTGCCATTTTCGACGAACTACCACACCGCGAGCAGGTGGCTGCCCGTCGAGACGGGCTGCCTTGTGACTGGCAATGGCGCTACTCTGCCGCTTCGCTGACTTCGGCGCTTTCTGCTGCCTGACGCGCCCACATCTCGGCGTAGAGTCCGTCGCGGCGCAAGAGCTCGAGGTGGCTGCCCTGTTCGGCAAGGCGTCCCTGATCGAGCACCAGAATCGTGTCCGAATCCGCGATCGTCGAAAGGCGGTGCGCGATCGAGATGGTGGTGCGGTGGCTGGCGACGGCGCGCATGGTCGAGAGGATGTCCTGTTCGGTCCGGGTGTCCAAGGCACTGGTGGCTTCGTCGAACAGCAGGATCGGCGGGTTCTTGACCAAGGTGCGGGCGATGGCGACGCGTTGCTTCTCGCCGCCTGAGAGCTTGAGGCCGCGTTCGCCGACTTCGGTTTCATAGCCCTGGGGCAGGCGCGCGATGAAGTCGGCAATGGCTGCGCCTTTTGCGGCAGCGTCGACCTCAGCCATGGTCGCGCCATTGCGGCCATAGGCGATGTTGTAGCCGATTGTGTCGTTGAACAGGACCGAATCCTGTGGGACGATGCCCAGTGCGGCGCGCAAGGAAGCTTGGGTAACGCCTGCGATGTCCTGCCCGTCGATCAGGATGCGCCCGGACCAGGGATCGTAAAAGCGAAACAGCAGGCGGGCGATGGTCGACTTGCCTGCACCCGAGGGGCCGACGATGGCGACGCGGCTGCCGGCGGGCACTTCGAAGGACAGGCCGTGCAGGATCTCGCGGTCCCGGTCATAGCCGAACACGACATTGTCGAACGTCACCGACGGGCGATTCACTATCAGCGCCGGAGCATTCGGCACATCTGCCACTTCGATGTGCGTATCGATCAGGCGGAACATCTCGGCCATGTCGATCAGGCCCTGGCGGATCGTGCGATAGACCATGCCGAGCATGTCGAGCGGGCGGAAAAGCTGGGTCAGGTAGGTGTTGACGAAGACGAGGTCGCCCACGGTCAGCTTGCCTTGCGACCAGCCATAGACCGTCCACGCCATTGCACCTGCCATCAGCAGGTTCACGATCAGCGCCTGCGCGATGTTGAGTAGGCCGAGGCTGTTCTCGCTCTTCACTGCGGCATCGGCATAAGCGCGGGCTGCCGAGGCATAGCGCGCTTCCTCGCGAGCTTCGGCGCCAAAGTACTTCACCGTCTCGTAGTTCAACAGCGAATCGACCGCGCGGGCGAGGGCCTGCCCGTCGAGCCGGTTCATCTTCTCGCGAAGGTGCGTACGCCACTCGGTGATCGTGCGCGTGGCATAGACATAGGCGATCACGGCGAGGATCGTCGCCGCGACGAGGCCGAGGCCGAAGTTCAGCCAGAAAATCACGATGACCGCCGTCAGCTCGATCACGGTCGGCGCAATATTGAAGAGCAGGAAGTAGAGCATCGTGTCGATGCTCTTGGTTCCGCGCTCGATCACCTTGGTCACCTCGCCGGTGCGGCGGGCGAGGTGGAAGCGCAGGGAAAGCTTGTGCAGGCGGGCGAAGACGTTCTCTGCAAGGTGCCGCGTTGCATCCTGTCCGACCCGCTCGAACACAATGTTGCGAAGGTTGTCGAACAGCACGCCGGCAAAACGGCCGAGCGCGTAGGCCAGCACGAAGGCCATCGCCACCGTCAGCGCAGGCTGGGCGCCTGCGGGAAGCGTCATTGCATCGACGGCTTTCTTGTAGGCGAAGGGCAGGGCGAGCGTCGTCGCCTTGCCGAGCAGCACCATGACCACCGCGCCCATGACCCGGCGACGCAACACGGCATTGTCTGCCGGCCAGAGGTAGGGGAGGAAGCGCTTGAGCGTCGCCCAGCCATCATGGCGGGCGTCCTTGGGACTCGCGGGGGTTTCAGGTGGCATGGGTTCCCACATAGGGAACGATGAGCGCTATGCCAGAGCTTTGCCGCGGTTTTGCTGCCTCGAATGCCCGTTGCTTCAGAAAACCACGCGGTGGGGATCAAGCCCTGCCACGCCGACGGGCAGGTCGAACAGCACCCGACGCGTGGCGAAATCGATGGCGACGCGGCGGAACATGCGAAGCTGTGCCATGCCCAGCAGCATGGCGGGGCGCTTGACCAGGTCGAGTCGATGGAATGCAGGCGAATCGGCAAAGGCCAGCCACGTATTGTGCAGTTGCAGGCCTTCAACGTCGATCGTCGAAGCCCGGACGAGTTCCGCGCCAACCGATTGGCCGGTGACCGAGAACAGCACGGTCTGCTCGGCCTTGTTGCGGCGGGTCAGCGCCTTGCGCAGGGCCGGGTTGCCGATCGAACTGTCGGAGCCTGTATCCAGCACGATGTCTGTCGGCACGCCGTCGACGATGGCATTGGTCATGATCAGCTGGCCGGAGCGGCGCTTGGCCTTGACGACGATCTCGAACCCGCGCGTGCCGCCAAGCGAAGCTGCATCGCCGATGGCGATGCGGTTTGCGTGGAAGTCGATCAGCACCCGCTGGTCCTGCAGGCTGTCGAGTCCGACGATGCCATCGGCGCCGATGTGATCGGCTTCCAGCAGCGGGGCGGACAGAGTGTAGTAGGTGCGCTTGCCGAGGCTGATCTCGTCGACGTCGACCATCTGCACGGCCTGAGATCCCGCCACCCCCACGACCATGCCGTTTCCGGCAATGGGCAGGCCGAGTGCGCTGGCGACCTGCCGCGAAAGCACCGTGCGTTCGGACCCGGTGTCGATCAGGAACTCGTAAGGCCCGCTCGCGCCGATCCTGACCGGCACGGTCATCCGGTCATGGCTGTCACGCTGGATCTGGACGAGCTCGTCTGAAGGGGACAGCGGAGGCGTTGCTGTGGATTGTGCGGCAACTGGCTGCGGGCAGCATGTCAGGACGAGCATGGTTGCGAAAGCGCGCGCAGCAGACTTGGCTGGTGGCGACGACGGTCGGATTGGTACGCGGACAGTCAGCATGACAGCGTTCTCCCGGCCGGGCAGTCTACTCCTGGACGGGACGCTGCGCCAGAGCGCTCAACTGCGGGCGAGACCACTCCTGCGGCGCAGCACCGGTAGCAGAGCCTGCGCCATTTCGATGATCTCCGGCAGGAGCGGATGCCTCGTGAGGCGCAAGGCGGCGAACCACAGCGCGATCCCGCAGAGGACGGTGGCTGTCGCCTGCGCCAGCCCGAGTTCGGCGGGTCCTTTCCCGATCGCATAACCGGCCAGGACCGGCAGCACCGCCGCTATCGTCACCACTGCGCTCTGCAGCCAGACTTTGGCAACCGCAACGAACGACAGATCGAGCGTGCGCTGCATCAGCGGGAGATAGATCGCTACCCACAGTGCTGCGTGGGCCACCCGCGATAGCGCCACCCACTCGAGACCATACGGCGCACTTGCCGCGATCAGCAGGATCGAGAGCAGCGTCTCGGCGATCATGCAGCGCATCAGCGGCTTCAGTCTGCCCATCAATACGGGCAGGTCGGCATAAAGGGGCAGGGCGACATAGCCGATCTGTGACAGCGCCACCCACGTCAGCAATGGCGCGGCCGCTATCCAGCGCTCGCCATAGAGCAGCCTGATCAACGGCCCGGCAAGCACGGCTATGCCCGCCATGGCCGGCCATGTGACGCCGGTATAGGCGGCCAGCACGCGCCGATACGGTGGCCCCAAGGGCTCGCCACTGTCGCGAATGCGCCGGAATGCCGGATAGAACACGCCCGTAACCGCGCCGGCAATCAGCAAGCGCAGTTGCAGCGCCAGTCCCGAAGCGCGGGCAAAGAGACCGACTGCCGCATTGTCGATCATCCGGCCGATGACGAGTTCCGGCGCGCGGGCCGAAAGCGAATTGCACAGCACCTGCACCGTGTTGGTGCCGCCAAGCGCGAGGATCGGTCGGGCATCACCGATGCGCAGTGGCCAGGGCAGCATTCCGCCTGCCCGCCACTGGCTGACGACGAGCCTTGCTCCTTGCTGCGCAAATGCTCCCCAAGCCAGAGCCAGCGCACCGTGCCCCATCACCGCCAGCGTCACGGCGGTCAGCGCATTGGCAACGGCCGAACCGACCTCGATCATGCTGTTGGAACGATAATCCATCCGACGCTGGCACGTCGCCTGCGGGACGATCGCCAGCGGCACCAGCAGATAGGACGCGGCAATGACCAGCGTGACCGCAAGCAGTCCGAGGTCGCCATAGAATCGCGCGATCGGCCAGGCTGCGAGCAGGGCAAGCAGGGCAATGCCCCAGGCGAACAATACCGATATGGCGAAGGCCGAGCGCAGCTTGTCCGGCGTCAGATCACGCTCGCCGTTGACATAGCGGGTCACGCCGAAGTCCTGCAGGAACGCGACCAGCGTGACAGCGGCGAACGCGATCGAGAACTGGCCGAGTTGCTCGGGCGTGATGAACCAGCGCGCCAGCACGATGCTCGTGACGAACTGCAGCGCGAACGAGGCATATTGAGAGCCGAGCGCCCAGAGGGCCGCGGTCCGCACCGACATCGCGGGGGGCGCCGCGAGGGACGCGTCGCCGCTCATCCTTCGATCTCAAGAAAGCTCGGGAAAACGGCTGCGCTTGCCGCTGCGCCGCGGCTGTGCGCCCGGCGCCTCCAGCGCAGCATCGGCCGGGCCAGCCAGGGCAGGACTTGCCACAGGGCGAAAGCGAGGCGCCACACCGGACCACCCACCATGCCGCCGGCCCTGACCACATCGCGCAACTCGGCAAGGCCTTTGCGCGTATCGCCGTCGATGATGCGGTCCATGGCATGCTCGAACGACAGCGCAGAGCGGCTGTCGATCAGCAGCGAGCGGACGAGTTGATGTTCGGGGCGATCCGCAGCCAGCATCGCCAGCGC
>JBKBUD010000125.1:0-5290 GCA_046290865.1 Novosphingobium sp. | reverse complement strand
CTGTTCGACGAGGCGCGCGACGATCGCGGCGGCATCGGCTTCGCCGGTGTCGATCGACAGGGCGCGGCTCTCGAGCTTCACCAGCCTTTCGATTTCTTCGAACCCTGCCAGCATCTGCGCAGCGTCGGCGGCGATGCTGGCGGCCATGGCGCGGTATTGGTGCGGGGTTGTGCCGAAGACCTGGCTCTGGATCATTTCGGCAAAGCCCTGGATGGCGTTGATCGGGGTGCGCAGTTCGTGGAGCAGCTGGCGCAGGCGGTCAGCCTCGGCGAGGGCTGCGGGCGGCGCGGATGGCTCTGCCATAGCCGCAGCCGTCGTTTCCCTGGCGACGCGGCGCAGGCGCAGCAGGTAGCCGGTGAAGCGACCGCCATCGCGGGCAAAGAGCGGCGTGCCGTCAGCCTGCCAGACACCGGCCACAAAGTCTGCGCCCTCGACCTGGAGCACACCGGCATCGACCGGCTGCCGCATGCGGAAGGCATCGGCCATTGCGGGGTCGCAATGTACCGCAGCAGCGGCGTCCGCGCTGAACACGCGGGCACCGACCAGCATGCCCGGCGGATCGACCGTGGCATGGACCACCGTGCCTTCGGCATCAGTGCGCAGGTCAATCGACAAAGGAGGCTGGCGCGGCGGAAGCTGCTCCTCGCCGAAGGGCAGGAGCGGGGCCACGCCGTCGACACGGGGGACGACCGGTCTCGTGGCCTGACGCTCGTCGCGTTTGCGGCGGAAGGCCTCGATCCTGCGGACGATGGCACCGATTCCGTCGTCCGGCGCGAGGCTGGACAAGGGCTCCGATGGGGCCAGTTCGGGCTGGGGCTCGGGCTCGGGTTCGGGCTGGGGCTCGGGTTCAGGTTCGGGCGCGGCTTCGAAAGCCGGCTCGGGTTCCGGGGCAACCGGCATGCTGAATGGTGCGGGGGACGGGGCAACCGGTTGCAGGATTGCAGGTTCCGGGGTGATCAGGTCCAGCACCGCAGAATCAGCCGTCGCCGGTTCCACTGCAGGCTCGGGCAGGAGGAAGTCGTTGACGCCGAGATGCGACAGCAAGGCGCGCACGCGTTCGCCAAGGTCGCTGCGGTGGCGGACGAAACCACGTGTTTGCGTCGGCAGGCGCGGGATCAGGGCGAGCCAATCGTCCTCGGTCAGCCGGGCGGAGGCGACAGCGGCCGCCGCCGATCGGGGGCCATGCTGCGCGAAATGATAGACGAGCACCGGCGAGCGATGCGAGATGGAACGAAGGACTCTGGCGCACCCTTCATCGTCCAGCAGCGCGCACAGCGAATCGATGCGCTGCAGCCCCCCGGCGTGCTGCGCGTTCCATGCCGAAAGCGGCACCGTGCCGAGCAGATCGACCAGCTGGCGCAGTTGCGTGGCAGCTGCCGTCTTGCCGGCCACGTGGGTACGCAGCACGGTTTCAAGGCGGTCATCGACGATCATCAGGGCTCCGCGTGGAGGTTTCGGGACAGCAGCGCAGCGCGAGGCTCCGCCCGTTTGGGCTAAGCCACGGGATTAGCGAGCGAAGGCTAACAAATCGTGCCCCTTTCCGAAAGGCAACTATCCACTGCGTTGCAATGTGGGACGATTGCGATATGAAACAATAATATTATCCCGGACAATGGATTTTGTGCGGAAAGTTGCGATTCTCGCTACTTTCCGCAAGGCCCTGACCGGGTTGAACGAAACGGACGAAAATACAGCATGGCAACCCTTGATGGTATCGACCGGCGTCTTCTTGCCGAATTGCAGGCGGAAGGACGGGTCACCAACGTCGAACTGGCACAGCGGGTCGGATTGACGGCGCCGCCGTGCCTGCGCCGCGTGCGGGCGCTCGAGGATGCCGGGGTCATCAAGGGCTATCATGCCGAACTCGATGCATCGAAGCTCGGCTTCGCGATCACCGTGTTCGCACTCGTCAGTCTCAAGAGCCAGGCCGAAGAATCGCTCCGCCAGTTCGAGGACCATATGCGCACCCTGCCCGAAGTGCGCGAGTGCCACATGCTCAACGGCGAGATCGACTTCATCCTGAAGATCGTCAGCCGCGACCTGCAGAGCTTCCAGGAATTCCTCACCAGCAAGCTGACGCCGGCGCCGAACGTGGCGAGCGTGAAGACTTCGCTGACGATCCGCACGGCCAAGCAGGTGCCCGGGGTGCCGCTGGAAGATTGAGGGTTCGGGCTGGGCGTTGGGAAGGCTCGCACGCAACTTGGAACGACCCGACCAACTAATCTGGAACGTCACCTAATGAAGCTCGGCTGCCTTTCACAAGTTGCCACTTTAGCCACCGCCATAGCTGCGGGGCTTGGCCACTTCTCATTTTGGTGGACCTTGATACCCGCATTCCTAGCCGGGACCTTCCAACTTTCTAATGGGCCTGGCTATGACCTCGTTTTGGAGGCGAACAAGCAAGGTCGACTCAGCGTTTTTCCCATGATGCTGGCGTCCAACATTGTGCCATGGCTGGGTGTTGCTGGGTTGGCATACTGGATTACGTCCCTAGCTCGCTAATTCTCAGTCCGCCGAACCCGCTGCCTTTTCGTGGTGGCGGATCACTTCCTGGATGATGAAGCGCAGGAACTTCTCGGAGAATTCGGGATCGAGCTTGGCGTCCTCAGCGAGCTTGCGCAGGCGGGCGATCTGGCGTTCTTCGCGGCCAGGATCGGAGGCGGGGAGCTTGTTGGCGGCCTTGTGGGCGCCGACGGCCTGGGTGATGCGGAAGCGTTCGGCGAGGATGTGGATCATCGCCGCATCGATGTTGTCGATGGACTGGCGATAGCCTGCCAGAACCGGATCTTCGCTCATCAACCTACCCCGTCCAAATCTTGCCCAAAGGTCCTGAGCCGCCGCTACAGTGCAAGTTGCGTCTTGCCAAGCGCCGCCCTTGCCGCCAAGCGGTCAATCCGATGACTGCCACCGTCCACACCCTGCCGCGCAAGGCCGAACCTTCGCTGGCGCCGATGATGGCCCTCGTTGCCGAGGGCATGAACAGCGTCAACGCCGTGATCCTCGACCGGATGCAATCGCGCATTCCGCTGATCCCAACGCTGGCCGGGCACCTGATTGCCGGGGGCGGCAAGCGCATGCGGCCGATGCTGACCTTGGCCAGCGCCTCGTTGCTCGGCTACGGCGGATCGCGGCACTACAAGCTGGCCGCGGCGGTGGAGTTCATCCACACCGCGACGCTGTTGCACGATGATGTCGTCGATGGCTCTGACATGCGGCGCGGCAAGAAGACCGCGAACATCGTCTATGGAAACCCGGCGACGGTGCTGGTGGGCGACTTCCTGTTCAGCCGCAGCTTCGAGCTGATGGTCGAGGACGGCAGCCTCAAGGTCCTGCGCATCCTGTCGAACGCCTCTGCGGTGATCTCGGAAGGCGAAGTCGACCAGTTGGTGGCACAGCGGCAGATCGAGACGACCGAGGAAATGTACCTCGACATCATCGCGGCCAAGACGGCGGCGCTGTTCTCGGCGGCATGCCGGATCGCGGCGGTGGTGGCCGAGCGCGACGAGGCCGATGAACTGGCGCTCGATTCCTATGGGCGCAATCTCGGCATCGCGTTCCAGTTGGCCGACGATGCGATCGACTACGATTCCGAAGTCGCCGAGATGGGCAAGGACCAGGGCGACGACTTCCGCGAAGGCAAGATGACCCTGCCGGTGATCCTCGCCTATGCGCGGGGCGACGCCGAAGAACGCAAGTTCTGGCAGGAGGCGATTGCCGGCGACCGCTCGTCGGACGAAGACCTTGCCCATGCGATCGAACTCATCCGGCGGCATGACGCGGTCAATGCCACGCGTGAGCGGGCGCGGATGTATGCGCAACGGGCGATCGACGCGATTGCGGGCTTCCCGGCAAGTGCGGCCAAGGTCGCCATGACGGAAGCCGCGCTGTTCGCCGTCGCGCGGAGATTCTGATCCAGTTTCAAAAGTATAGCGGGAGAACCTGATGCAGCATCGTCGCCTCGGCCGGTCGGCCATTGTCGTTTCCGATATCTGCATGGGGACGATGACCTTCGGCAGCCAGGTCGATGAGGCCGAGGCGCTGCGAGTGCTGGACCGCTGCTATGACGCGGGGATCAACTTCTACGATACCGCCGAAGGCTATCCGGTGCCGCCCGACATCAAGTGGGTAGGACGCACCGAGGAGATCGTCGGCAAGTGGCTCAAGACCAAGCCGCGCGATGCCATCGTGCTGGCGACCAAGGTTTCCGGGCCGAGCCACGTGTGGTTCAAATCGCCCTGCCGCAACGGCATGACCGCGCTCGACCGGCGCAACATCGAGACGGCGATCGATGCGAGCCTCAAGAGGCTCGGCACAGACTATATCGATCTGTACCAGACGCACTGGCCCGATCACGACACCGCCTATGACGAGACGATGGAAGTGCTGCACGAGCTGGTGCAGGCGGGCAAGGTGCGGATCACCGGATGTTCGAACGAGACGAGCTGGGGGCTGATGAAGAGCCTGGCCACTGCCGAGAAGCTCGGCACGGTGCGCTACCAGACGATCCAGAACAACTTCAGCCTCAACAACCGCCGCTTCGAGGACGAACTGGCGCAGGTCTGCCGCAAGGAAGGGGTCAGCCTAATCCCTTATTCGCCGATCGCGGGAGGCGTGCTTTCGGGCAAGTACAGCGGCGGGGCGCGGCCCGAGGGCGCGCGCTTCTCGCGTTATCTGGCGATGGAAGGGCGGCAGGCGGCGATGGGCAAGCGCTTCGTCAACGACCGCAGCGTTGCCGCGACGGAACGGTTCATCGCGATTGCGGTCGAAGCCGGGTTCGATCCGGTGACGATGGCCGTGGCATGGTCCAAGCAGCATGACTTTGTTGCCTCGACCATCGTCGGCGTCAGCGCAGAAGCGCACGTCGATCCGATCCTTGGCGCGGCGGACCTTGTTCTTCCTGCGGATGTGATGAAGGCGATCGATCGCGTGAGCCGCGAGATACCTTATCCAATGGGGTGATGGACCGCTTGACGGTTTGCGGGCAGGAGAGGCATTCTTTCCGCCTCTTGCCGGAGTTCACCAAGATGTTGAGCCGTAACGCCAATCCTGCCGTTCTTGCCCTTGGCTGGCTGCGTCCGGCGGGTTGGAGTGCGGCGGCATTCCTGCTGCTGCTGCCGATGGTCGGCATGGTGTTCGAAGATCGCCTGCACTGGGGCGTGAACTGGACTGCCGGCGATTTCCTGGCGGCGGCCGTGTTGCTGGGCGGGACGGGCGCGGCGCTGGAAGTGGCGGTACGATTGAGCGGAAACCTCGCCTATCGTGCCGGCGCCTTCGTCGCAGTCGGTGCCGC
>JBKBUD010000124.1:0-5367 GCA_046290865.1 Novosphingobium sp. | reverse complement strand
CGTCTGATCGACGGGTCGATCCGGTTGCGCCAGGTCGAGCACAATTCCCATCATTTCGATTTTGCGGTTCCGGGCGGAGCGCAAGTAGGCGTGTTGGCCGCGCCCGGCGTCGAACGCTCGCTGGCAACGCTGCTCAAGCGACTGGCCGTTCCGCGCAACGGTTTTGTTTCGGTGGGCGGCGCGGACCTGTCGACATTCGACATGTATCGCCTGCGCTCTGACGTGATCGTGCTGGACCGGCCGACGATCGTCGAAATGTCCGTGCGCGAGTACCTTGGACTCAGCGCGCCCGACCGACCGGACGCCATGATCCAGGCGCTGGAGCTCGTCGGGCTGGACCGCCGTGTCGGCGCGCTCGACGGCGGGCTCGATGCACTGCTTTCCAGCTCGGGCTTCCCGCTGACGGTGGGCGAGACCATGACGCTCAAGCTGGCCGGCGCGGTTCTCGCTCGTCCGCGCGTGCTGATGCTCTCGCCGATCTATGACATGCTGCCGCCCCAACGGCTCGACCGCGTGTTCGCCGCCCTTCGCGAACATGGCACGACCATCCTCCAGTTCACGGCGCGCCCCGAAGGCCTGGCGCGCGACCGCTGGCTGTGGCTCGGCCCCACCGAGCAGCGCGAGGGCATCGTTCTGGAAGACATTGCACCGTTCGCGCGCGGCGAGACCGGCATAACAGAGGAACGCTGAACCATGGCTGGTTCTCCTGCTTCGCCTGGCGCGCCAGTGCGGCACGACCTTTCCGCCTTCCCTACGCTTGCCAGCCTGAAAGTACCGCGCACCACGCGCACGTTGGGCCGGATGATCGCAGTGACCATCCCGCTCCTGCTGATCCTGCTCTTTGCAGTGAAGTGGGTGCAGACCGCGCCGGGTCGGGGCGAGGTGATTGCGCTTAATCCGGAGGACCGCGTCCAGCAGGTGACCGCACTGGTTCCGGGACGGGTCGAGCGCTGGTTTGTCGTCGACGGGCAGCAGGTGAAGAAGGGTGATCCGATCGCGCGGATCATCGACAACGACCCCGATCTGCTGGCCAGCCTGGCAGCCGAGCGGGCGCAGGTGGCGGCGCAGATTGCTGCTGCCGAACAGGCGCTGGCAACGGCACGACTGGACGTGACCCGTACCTCGCAGCTCTATGCCGATGGCCTTGCCGCCCGCCGCGACTACGAGAACACGCAGATCAAGGTGGCCGAGATGGAAGCGAAGCTCGCTGAGGCGCGGGCGAAGCTCAACAAGGCCAACATCGGTATCAACCGCCAGTCGGCGCAGCTGGTGCGTGCGCCGCACGACGGGCGAATCCAGCGGCTCAACACCGCGGCCGGCGCTACTTTGGTCAGCGCAGGCGACTGGCTGGCGACGATTGCGCCCGAGCGCCAGCAGCGTGTCGTCGAGCTTCTGGTCGACGGGCGCGACGTCGCGCTCGTGCGGCGCGGCCAGGCGGTGCGGCTCAACTTCGAGGGCTGGCCGGCGATCCAGTTCAGCGGCTGGCCGTCGGTCGCCATGGGCATGTTCGACGGACGCGTGCTGGCGATCGATCCCTCTGCACAGAACAATGGCCTGTTCCGCGTGCTGGTGGAGCCGATGCCGGGCAAGCCGGCCTGGCCCAATGACAACTACGTCCGCCTCGGCTCGAAGGTACGCGGCTGGATCCAGATGGAAACCGTGACCATTGCCTACGAACTGTGGCGCCAGCTCAACGACTTCCCGCTGGAGTTCCCGGTTCCTGTGGACACCGGCCCACGCAAGGGAACCGCGCTCAAGGCCCTGACCGACAAGGAATCAGCCAAGGGCAAGAGCGGCGGTAAGTCCGACAGCTATGGCGACGAGGGCTACGGCGGGGCAGACTACGGCGGGGGCGGGGAAGGAAAATGATCTTCCGGATCGTGGCCGCGATCCTCGCCTTGCTTGCGCTGGCGGCCCCGGCGGCGGCGCAGCAAGCCAAGGCGGGAGAGCTGACCTTGCGCGAGGTGCTGCAATCGTCGGCCACGCATGCCCCGCAGATTCTCGAGGCGATGGCGCGGCAGCGTCAGGCCGATGCCCGGGCACTGAGCGCGCAAGGCCAGTTCGACCTGGTGTTCAGCGCCGAGGCAACGGCGCGGCCGCTTGGCTATTACAACGGGTCGACGGCGGAAGTTTCGGCCTATCGCCCGCTGCAGAACAATGGCGGCCAGGTCTATGGCGGCTATCGCAAATCGTTCGGTGATTTCGCGTCCTACGAGGGCAAGTCGATCACCAACGAGCTGGGCGAGATCAAGGCCGGGATGCTGTTCTCGCTGCTGCGCGACCGGGTGATCGACGAACGGCGCGGACGGCGCGAGCTGGCCGGGGCGGATATCGAACTGGCCGAGCTAGATCGCGATCTCGTGGCGATCGGCGTGCAGCGCCGGGCGATCGAGGCCTATCAGCTGTGGGTCGCGGCGGGCCTGCGCGTGCGCATCTATCGCGAGATCTATGATCTGGCCAAGGAGCGGCAGGCCTCGATCGAGCGGCAGATCGAACTGGGGGCGCGGCCTGCGATCCTCGGCACCGAGAACCAGCAAAACATCGTCAGGCGTCAGGCGCTGCTGGTGCGGGCCGAGCAGGATCTGGAGTTGCAGGCCAATGCGCTCTCGCTGTTTCTGCGCGATGGCCTCGGGCAGCCGGTGGTCCCTTCGGCAGAGCGCCTGCCCCCGCGCCTGAGCGACGGGGTGACCCCGCGCCTCGTCGACCAGAGCGCGGCGATTGCGGCACGGCCGGATCTGCAGGCGCTGCTGACGCGGATCGAGCAGGCGGGTATCCGCGCGCGTCTGGCCGAGAACGACCTCAAGCCGCGCCTTGACGTGCGGGTCGAGGCTTCGAAGGATATCGGTGCCGGATCGCCCGTGCGCACGCCGACCGAGGGCATGGTGGGCCTGCGCTTTTCGGTGCCGCTCGAACAGCGCGCCGCGAAGGGCCGGATTGCCGAAGTCGCGGCCGAGCAGGATGCGCTGGCATTGCGGCTGCGCCTGCTGGAAGACCAGATCGGCGTGGAGATTGCCAACCTGCGCACACAGGTGAAGGGCGCGGAGAAGCTCGCCGGCCTTGCCACTGCCGAGGCGGCCCTCGCCCGCAAGATGGCAGAAGCCGAGCGCCGCCGCTTCGGCCTTGGCGCCAGCGACTTCCTCGTGGTCAACTTGCGCGAGGAATCGCTCGCCGACGCTACGGTGCGCGAGATCGACGCCAACTATCGCCACGCTGCCTCGCAGGCCGAGCTCGTAGCGGCGCTTGCCGACCGCGAGCAGCTGGGACTCTGAAGGATCGGCCAAACCGGCTTTATTTCAGCTACTTGGGGAAACCCCTGAGCTACAGGAGGGTTCTGCGCACGAAGGCCGCCCATGGGTCGGCCACAATGCGGAGTTCTCCATGGCGAGCCAGACTGCCACCAATCTCTCAGATGCCCACACCGAACAGCCCGGCCTTGCCGGAAAGCATATTGTCGTCACCGGCGGAACCACCGGCATCGGGCGCGCCATTGCCGTGCTGCTCGCCAGCGAAGGCGCGCAAGTATTCATCTGCGGCAGGGACGAGCAGCACCTCGAGGATGCCCTTGCCCGGATCAACGAAGTGGGGCGCGGGGATGGCGTTGCGGTCGATCTTGCCAAGCCCGAGGGGATGCGGCGCCTCTGGAGCGCGGCGGATGCGGCTCTGAACGGTCGGCTCGACGTCGCGGTGATCAATGCGGCGGTTCCCGCGGGCACGCCGATGGAAGTCAACGAAGAGGAACTGCGCTACCAGCTCGAAACGGATCTGGTCGCCTATGTGATCGCCTCGCGCGAGGCGGCGCGGCGGATGAACGGCAGCGCTGGCGGCGACATCGTTCTGATCGGCTCGATGTCGGCGGTCTCGCGAGGCAAGGGCAGTTCGACCTACGTTGCGGCAAAATCGGGCGTGGAGGGCTTTGCTGCGGCCTTTCGCGAGGAAATGGCGCCGCGGAACATCAAGGTCGGCCTGATCGAGCCGGGCCTGACCGGCGCCGACTTCCAGTATCCGGAATACTCCGAGGCGGAGCAGCGCGAGGCGATCCACGCGCAGCAGATGTTGCGGGCCGAGGATATCGCCACCGCGGTCCATTTCATGCTCACCCAACCCCGCCGCACGGCCGTGTCGCTGATGCGCGTGGAACCCAGGCTCGACCGTCAGTGACGACCGCCGAGCTGCTGCATCCATGAACCGATGGAACCGATCCGAGCGATGATCGACGATCCGGCGCGGACCACGACTGACGGGCTGAGGGCCATAAGTCGGCTCTGCGTGCTGACACCCCTTGCCCCGAGCGACCGTGCCCTGCTGGGCGCGGTGCTGGGCCGCCACGTGCGGCAGTTGCCGGCCCGCACGGATATCATCGACGAGGGCGATCTGCCGCGGGGCGTGCGGGTGATCCACGAAGGCTGGGTGTGCCGTTACAAGCAATTGCCGGACGGCCGCCGCCAGATCCTGGCCTTTCTGCTGCCGGGGGATATTTGCGATTGCGCGGTCTTCCTGCTCGACCGCATGGATCACGCCCTGGCGGCGATGACGCCCGTGCGTTTCAGCGAAATCCCGCCTGCCGAGTTCCTCCACCTGACCCGCGAAGTGCCGGACGTGGCCGATGCGCTGGCCCTCAGCGAACTGGTTACCGTGGCTATCCAGCGGGAGTGGACCCTCAACCTCGGCCAGCGCACGGCACTGGAACGGGTGGCCCATCTGCTATGCGAGCTTTACGCGCGTCTCGACGCGGTCGGGCTGGTACGGGACGGCGGCTTCGCCTTTCCGCTCACGCAGACAGATGTCGCATCGGCGACCGGACTGACCCCGGTGCACGTCAACCGCACCCTGGCGAGCTTGCGGCGGCAAGGCCTGATCAGCCTGCAGCGCCGCTGGCTGCTGGTGCGGGACATCGACCGGCTCGCCGAAGTCGCGATGTTCGACCCGGCATACCTGCACGTCAGATCGGTGTAATCTTCCCGGCGCGAACCATCAGCGTCCGCCCCTTGAGTTCGACGAAGCCGCGATCGCGAAGGTCGTGGAGCACGCGATTGACGTGAACCGGCGTCAGACCGACCACATCGGCAATGTCGCGCTGGGTCAGGGGGATGGCGCAGGGACTGTTGGTCAGCGATTCGTTCGGGTGCAGGCGTTCGAAAAGCTCTGACAGCAACTCGCTGACACGCTCGATCGCCGACTTGCGGCCGAGACTGACGATCCAGCGACTCTGGCGTTCGAGCATCTGGACCATCGCGCCGAGCAGGCGCTTGACCCCGTCGCCGGGGCGCGAGTGGATCGAGGCAAGCGAGACTTCGCGAACGCGCATGCCGGTCATCGCCATGACCGGCAGGTCCGCCCGGCCGGACAGCAGCCATTGTGGCTCGCAGT
>JBKBUD010000123.1:0-5396 GCA_046290865.1 Novosphingobium sp. | reverse complement strand
AAGCGCCGCCGGCGCGATTGTTGTCGGTGAATCGCGGGTGGATGCCGAGATACTGTGCAAGGCTGAGGCCCGCGAAGAGATCGTCGGGCAGGGCGATGAACAGGCCATCGACTTCCGGCAATGAAATGCCGGCGTCGGCAAGCGCCAGCTTCACCGCGTTGGCGGCGATTTCCATGGTCGAGTAGCCGGGGGCCTCCCCGACGCCGAAGGTGGCGGCACCGGCGACGGCTGTGCGGGCGCGAGGAAAACGATCGCCCATCAGGCCGCTCCTTCGTTCACGATGTCGAACACGACGATGGGCCCTTCGGCGATGCGCGCGCGCACGGCCATCCCGATGCGGAGCGTATCTTCGGACACGCCTTCGACCCGGCTCATCATGCGCGCGCCTTCCTCGAGTTCGACCAGCACGACGTTGTAGGAGGGCTCGGGCGGCTTTCTGCGCACCCAGGTCACGCTGTAGACGGTGCCACGTCCCGATGCTTCGAACCATTCGAGCGGCCCGCCGCTGCCGGGAGCCAGTTCGCGCGGCGGGAAGATCGTCTTGCCGCCGCCAACCGGGCGCTGGAGCAGGATGCGGCCATCTGCCAATGCCTCGTCCCAGACCTGCGCGGCGCCGCTCATGCGACCACCGCGCCGCTGGCTTTCAGGGCTGCGATCTCATCTGCCGAGAAGCCGGCTTCTTCAAGTACGGTCATGCTGTCAGCTCCGAGGGCGGGGCCCGGATCGCCGATGGCGCCGGGGGTTTCGGAAAACGTGGTGGGAATGCCGGGGAAGCGCAGGGTTCCGGCGTCGGTTTCGCGCTCCTCCCAGAAGCCTGTCTGGGCCAGGTGCGGATCGTGCAGCAGGTCCTGAAGCGAGGCGATGGGCGTTGCCGGGATCTCGGCGTGGCGGAACAGTGCCATCCATTCCTCGGTAGTCCGGGTTTCCAGTTCCCGTGCGACTTGCGCCAGCACGGTCGAGATGTTCTCGGTGCGGCTGCGCATCGAGGCGAACATCGGGTGTTGCGACCATTCGGGATTGCCGAGTTCGCGGAAGAAAGCCTGCCACTGCTTGTCGTTGTAGATCATCACCCCGACGTAGCCGTCGGCAGTGCGATAGGGGCGGCGCGAGGGCGAAGTGGCGCGCGGGTATTCGGGTGGCCCGAGCGGCGGTTCGAACAGCGATCCGCACAAGTGTTCGACTGCGGCGAACGAGACCATCGTCTCGAACATCGGGACTTCGATCTCCTGGCCGAGGCCGGTCCTTTCGCGGGCGAAGAGCGCCGCGATCACGGCATAGGCGCCGGTCAGGCCGCTGACCTTGTCGGCGATGACGTTGGCGGCATAAGTCGGGACGCCTCCGGACAGGCGGGCCTGGAGATCGACGATGCCCGATGCAGCCTGGACGATGTCGTCATAGGCGGGGTAATCGCGGTAGGGACCGTTGCGGCCATAGCCATAGAGATTGGCGTATACGATCTTCTCGTTGGCCGCTTTCAGCACATCATAATCGAGGCCAAGGCGGGCGATGGCCTGGGCGCGCATCGAGTGGATGAAGACGTCGGCAGAGGCGGCAAGGCGCAGGACCGCCTCGCGCGCGGCGGGCTGCTTGAGATCGAGCGCGAGACTGCGCTTGCCGCGATTGACGTTGAGGAACATCGCCCCACGCGTGGCATCCGGGCCGGGCGGGATGGCGCGGGTAGTGTCCCCGGCAGGGCCTTCGATCTTGATGACGTCGGCGCCGAGGTCGGCGAAGATCTGGGTGGCATAGGGGCCCATCAGGACGCTGGTCAGGTCGAGCACCCTGACGCCTGCCAGCGGTCCCTTGCCCTGTCCGCCCCCGCTTTGTCTGGCTTTCTGTTCGCTCATCATGCCTGTTCCGTTGTCGCCGCGCTGCTGCCGTCTGGCCGCAGGTACTTGACGCTGCCTTCGAGGAAATCGAGCAGCGGCTCGATCAGGCGATCATCCATGGCGCCGGTGAAGCTGGCAATCCTCATGCCCTCCATCAGCGTCTGGGACAGCGCCATGGCGAGGTCGAACCGGCCCGGTTTTCCGGTCCATTCGGGATAGAGCTGCCCGGCAAGCGCCTGAAACTTCTGCGCGAACTCATCCTGCAAGGGCAGTAGGATGGCGGCCAGGCCCGGATCGGTGCGCGCTGCCATCGCGAGTTCCTGGAAAGCGATGAACCCGGGCTTCTGCAACTGCTGCCAATAGCCGCGTACCATGGCACGCACGTCGCCCTCATGTGCCTGTGAGGCGCGGCGGAATGCGTTGAGGCGGCGTTCGTGCAGTTCGGCGATGGTGGCGCGGATCAGCGCGTCGCCATTGGCGAAGTGGTGGAGCATCGCCCCGCGCGAAAGGCCTGCCTCGGCAGCGACGAGTGGGGTCACCGTGCGGGCGTAGCCGTGCTTGACGAGGCAGCTTATCGTGGCTTCGATCAGGCGTGCGCGGGTCGCGGCGCTCTTGCGCACCTGACGGCCCGTTTCGGGCGTTGCCGTGTCTTCAAGAGCCGTCTGTGCGGGCACGGCCCGCCTTGCCAAAGGCGCCATGGTCTGTCTGCCCGCCAGTGGCGGTCTCTCCCCTTGCGCGTGGCCGTTGCAGGCCTTCGCGGACATCATCAGGGAGCACCATGCGGCACACGAAAAAAGCATGCAAGCATGTTTTTTTCTTGCACTCGGCAGGTCAGGGCATAAGGTATGCGGCAGGGAGAAAGGATGATGTCTCGACGCGTGTCGGAAAGGCGCGCGCAAGGACATCGGCACTGGTGGAAGGCAGCTTGCCCGACCGGTGCGGCGACCGTCCGATCTCCGCAGGAATATGCCAGACTCGGAAAGGGCAGGTCATGGATCTCGGGCTGCAGGGTAAGAAGGCCATCGTTGTCGGCGGGGCGCGCGGGATCGGCTATGCAGTGGCCGAAGTTCTGGCGCGCGAAGGCTGCGACGTGGCCTTGAGTGCGCGCGGTGAGGATTCGGTGAAGGACGCAGTGGCGTCGCTCTCGCGCTATGGCACGAACGTTGTCGGCAAGCCCGTCAACGTGAAGAAAGCCGACGAATACAAGGCGTGGCTGGAATGGGCGATCGAGGCGCTCGACGGGGTCGATGTCCTCGTGCCGCTGAGTTCCGCCGGGGGCGGCATCGGCAGCGAGAAGTACTGGTCCAACGCTTTCGAGACCGATGTGATGGGCCCGGTTCGTGCGGTCGAGGCGGTCATACCTAAGATGACGGAGCAGCAGCGCGGCTCGATCGTGCTTGTGGCGACGACCTCTGCGCTGGAGGCCATGGGTGGCCCGCAGGCGTACAACGCCATGAAGGCGTCGCTGATTACCTACGGCAAGCAGCTCGCGCTCGCGCACGGCAAGGATGGCATCCGCGTCAATGTCGTCTCGCCCGGCCCCGTCGAGTTCGAGGGAGGCAACTGGGACATGATCAAGGGCACGATGGAGAAGTTCTACCAGTCGCAGCTGCGCCAGCAGCCGATGGGACGGCTTGGCCGGCCTGAGGAGATCGCCAAGGCCATCGTTTTCCTCGCCAGCGATGCGGCGAGCTGGTGCAGTGGATCGCACCTCGTTGTCGACGGCGCCTTTACCAACCGGACGCACTTCTGATGTGGGAAACCGCACGGATGGATGTGAAGCGCGTCGTCGACGTGATCCGCGTCGATCCGGCGGACTGCGCGGGTGGGACGCCAGTGGAGAAGGCACCCGACCCGGAGCTTGGCACCGACGTCATCCCCGCCGAGCGCTATTACTCCGAAGAGTTCATGAAGCTCGAATGGGAGCGTGTCTGGACCAAGGTCTGGCTGCTTGGCGGCAGGGCTGACGATATTCCCAATCCGGGCGATTACATCTGCACCGAGATCGGCAAGGAATCGGTGCTGATCGTGCGCCAGCACGATGGCTCGATCCGCTGCTTCCCCAACGTCTGCCTGCATCGCGGAAATCGGCTGCGCCCGGAAGGCATCGGCAATGCCGAGGCGTTCCGCTGCATGTACCACCACTGGACCTATGGGCTGGACGGCAAGATCGAGCGCCTGCCTGACCTGTGCACGTTCCAGCAGGGCGGTCCTCCAGGGATGACCTTGCCGAGCCTGCCTTGCGTCGAGTGGAACGCGTTCGTGTGGTTCTCGCTGAACCCCGATGTGGAGCCATTCGACGAGTTCATCGCGCCGCTCAAGGAACATCTCGAGCCGTACCATCCCGAGAGGATGGCTTGGAAGCGCGACGTGACGGTGGAGTGGGACTGCAACTGGAAGGCTTCGGTCGATGCCTTCAACGAGACCTACCACGTGCAGGGCATCCATCCGCAGCTGTTGTGGTATCTCGACGACGTCAACGTGCAGATCGACTGCTACGGCAAGCATAACCGCTACCTCATTCCGTTCGCGACGATCTCGCCCCGCGTGGCGATGCCGAGCCAGATCCCGCCCGCGATCGACGAAATCATGCGCAATGCCGGGATGGACCCCGCTGAATACGAGGGTCGGGTCAGCGACATCCGCCGCGACGTGCAGCTGTTCAAGCGCAAGCACGGGGCGGCGCAGGGCAAGGACTATTCGGCGCTGAACGACGATCAGCTGACCGATGACTATCACTACATGATCTTCCCCAACGTCGCGCTCAACGTCCACGCCGACGACATCCTGATGTTCCGCCAGCGCCCCCACGCCACGGACCCCAACAAGATGCTCTACGACGTGTGGGTGTTCGAACTGGTGCCCGAGGGCGAGGAGTGGCCCGAGCGGGTGAAGCACCGGCGGTTCAAGCATGGCGACCGCAGCATCGGACAGGTGCTCGACCAGGATGCCTACAATCTGCCGACGGTCCAGCTCGGCATGAAGAGCGACAGCTTCCCCGGCCTGTGGATCGGCGAGCAGGAGCTGCGCATCCGGCACTTCCACAAGGTGCTGGACGACTACATCTACGGCCCCGGCGGCAAGGGCCCGGGCGACATCTGAGAGGAACCGCGATGCTGCAACTGGGGCCAGACCAGCTGCTGGGCGCCTATCGGCGCATGAGCACGATCCGGGCGTTCGAGGAGCGTCTGCACGACGAGATCAAGACCGGCGAGATTGCCGGGTTCACGCACCTCTACGCCGGGCAGGAAGCGGTCGCCGTGGGCATCTGCGACCAGCTGACGGTGGAGGACATGATCGTCTCGACCCACCGCGGCCATGGCCACTGCATCGCCAAGGGCTGCGACGTGAAGGGAATGATGCTCGAGATCTATGGCCGTGCCGGTGGCCTGTGCAAGGGGCGCGGCGGTTCGATGCACATCGCTGATCTCGACGTCGGCATGCTGGGCGCGAACGGCATTGTCGGCGGTGGCGCGCCACAGGCCGTAGGTGCGGCGCTGGCGGCCAAGGTCGATGGCAATGGGCGCGTGGGCATCGCGTTCTCGGGCGACGGCGCATGCAATCAGG
>JBKBUD010000122.1:0-5409 GCA_046290865.1 Novosphingobium sp. | reverse complement strand
CGCCCGTCGTGCCTGCGCCCCGTCGCTTCACCCCGGTGCCCTCGGCCGCTCCGGTCAAGCGTCCGGAGCCCGTGGCGAAGAAGCCCGCAGCAAATCCGCGCGACCGCAAGACCGAAGACCGCCGTGGCGGGAAGCTGACCGTCACGCGCGCGCTGAACGAGGACGAAGGCGCACGCGCCCGTTCGCTCGCCGCCTTGAAGCGCGCGCGCGAAAAGGAAAAGCGCGCTCACTTCGCGGGCCAGTCGCAGCCGCGCGAAAAGCAGGTGCGCGACGTGGTCGTGCCTGATGCGATCACCGTGCAGGACCTGGCCAACCGCATGGCCGAAAAGGCTGCGGACCTGGTCAAGGCATTGTTCAAGATGGGCATGATGGTCACCATCAACCAGACCATCGACCAGGACACTGCCGAGCTGCTGGTCACCGAATTCGGCCACAACATCCAGCGCGTCAGCGACAGCGATGCCGATATCGACACCTCTGCCGACGTCGATCCCGAGGAGTCGCTGAAGGTCCGTCCGCCGGTCGTGGCGATCATGGGCCACGTCGACCACGGCAAGACCTCGCTGCTCGACGCTCTTCGCGGCACCGACGTGGTGCGCGGCGAAGCTGGTGGCATCACGCAGCACATCGGTGCCTACCAGATCAAGACCAAGGGCGGTGACTACATCACCTTCCTCGACACGCCGGGCCACGAAGCCTTCACCGAAATGCGCATGCGCGGTGCCAACGTCACCGACATCGTCATTCTGGTGGTTGCGGGCGACGACGGGCTGATGCCGCAGACGATCGAGGCGATCAACCACACCAAGGCGGCCGGCGTGCCGATGATCGTGGCGATCACCAAGTCCGACAAGCCCGAGTTCAACCCGCAGAAGATCCGCGAGCGCCTGCTCGAGCACGAGATCCTCGTCGAGGCGATGTCGGGTGACGTGCAGGACGTGGAGCTTTCGGCCAAGACCGGTGCCGGTCTTGACGAACTGATCGAGAAGATCCTGCTTCAGGCCGAACTGCTCGAACTGCGCGCCAACCCGGACCGTGCGGCGGAAGCCACCGTGATCGAGGCCAAGCTCGACAAGGGCAAGGGTCCGCTGGCAACCGTGCTGGTCAATCGCGGTACGCTCAAGGTCGGCGACATTCTCGTCGTCGGCACCCAGTCGGGCCGCGTCCGCGCGATGCTTGACGACAAGGGACGCCAGGTCAAGCAGGCCGGACCTTCGCTGCCGGTCGAGGTCCTTGGCATCGGCGGCGTGCCGATGGCCGGTGACACGCTGACCGTGGTGGAAAGCGAAGCCCGTGCCCGTGAAGTTGCCGCGTACCGTCAGGAACGCGCGACTGCCAAGCGCACCGTGCAGGCTCCTGCCAGCCTCGAAAACATGTTCTCCGCGCTTGCCGCGAAGAACACTGTCATCGAGTATCCGCTGGTGGTTCGTGCCGACGTGCAGGGTTCGGTCGAGGCGATCGTCAATGCGCTCAACAAGATCTCGACCGACGAGATCAAGGTGCGCATCCTGCAGTCCGGCGTTGGTGCGATCACCGAAGGCGACGTCAACCTGGCGCAAGCCAGCGGCGCGCCGATCGTGGGCTTCAACGTCCGTCCGAACGCCAAGGCGCGCGAGTTGATCGAGCGCAACAAGGTGCGGATGAAGTACTTCGACGTGATCTATCAGCTCACCGACGACATCCGTTCGGAAATGGCGGGCGAGCTGGGTCCGGAGGCGATCGAAACGGTCGTTGGCCGTGCCGAGGTCAAGGAAGTCTTCCCGGCGGGCAAGAAGGACAAGGCTGCCGGTCTGCTGGTGGTCGAGGGCATCATCCGCAAGGGGCTGCATGCACGCCTTACGCGCAACGACGTCATCGTCAGCCGCACGACCATCGCCTCGCTGCGCCGCTTCAAGGACGACGTGCCGGAAGTCCGCGCTGGTCTGGAATGCGGCGTGCTGCTGCAGGACACGAACGACATCAAGGCTGGCGATCAGCTGGAAGTCTTCGAAGTCGAGATGCGCGAACGGACGCTGTAAGGCGTGGCGAAAAGTCGGGGACGTCGGCGAAAGTCGAAAGCCGGGCACCAGGAGCACGGCAAAAATCCCCGACGTTTTCGCTCAACACTGGCTGAGACATTCCTCGGTGAGCTTGCCGAGCGAGTGGGTTGCGGCTGTCTGAGCACAGTTGCATCCCTTGGTCTGGCGGGGGTCATCGTCATTCGGAGCTATACATGACCCGCTATGTCGCCCTGTTTGGATCGATCAACGTCGGCGGGAACCGCGTGACGATGGCCGATTTGCGCTGGGCGTTCGAGCGGGAAGGGCTGACGGGTCTCGAGACCGTCGTCGCCAGCGGCAACCTGCTGTTCGACTATGACGAGCGGCCGCTCGAAGGGCTGGAAGACCTGTTCGCGCATGTCATGCTCGACCGGTTCGACATCAAGAGCTTTGTTGCCGTGAGAGATCGGGCCGCAATCGCGCAAGCGGTGGAAGGCAATCCCTTCACCGGCATCGGCAAGGACAACCTGGTCCACACGCTGTTCCTCGAACGCCAGCCTGACCAGACCGCTTTCGACAAGCTCGCGGCCGACCAGGCAATGCGTGGCCTTGAGAAACTGGCAATCGGTGACCGCAGCATCTATATCGATTTCGTAAGCAGCGTGGCCGAAAGCAAGCTGACGAGCGCGTTTATCGAGCGCCGTCTGGGATGCCGGGGCACCGCGCGCAACGTGCGATCGATCGCGCGCATCCTTTCGAAGATGGGCTAAGTTACGATTATCGGAATTTTCTTGCCCAGAGATTGTTCGGATGCTATCTGGCTGCCGTGCAAGTGCAGATGTCTCGGTCGGCCATGCGAGCGCTGCAGCGCTCCAACAAGCGCCAATTGATTGCAGCGAAAATCGCGGAGCTGGCAGCCGATCCGGCTGCCCTTTCAGCAAATGTGATCAAGCTCAGAGGACGATCGGAACATAGACTGCGGGTCCAAGATTGGCGGATCATCTTCCGAATTGAGGATGACGTTCTTTTCGTGGACGAGATAGAGCCGAGGGGCTCGATTTACGAGGATCGGACATGACTGCCCAGATTGTCGAAATTTCAGGTCAGAAAATCGCGATGCTCCCGGCAGACGAGTACGAGCGCTTGCTGGAAATGGCCGAGGATCAGGCTGATCTGGCTGCGGCCGAGCGTGCGGAGCGCCGTCGCGAAGAAGGTGAGGAATATCTTCCGTTTGAAATGGTGCAGGCACTTCTTGCGGGCGAGAACGCGCTGAAAGTGTGGCGCAAACATCGTGGATTGACGCAGGACCAACTTGCGGCGATGGCCGATATGCGCAAGCCCACCATTTCCGAGATCGAGAATGGTAAGGCGCAAGGAAAGCCCTCCGTCTGGCGAGCGCTTGCCGATGCGCTGGGCGTCACTGTTGACGATATTCTTCCGGTAGATTGATGGCCAAGCATCAGACATCCCCCGAAACCCGTTCGGTCCGCCTGCTCAAGGTGGGAGAGCAGGTGCGCCATATCCTTTCCGAACTGCTGGCGCGGCAGGAGGTGCATGACGATGTGCTTTCGGCGCATTCCGTTTCGGTCACCGAAGTGCGCATGTCGCCCGACCTGCGCCACGCTACGGTTTTCGTGAAAGCCTTGCTGGGCAAGGACGAGGACGTCGTGCTCAAGGCGCTGCGCACCAACACGGCATTCTTCCAGCGCGAAGTGGCGCAGCGGCTGCGGCTGAAGTACGCTGCCAAGCTCAAGTTTCTGCCCGATGAGAGCTTCGACGAGGCAAGCCGGATCGAGCGGCTGCTGTCGGACCCGAAGGTCGTGCGCGACCTCGAGGACTGAGGTCAGGCCGGGACCATCTGCGTATCGATGCTGATGGTGACGGACTTGGCGACAATCAGGCGAAAGGCGGTCATCCCGAACTCGGTGCGGTCGATCTTTGCGCGGCCTGACAGGCGGATGGCTTCGCGGCCGCTGGCCTTTGCTGGCGGCGCAGTGAAGCTGACGTTCAGCGTGGTCGGCCGGGTCACGCCCCTCGCGGTCAAGTCGCCGCTGACGACCGCCGTTACCGGGCCGGTCATGGTCATCGAGCGGCCGATGAAGCGCACCTGCGGGTGATGGTCGACATCGAAGAAGTCCGGACCCTTGAGGCGCTTGAGCGTGACAGAGTCCCCGGCTTCCAGCGCGGTTGCATCGAGAGTGACGTCGAGCTTCACGCTGTCGAGATGCGCCGGGTCCAGTTCGATGCCGCCGGTGATGGCGGGGAAGCGCGCGGTCTTGCTGGCGATGCCGAAGAAGCCGACGCGGGCGTGGACGTCGCTGTGCTGGGCGTCGATGCGGTAGCGTAGTGTCCGGGATTGCGTGTTCCCGGTAAGGGCGAGGGTGGAGGCGAGCAAGGCCAGCGCGCCGATTGTCCGTCGAGTTTTCCTGCGCATTGGTCGGCGATCCCTCTGGCAATCCGGAACGTGCGGCTTATGGCTGTGCGCGATGGCCAAGCTCTACTTCTACTATGCCAGCATGAACGCCGGCAAATCGACCAACCTTCTGCAAGCGGACTTCAACTACCGCGAGCGGGGGATGGCGACGATGCTGTGGACTGCGGCGCTCGACGATCGCGGAGGGGACCGCGCCATCGAAAGCCGCATCGGCCTTCATGCCGAGGCCCATCGTTTCGGGCACGCTACCGATCTGTGGGCGGCGGTGAAAGCTGCCCATGTGGTACAGCCGCTGTCGTGCGTGCTGGTCGACGAGGCGCAGTTCCTGTCGAAAGCGCAGGTGTGGCAACTGGCGCGGATCGCCGACGAGGCGGGCATACCAGTGCTGTGCTACGGCCTGCGCACCGACTTTCAGGGCGAGCTGTTCGAGGGCGCGGCGGCGTTGCTGGGCATCGCGGACTCGCTGGTGGAGCTGAAGGCCGTCTGCCACTGCGGGCGCAAGGCCACGATGAACCTGCGCGTCGATGAAAGCGGCGCGGCGGTGCGGGCAGGCGTCCAGACCGAGATTGGCGGGAACGACCGTTACGTTGCGCTGTGCCGGCGGCATTTTTCGGAGGCGATGTCGGCGTGAGGGGGGGCGGCATGAGCAGCGACGGGCTTTATGTGCCGCTTGCCGAGGGCGATTTGCGGCTCGAACTGCTGCGCGAGGAGCATCGCGAGGGGTTGCGACAGGCGTGCGCGCAGGATGACGAGATCTGGGCGATCTATCCGTTCAGCTATGGCGGCGAGGCGTTCGATCCGCAGTTCGACAGCCTGCTCAACTCGGCGCCACAGCGCCGTCCCTACGCGGTCTATCAGGGCGAGACCCTGGTGGGCATGACGGCGTGGATCGAACATGGCGCGGCGGGCTGGTCGATCGAGATCGGCAACAGCTATATCGTGCCGGCCGTGCGCGGCACCGGGCTCAATGGGCGGCTGAAGCGGCTGATGATCGAC
>JBKBUD010000012.1:0-46008 GCA_046290865.1 Novosphingobium sp. | reverse complement strand
GCCGAAGTGCTCAACCTGCCCGAAGGCTACCGCGTGGAAATGGCTTTCGTGATCGGCAAGCAGGGCGACAAGGCGCAGCTGCCCGACATGTTGCGCGAGCGTGAAGTGGTGAGCAACCGCAAGCCGGTCAGCGAAATCGCCTTCGCAGGGTCGTTCAAGGACTAAGCTCGAAGCACGTGTGGCGCCGCCCGCCGGAATTGGCTAGGGCGGCGCCATGCTTCGCATCAATGAACTGAAACTGCCTCTCGATCACGCCGCCGAGGATCTTCCGGCGGCAATCTGCGCGCGTCTCGAAATCGACCCGCAAGACCTCATTCGCTTCCAGATCTTCCGTCGCGGCAACGATGCGCGCAAGAAGCACGCGATCCTGCTGACTTACGTGGTCGATTGCGTGCTGGCGAACGAAGCGCAAGTGCTGGCCCGCTTCGCCGACGACCAGAACGTCAAGCCGACGCCCGACACGTCATACAAGTTCCCGGTCACGGCACCGCAGGGTTGGGACGGTGAACGCCCGGTGGTGATCGGCGCTGGCCCCTGCGGGCTGCTGGCGGCGCTTATCCTGGCACAGATGGGCCTGAAGCCAATCATCATCGAGCGCGGCAAGGCCGTGCGCGAGCGGACCAAGGACACCTGGGGCCTGTGGCGCCGCTCGGTGCTCGAACCGGAATCGAACGTGCAGTTCGGCGAAGGCGGTGCGGGCACTTTCTCTGACGGCAAGCTCTATAGCCGCATCAAGGACCCGCGCCACCTTGGCCGCAAGGTGCTGGTCGAGTTCGTCAAGGCGGGCGCGCCCGACGACATCCTGACCGAAGCCCACCCGCACATCGGCACCTTCCGCCTCGTCACCATGGTCATGTCGATGCGCGAGACCATCGAGAGCCTTGGCGGCGAATACCGCTTCCAGACCCGCGTCGAGGACTTCGAGATCGAGACCGGCGCCGACGGCGAGCGCCGGATTTCGGGCCTGCACCTGTCGGACGGTTCGTTCCTGCCTGCACGCCACGTCATCATGGCGGTGGGCCACTCCGCGCGCGACACCTTCCAGGTGCTTTACGACCGTGGCGTCCATATCGAGGCCAAGCCCTTCGCCATCGGCGTGCGCATCGAACACCCGCAGAGCTGGATCGATACGGCGCGCTACGGCCCAAGCGCCGGCAACAAGATCCTTGGCCCCGCCGCCTATTCGATCTCGCACAAGTGCAAGAACGGGCGGACAGTCTATTCCTTCTGCATGTGCCCGGGCGGTCGCGTCGTTGCCGCCACGAGCGAGGAAGGCCGCGTCGTCACCAACGGCATGAGCCAGTATTCGCGCGCCGAGTTCAACGCCAATTCCGGCATCGTGGTCGATATCGATCCGAACCGCGATTACCCCGGTGGGCCGATGGCGGGCATGGCCTTCCAGCGCCACTGGGAAAGCCTCGCCTTCGAGGCTGGCGGGCGCAACTACATGGCGCCGGGCCAGAAGCTGGGCGATTTCCTCGCCGACCGGCCTTCGACCGAATTCGGCAGTGTCATCCCGAGCTACAAGCCGGGCGTGCACCTCACGGAACTCAAGAAGTGCCTGCCCGACTACGTGATCGAATCCATCCGCGAGGCCCTGCCCGCGTTCGGCCGCATGGTGCCGGGTTATGACCACCCTGACGTGGTCATGACCGGGGTCGAGACGCGCACTTCCTCGCCAGTGCGGATCACGCGTGGCAAGGATTGCCAGAGCCTCAACACGCGCGGGCTCTATCCTGCCGGCGAAGGCGCCGGCTACGCAGGCGGCATTCTCTCGGCGGCGGTGGACGGGATCAAGGTGGCCGAAGCCCTCGCCGCCGAACTGCTCAAGTGAGCGCCGCCAGCTACGACGCGATCATCCTCGGCGCAGGCGCGGCGGGGCTGATGGCAGCCTTGACGGCTGGCCAACGCGGGCGGCGCGTGCTGCTGGTCGACCATGCCGACGAGCCGGGCAAGAAGATCCTGATCTCGGGCGGCGGGCGCTGCAACTTCACCAACATTCACACCGCAGCAGACCGGTACATATCGGAAAACCAGCACTTCGCCCGCTCGGCGCTGGCCCGCTACACGCCGTCCGACTTCCTCGAGATGGTCAACCGCCACGGCATCGCCTGGCATGAAAAGACGCTTGGCCAATTGTTCTGCGATCATTCCGCGCGCCAGATCGTCGAGATGCTGATGGCAGAATGCCGCGATGGTGGCGTCGCCTTCTCCTTCGGCCTTCCCGTCAGCGCCGTCGACCATGCAGACGGCCTGTTCCGCGTCACGATCGATGGCGACGAACACCAGGCGCCCGCTCTGGTCCTCGCAACCGGCGGGCTGTCCATCCCCAAGATGGGCGCAACCGGCTTCGCCTTCGACATAGCCCGCAAGTTCGGCCTGCCCGTCGTCCAGACCCGGCCCGCCCTCGTGCCGTTCACGCTGGGCGAGGAGGAAGCGCTGTTCCGCTCGCTTTCCGGGGTTTCGGCCGAAGTTGTCGCGCACTGGGGCAAAACCGCGTTTCGTGAGGCCGCGCTGTTCACGCACAAGGGGCTGTCCGGCCCGGCCATGCTGCAGATTTCGTCCTACTGGCAGCATCGCACCCCGATCGAGGTCGATTTCCTCCCGGCGGCAGAGAGCGACTGGCTGCTCGAGGAGAAGCGCGCCCGGCCCCGCTCCGCCTTCCGGACCACGCTTGCCCGACGCTTGCCCGAGCGGCTGGCAGAGGCGCTGACTGCACGGCTCGGCCTGGACGGCGAACTTTCCACCATGCGGGATGCCGCGCTGCGCAAGGCCCAGGAACAGCTTGCGCGCTGGCCGTTCCACCCGAACGGCACCGAGGGTTATGCCAAGGCCGAAGTGACTGCAGGCGGCATCTCGACGAAGGCGCTAAACCAGAAGACGATGGCCGCCAGCAAGGTGCCCGGCCTACACGCCATCGGCGAGGCGGTGGACGTCACCGGCTGGCTCGGAGGCTATAACTTCCAGTGGGCCTGGGCGAGCGGCCGCGCCGCGGGCGAAGCGATCTGACCGGCTACTCGGCGATGAGATCGAGATAGGAGACAACGTCGTTGTCGGTGGCGATGAAGAGGCCGTCCTGGACCTGTTCGGGCTGTTCGGCAGCAATCTCGAGGGCCCGGTATAGCGGCCCGTAGAACAGGGTATCCGCCGAGCCGCCATCGGGGCCGTCGGACAAATGATAGAGCCGGACGCTTGCCTCTTCATGTGTGCTACGCATTTTGCCGCGTTGGCACGGCGCGGACGGCTTGTCATCCCCTCCACTCATGCGGCGGCGGCTCGACCGTGCCACGGGTGGCTTGTCCCGGAGACCTGTCATTCATGGAAATTTAATGGGCCAATTCGTTGATCGATCAACGGTTGCAAGACAATGTAAAGCGCAGGACAGGGCCTGTGCGAGCGTTTCAGCAGGACGCCAACATCGCAGGCAGGGGAATACCGTTTTTATGCTCGAGGAGATGGCAGGCCGGGCGTCGCCCGCAACCAGTCCGGCGAATTGCCAGATGCAAACGGTTGTGCTGGCCGCAGGCGGGTTCGTGCGGGCATGAACGCCCTTCGCCTCAAGTTCTGGGTGGCCCTGGCCATGGTGATCTTTGCGATCGCGGTGCCAGGCGTCATCGCCAGTCACTCCGTCAAGGTCGTGCGTGCGGAGCACGAACGATCGGAGGCTTCCTCGCAGTCCCTCAGTTCGTTCCAGCGACTTGCCGTGCTGGGCTACACCCTGCAGCAGGAACGCTACGTCAATCCTGAAGGCTTCGCCAAGGATCGCCAGCTCTACATCGACGGCGTGCGATCCCACGTCATCAACGCCGAACGCTACATCAACGCCGAAATCAAGATCCTCAGCGAAACGGCCTTGCGGCGCAAGATGCGGGCCGAGGCTATCGAAGAGGAAGTCCACCAGCGCGAGATGCTCCACAAGATCGGAGCCAGCCTCGAGCGGTCGCTGAACGGAACGAAGCCCGACACCCTGTGGGAAGACCTCGTCTTCGAGGCGATCAAGGTCGAGGAACGCGAAGCGAAGGAATACCGACGCAGTTCGGTCGAGGCAATTCAAGGCGTTATGGACACCTTGACCTTGACGGTGTCGGTCGTGGCCATCTGCGGCCTGCTGGCGGTGTTCTGGGGACAGCGCCAGATCATCCGCCCGCTCGGAAATCTCTGGCGGGGCACGCAGGCGCTGGCTGCAGGCGACTATCATCAGCCGGTACCGGTCGTCGGGACCACCGAGTTCCGCACGATTGCAGAGAGCTTCAACGCCATGGCGGCGCGCGTGGCCGAAGCGGCGGACGACTTGCGCCAGACCAACGAGGAACTGGAGCGCGCGGTAGCGCGGCGCACGGCGCAACTTGCCGCGACGAACCGCTCGCTCGAACGCGCGAACCGGCTGCGCCAGCAGTTTCTGGCAGATGCCAGCCACGAACTGCGCACACCGCTGTCCATCATGCGGTCCGAGGCGGAAATCACGCTGCGCGACACCGACGCGCAGACCGAAGATCTGCGCGCCGGTCTCGACCGCATCGTCCGCCTGTCGGAGCTGATGGGCGAAATGATCGACGACATGCTGCATCTGGCGCGCGCGGAAGAGCCGATGTTGCAGACAAGCATCGAGCCCGTCGACGCGGTCGCCGCCGTGCGCCAGTCGATCGACGATTTCCATCGCGTGATCGAGGCTGACGGCGGCAGCATCGTCCTCCGCAATGCGCCACCAACGTTGATCGTCGAAGGCGACGAGATGCGCCTGAAGCAGGTGATGCGCATCGTGGTGGACAATGCGGTGTGCTATTCCACCGAGGCTCCAAAGGTAGAGGTCACGGTTGAGACCGAGGACGACCATGCCTTGATCGTAATTACCGACCATGGCGACGGCATACCGAGCGAGGATATGCCGTTCCTGTTCCAGCGCTTTCGCCGGGGCAGCAGGCAGTCCGGCAGCGGTCAGGGGCTCGGCCTGTCGATCGCACGCTCCATTACCGAGGCAATGGGCGGAACCATCAGCCTCACGAGCAAGATAAACGTCGGAACGATCGTCACGATCCGACTTCCTCTCATGCCGGCCAAAGCGATGGCTGACGGATAAGACCCATGAAACTATTGCTTATCGAAGACGAAGTCGAACTGGCGGCAACGCTGCATCGAGGCCTCACGCAGGAAGGCTGCAAGGTCACGCTGGCCACTGACGGCGCGACCGGGCTGGAGCTTGCCAAGGGATTGGCATTCGATTTCATCCTGCTCGACGTGACACTGCCGGACATGTCCGGGTTCGATGTCTGCGCGCAGATTCGTGAGGCAGGAATCACGACACCGGTGATCATGGTCACCGCCCGCGACGAAGTTGCCGACCGCATTCGCGGACTGAAGGGCGGCGCCGACGACTACCTGCCCAAGCCCTTCGCGTTCGAGGAACTGCTCGCGCGGATGGACGCGGTGAAGCGCCGGATGAGCCGTTCGCCGACAAGCACGATCCAGGCGGACGGCTCGCTCACCGTGGGCGACCTGCATTTCGATCCGCGGACAATGACGCTGACTCGCGCCGGAGCCCCGGTGCAGCTGACCGTCAAGGAAATGGGCGTGCTGCGCCTGCTCATGGAATCGCCCGGAACGGTGATCTCGCGGACGGAGATCCTGCGCGCGGTGTGGGGTATCGAAGACGATCCCCTGACCAATATCGTCGAGGTCTACCTCAGCCGCCTGCGTCGCAAGTTGCACGCACTGGGACCGCCCATCGTCGAAAACGTCCGCGGCTTCGGCTATCGCCTGAGCGCCTGACCCGTGGCCTGGCCCCGGTCGGGCATTTCACGAACCGTCTGGCACTCCCGGCGGGGCCGCAGCATTCTGGTGACAAGGCAGGACACCTTTGCCACCAGATAGACCGATACGATTTCCAGGCCCATGTTGGAATGTTTCCCCGGGGAAACATTCCAAATCGGTTACCTCGAGCTTTACGCAAAGCAGGTGAAAGGGTCGTACGCTGCAGTTCCTATGGAACCGCGAACTGCAAGCGGACGGCGACTTCGTGCCAGTCTCCCATCGCAAGCGACATCTCGCTTGCACTGGTAAGGGCCGCCAAGTGGAGAACGCTTCGGCAGAAAACCACTGCCCCTGAAGGACTACGCTGGCGGCCGAATCCCTGCCGCAACCAAGCCGCTCGGAGTTGCTGGAAAGCCATCGGAACCCGCCGAAAAGCCCGGAAATCCGCGCGAAAGCAGGCAACACGACAGTTACACTGGCGGCGGCCTCACCACCAACCAAATCGTTAATTTATAAGGATTTAGTTGGTAGCGGAGGAGGGACTCGAACCCCCGACACGCGGATTATGATTCCGCTGCTCTAACCAGCTGAGCTACTCCGCCCCATGGCAGGCCCGTGATGCGAAGTGGTCAAGTCCGCTGGGCAGGCCGCGCTCCTAACCGCGCCCGGCGAACCGGTCAACCGGGTTTGCAGGATTTTTTATGCAAGGTCGCGATCGGCTTCGGCGTTCATGTGCATCGGGGGTTTGTGCGCCCCAAGTGGAGTCCTTCCTGCTCAGCCGGGAATGGTGAGGCGCCGACCTTCGGCCAGCAGACGCCACGCGGCAACGTCTGCGATCATCGTGGCAGAAGCGCCGCGAGCGAAGGCAGCCAAGCCTTCGGCATTGAGATCGGGCGCTTCGACGCGGGCCAGCAGGGCGCCAAGCCGGTCGGCGATGCGGTGCGAACGTTCCGCGATCCCTTCGAAGTCGATGATCACGCGGATGCCGTAGCTTCCGGTCGCAATCGCCGGCAGACCCGCGGTGAGCGCCGTCAGCGGATATTTGAGCAGCGTGGCCAGTTCCGGCCTTGCCAGATAGAGTGCCAGCCAGCCGACACAGGCGACCAGCACCAGCGCAAACAGCACTTCCCCGAACCGTTCGATGAGATGCGAGACGTGGTGCATGCGACGCGCCGTCGCCGCGTTCCACTCCGCCTGCTCGCGCACTTCGGCAATTGCCGGTGCCGCTGCCGCATGTGGCTCGCACAGGTCGAGCGAAAGCGGCGGCGCGGCGCGCGAATGTGCGGCAACGTAGCGCCCCGTCCAACCGGTTCCGGCCGCGCCCGAGAGCCTGCCGATCCCGACCATCCGCCGGATCGAGACGACCCGCAGAAGCTCGGCGACTTCGCGCGATTCCAGCCAGCGGTCCTGCCAGTTCTGCTTGCGCGCCGCTTTCGTGTTGGCCAGCAACAACAGGATCGTCAGAATCTCCACGGCAACGAACAACCACTTGGCATGGCCTGCGAGCAGCGAACCCGCTGCGAGAACAACCGCCAGCGCTGCCAGCACGAAATTGACGATCACTGCCGAACGAAACGCCTGCGCGGCCCCGACAGCTGCGCGGTCCCACCACGCGAACGCTGCTTCGAGACCGTTGCTGGCAGTAGCGCCGTTCCGCTCGGCCCTGCCTGCGCTGCGCCGCCCTCCAGTCAACCGCATGAGCAAGGGATAGGCAAAATGCCCGAAACCGAAACGCGGCGTTTGCGCCAGCCAGGTCCACTCACTCGCCTCATTGCGCTCGGCCGAGAGCGAGGCGATTTCGCTTATGAATCGAGGCAACTGGTCCAGCGCATGGCGTGGCACATCGGCAAAGCGCATCGGCAGGGCACCGGTACCGCTGCTGCGCAGTTCCACCTCGCTGCCATCAGTCGACACGGTCAGCACCGCAATTCCGCGGCGCGCCGCTTCCTCGATCACTTCGCGCGTGCCGCCGCGCCCCCGACCCGGCCCGCCGTCCCACACGGCAATGAGCAGATCGACATTGTCGAGCATGACAAGCCCAGCGCGATCATAGGCCCGCTCGCGCGCATCGACCGCTCCGTCGAGCACGATGGTCGCCTCGGCCGAATCCAGCAGGGCGCGGAAAGCATCGCGCGAACCATCATCGGCAAAATCGCCTTCGTAGAGCGACGGCGCAAAGGGCAGGACAGCAACCAGCGGCATGCCCCTGTGCAAGGCGACGGACGCCGCGATTCGATCCGCGCCCTCCGCCAGGGCGGAAACCAGCCTCGGTCGGCAGGTCTCTCGGTATGCACCGTCACGCGCGAGATCGGCCAATGCGGCTTCGATCGTGGCGAGCATGTGATCGAGCCTTGCCGCAATGGCTCCTTGATCGATGAGCCGATCAGGCCGATGGCCGACAATGCCAATGCTAAATCCCAGCGCCGGTACAGGAGCATTGCCGTTCAATATCAGAGACATGGCCACGCCTCGCCACCAATTGAGAGGTTCTGGTCAGCCATGATCTGCTTGTCGGTCCGCGATGTTTCCGGTGGGGATACTGAAGCGAGCAAAGCACAATTCATGATCGCGACCAAATACGTTCTGCAAAAATCTTGTGCGAACGAAGACAACGTGGCCTAATCGTCTTGCTGGCGTCATTGCAGTGGGGTGGGGCATCGAATGAGGTTTGGCCAAGAGCCGGTTTCGGGCAGGCCATCTGGGTACCGTGGCCGCACGCCCATGTTGTGCAGGCCGGGATGACAGCAACCGAAGGCTCTCCCGTGACCGCCGACGCAGGCTCCCGGGGCACGGTTTTCCTCAGTTACGCGTCAGCCGATCGTAAAGTGGCAACGACCGTCGTCGGCCTGCTTGAACAAGCCGGTTTCGACGTGTGGTGGGACGGTCTTCTCGAAGGCGGAGAGCGCTATTCCCAGACCATTGCCGAAGCGCTCGAAGGGGCGCGGGCGGTTGTCGTGCTGTGGTCTGCAGCCTCGGTCGCATCGCACTGGGTCCACGACGAAGCGGAACGTGGGCGCGACACCGGCAGGCTTGTTCCGCTTTCGATCGACGGGACCCAACCGCCGCTCGGCTTCCGGCAGTTCCAGGCCATCAACGTAGCAAAGGCCCTGTCCTCCCCCGCCAGCGAACCCGTGCAGAAAATGCTGCGCGCAGTCGGTGCGCTGCTCGAGCGCGAGCCGCTGGTGTTGTCGGCAGCGAAGGGCTCGAGACCTGCCGCAGGGTTCACGAGGCGCAAGGCCCTGATTGCCGGCACCGCTGCAATTGCCGGAGGGGCCGGAGTCTTTGTCGCTGCGCGGCGCTGGTTGAGCGACGGCGCGATGCCACGGATTGCAGTGCTGCCCTTTGCCAATCTCACCGGCGATCCGGAACAGCGCTACTTCTCCGACGGCCTGACCAGCGAGATCCGCACGCGCCTGACCCGCAATCCGCTGTTGCAGATCGTCGGCCAGGCTTCGTCCGAGACGGTCGACCGACAGACAGGCGATGTTCGCAGGATCGCCCGGGATCTCGGGGTCGGCTTCGTCCTGTCCGGAAATGTCCAGCGCTCGGCCGACAGGGTGAAGATCGCTGCCGAAATGACCGAGGGCGCTTCGGGCCTCAGCCGCTGGGCGCAGAGCTACGAACGACCGATTGCCGACATCTTCGCCGTGCAGAACGAGATCGCGGTCACAGTATCGCAGGCGCTTTCGGTCGCACTCTCGAAGCAGGATCGGAAGGCCGGAGAAGCGCTCGGCGGCACAGAGAGCGTCGCGGCCTTCGACGCTTACCTGCGCGGCCGCGAACTGTACGAAGCGGGGATCGACGAGGCGGGTGACCGGGCCGCCCTCGCCTATTTCGAGCGCGCGATCACCTTGGACCCCGCCTACGCGGGTGCGCATGCGGCTCGTTCGCGCGCACTGATGGTCATTGCCAACCTCTATGACGGTGAAGCCGAACGCACGCGGCACTATGCCGATGCGGTTGCTGCCGCGCAGAAGGCGACCAGCCTTGCGCCCGCCTTTGCCGAGGGGTTCTCGGCGCTCGGCTTTGCCTTGTCGACGGGTCAACTGGACATGCGCGCAGCGGCCGGACCCTATGGCAAGTCCTTCGAACTGTCGCCGGGGGATGCCGATATCCTCGCCCGCTACGGCACGTTCCTGTCCCGGCTCAGAAGAGATGGCGAAGCCAAGTCGGCCATCGTCCACGCCGCACAACTTGACCCGCTCAACGCCCGCACCTTCCGTTCGAGCGGCGATGTTGCCTTCGCCGCCGGAGACAACCGCACCGCGATCGAACAGTATCGCATGGCGATCTCGCTCAACCCGACGCTGTCCGGCATCCATTCGCTGATGGGCTTTGCCCAGCTGATGTCAGGTGACCTCGACGCTGCGGCAAAATCGTTCGAGCGCGAGAAGAGTGCACCGCGCCGCCTGCCCGGCCTTGCAATCATCGCGCACAGGCGCGGCGATCGGACAGTTGCAGAGAAGGCGCTGGCGACGATTACCGCCGAGATGGGCGACAGGAGCCTTTATCAGTACGCGCAGATATTTGCGCAATGGGGCGAGACCGACCGTGCGCTGACCTCGCTCGAGCAAGCGTGGGCCAAGCGCGACGGCGGCTTCGTCATGATGTATAGCGACCCCCTGCTCGCACCGTTGCGGGGGGAAGTCCGGTTCCGCACGCTCGCCAAGGCGGGCGGATTTGTCTGATGGGTTCAACAAGAAGGGGAAAGACCATGCGTAAACTGTCTGCTGCACTGCTTGCCACGGTGGCTGCAATGAGCCTCGCGGCTTGCGAGAAGAAGGCCGAGGAAACCGCAGCTCCCGCCGAAACCACGGCTGCGACCGAAGCCATGGCCGATCCCAGCGCCGATCCTTCGGCAGCACCGTCGGAACAGACCGGCCCGGTCGAGCGGACCGATCCCGAAGCCAAATAAGCTTCAGCGTGCGTCGGCGGCAGGGTGGAGAACGACCCTGCCGCTGACCATCGCCTCGCGCGCCTGCGCGATCCACTCCTCGTAGTACGAGACGCGGGTGTAGAGACCCGGCCGCCCTGCAGCGCAACCATAACCATTCGAGACAATACCGACGAGAAGGCGTGAACCGCTTCCGTTGTTACGGGTAAGCGGCCCGCCACTGTCACCCTGGCAACTGTCTCGTCCGGCGACAATCTCACCTCTATCGTCGCGCGCCACGGCGCAGATCGTGCCAGGTCCGGCGTACTTGCCGTTCTCTTTCAGGCAGGCCTGCGGGTCGTAGTAGGACATCGCCGCCTGTTGCAGTTGCGCGGGATAGACCTGCAGATTGCCCGAGGTGTCGAGCCGCGAAACGGCGCCTCGCTCGGCCCGTGCGCCGGTCCAGCCCCAGCCGGTGATCAGCAGTTCCTCGTCGGGATCGAAATCGCGGTCCTGCGCACCCATCGTACGAATTGGGGCCAGTGCGCCCGCGGCTTCCAGCTTTGCGATCCGTGTGTCGGGCGCGAGATGGATCAGGGCGATGTCGTCGAGGACGGTCTCTCGCGAATAACCCGAGTGAATCACCACCCCGTCGATATTGAACACCGCGCCGCCGGCCTTCAGGTTCTGCGTCCCCAGACGAACCCGACGATCGGTCAGTACGTTGCCCTCCTTGCCGTCGAATCCCGGGATGTTGGCAACGCAGTGGGCAGCGGTCAGCACAAAGCCATCGCCGATCCACGAACCGCCGCACTTGTGGGCAAGATCGTGCGCCTCGCGGTCCTTGAGGTAGATCTTGCAGGGGTCTCCTTTCACCAGCGTTGCATCATAGGCACGGTCGGCTTCGGTGTAGCTTGGCGAAGAGAGGATTTCGGCCTGCCAGGGCGCACTTCCCGGAGGCGCGTCCTCTCCGCCGACGATGCGAGAGCCATCGAACTGCGCGCGCCGGGTCTTGCAGTCGGACTGGGCAACCTTGGGGCCGGCCTTGACCGCGTCCTGCGGAGGTTTCTCCGGCTGGCGCTGCCCGCAGCCACTCAGGACCAGCGCCACCAGCGCCACCGTCGTCAGCGGCTTGCCCGCCACAGTGCTCCTCATTCCGGTGTCCCCCCGTCCGTAACCAACAACGTACTCACCTGCGCCGACCAGTCTCCCACGCTTGTGACCGAGGCATCGCGCTGGCCATCGTTGGCGCTGCAGATCAGCCGTTCCAGCGGCGATGCACAGGCATCGATTCCGCGCGTACCGTTGCCAGACTGCTCGAAGGCATCGGCCCTGATCGGCGTGGCCGAGGCAATGGCAACGAAGCGATAGAGGCCGGGCAGGTCGGTAAAGATGCCGCTACGGCCATAGCTCCTGCGCGGACCGATCGGCTGGTCGATCTCGCCCCGCCGCGGCACGACCAGCGTCACCGCATTGCGCGGATCGATCGCCAACAGGTAGAGATAGGACGGGCGGTTGCCGCGATTGGAGAGGCGAGCGGCGAACTTCAGCCCCTTGCCGATTCTTCGCAGTTCGCCTGTCCCGAGCGCCGGACAGCCGCCCTGATCGGCGTCCGTGGCAACGCACGTGGTGACGCCGAAGGGCGTCACTGTCGAGGCGGTGTCGGGTGATGCCGAGACGCTGGTGCGCAAGGCCAGCAGTTGCTGAACGCGCGCCACCTTGCGCAACTCATCGGCGAGGCTTCCCGCAAACACGGGCGCGTCGACGGGACCGAGTGCGGCGAGGAATGTGCCATCGGCCGCGCGAAGTTCCGCAGCCACAGGATTGTCTGGGGCAACAGCAAGGCGCACGGTTCCGGCAGGATCGGACCGCGCGAAGGCTATGGCTTCGAGCGCGGTCGTCAATCGCCCCTGCAACGGCCCATCGGCGACGCTTACCGCAAGTTGCGCGGGTGGGAGAAAGTGCGCTGTTTCCTTGGCAAAGAGCTGGCCGAAAGGCAGCCCCCCGCCGCGCGCGCTGCCAGCCAGTACCTTCAGCATGGCGCGATCGGGCTCGACCTTGTCGACGGCCGCTTCGGCCAGCGGTGGTTTGCCCGACACCGCATCTGCCTGCGAAGCGTAGAGCGCAAAGCGCGATCCCGTGGTCACGCCGCTGAGCGAGCCTGCGGACAGCGTCGCCGACTGGCCGCCTCCCCGCGCCTCGAACAGCACCGGCGCGGCGTCGCGGCGTCCCAGCGAGGCCGTCAGGCGCCCTTCGGCCGAGGGGCGCTGCGTGGTGTGCCCGCCTTCTGCAACGCGCAACTGCACCTCGCGGATGATGTCCCCGAACGTCGCATGCCGGAGCGAGGGCAGCCGCAGCGCATCGATCAGGGCGCTGGTAAAGACGCCTGCATGAAGCGCCTTGCCGTCTCGCGACTGGGTCACGGTCTCCTTCGCGTCCTCGCGGTCCTGCGCAGCCGCAAGGTGCACCCAGTAGCCCCCCTCTGCCCTTGCCATCCCCTGCGTCAGGTTGAAGGCCAGCACTGGCGGAGGCGTTGTCGGAGGAGGTGCGCTCCGTGAAAGTCCGCCGGAGCCATCACGTGTGGCGGTGGCCGAATTGCAGGAATCGAAGATGGTCACAAAGAACACGCCTGCCGCCGTCGCGCGGTCCTTGATCTGGCGGAGTTCCACGTCCCAGATCTCCCCGACTTCGTCGGCCGAACCGCCCGGCTTGCGCGCGTCGTGCCCGAGGATCGTGCCGTGATAACCGGTGTCCTGATCCCGATCGGTGGTGTCCTTCGTCGCCGCACCATGCCCCGCGTAATAGAACAGAACGGTATCGCCGGGCTTTGCCCTGGCAATCTGACGCTCCAGCGCATCGAGGATCGCCTTGCGCGGCGCGCACGCATCGACGAGCGTGATCGCTACACCGTTGTCGGAGGCACAGGCCTTGCTTTCAGGCTCGCCGAGATCGACGCCGTAAAGCTCCTCGAGCGCAGCCTTGAAACGCGCGACATCGCCCACGGCACCCTGCAGGTCATCGAACCGCGCCTCGGGCACTTGCGCCGAGGAATAGCGGTAGTGATCGATGCCCACGAACAGCGCATGCAGATGCGCCAGGGCCAGGTCGAGCGGCACCTGGCGCGGTTTGTCGGCCGGACCGCTGCATGCCGCCAGCAGCAGGGCCGGGACGAGCCGCCACCAGAGCGTCCAACGCCTCACCGGCCGTTCCTCATCAGGTAAACGCCGGCGCCGACCTTGTGAAAGTCGAACAGGCTGGGCTGCTGCACGCGCACCGGCGGCGGACCGGCAGGACCATCGGAAAACTGCAAACCGCGTGGGCCACCAACGGCCATGGTATTGCTGCGACGGCTGCTCAATTCGGGCAGACGCACCATGGCATAGCCCAGCCATTCATCGAGGCTGACCTCGCCATCGGCATTGCTGTCCGCTCTCGGGTTTCCGGGAGCCAGTCCCTCGCGTGCCAGCGCATAAGTCAGCAGTCCCTGCCCCAGCCGCGCATCCTCACGGGCAACGTCATCGGCCTGCGTTGCTGCCAGCACAAGCAGGTTCTTGTCCCAGGCGAGCTGTCCCAGTCCGGAATCGCCCATCGGCCCCGGCTTGAAGCGGCCGTTGGCCACGCTGGCCGAGGAGTGGCAGGCATCGATGATCAGCGCCATGCGACCGGCTTCGATCGGCAGGATCGCCCGCACGAAGTCTGCGCTGGAAAACAGCCGCCGCACGTCGGGCGAACCACCTGTCGGCCAGCCGCCATCGGACGGAACCAGATGGAAATTGCCCGTCACGTCAGCCCAGCCGTGGCCGGAATAGGAAACAATCACCAGATCGTCTGGCGTTGCAGGTTCAATGGCCGACCCGTCAAAGCCGTCGCGCCGCAGCGCCGCCAGCAAGGCGCTGCGGTTCCTGCGGCGGTCGAGCAGGCCGAGCGCATTGGCGATGGTCATGCGGCTGACGACGCTCCGGCGCCCACCGGCAAGGGCCGTCCCGCCCAGCACCAGCGTGCGCACTTCGCGATCGGGAATGTGCGACAGTCGCTCGCCCATCGCCTGCGCATCGGCAGCGGCATAGTGCAGGCGGAAGCGAGCTTCGGTGTAATCGTCGATCCCGATGGCAATGACATAGGCGCGCCTGGGCCGTGCCGTGCGCGACACGATCGTCAGACCACCATGGACCGTCTCGCTCTTGATGCGGTCCTCGTTGAAGGCATAGGCGTCGAACTCCAGCCGCACGCCGCCTCCGTTCGCCGCCACCGGCACGGTCCAGACGAACCGCCGCTTCCCACCCACGCCATTGGCCATGCGCCAGGCTGCAATGGTGTCATCCGGCACGTCGGCCGGGCTGCCGACCATGGCCACAAGCTGGCCGTTCATGAACAGGCGCGGGTTGTAGATGCCGGAGCGGGTCTTGCCGTTCGCCGCAGTATCGTCACGACCTTCGGCCACGTCGACCGTCACCGTGACGGCATGGCCGTCATTGGCCGGCACCGCCGAGACGAAGGAGACCGTCGGCAGCACGCGATTGACCTGCGCCAGCGACGGCAGGGGTTTGAACGCCTGCGCGCAGTTCCCGGCGGCACGGCAAGCGAGCAAGCGCGCATAAAGCCCCGGTTCATAGTAGTCGCGCATGAAGGTCTGCGGCTCGAGCGACTGGAACGGCGCATCGGGCACCAGCCAGCGCACAGCTTTCGTGTCAGGTGGCAGGTTCGTATCATAGCGGCCGTCGGGGGCTACGGCAAAGAATCCGCCGTCGGCCAGGAGGTGCAGCGTCAGGACGCGCGTGAAAGCTGCTGCGTCATAGAAGTCGACGCTCCCGTTGGCAGTCGCCACCCACAGGAGGTTGCTGCGCGGAATGTAGCCTCCTCTGCTGAACGGCGCCATACTGTCGAGCGTGGCGAGCCGTTTTCCACTCGCGCTGTCTATCACCTCGCGCTTACCGAGATCGAGCAGCAAGGACGGGCCGGCCGGAACAACCGAAAAAGAAGTTCCTCGCACTTCCACCCCGGGCTTGCCAACCTCGGTCCCGACGATCCGGAGGGTGGCATCGCCGTCTCCGAAGATGGACTGCGCGAACACGATCCGCGAGCCGTCGGGGGTAAAGGCGAGGCTCCGGATCGTCTGGCTGGCATCGAAAGCGAGACTGTCCCGTTCGATGGGGCCAAGGTCCGGATCGAAAACAACGCCACCATGTCCGTCACTTCTGCCCATCGTGTTGACGATAGGGTCGGCTATCCTCGCGATCTCTACTGGCGGCCCTTCGAGTTCACCCCCTCTTACGCTACCAAACAGCAAGACTCGCAGAATCTGGCGGTCCTGCAGCGAGCCGTTATCCTCACGATAGGAGGTCGCGACGGCCACCTTGGTCCTGTCGGACGAAACGGCAACAGCGGTCGGCACACCGCCGCCCCAGTCGGTCCACTGCATGGGCCGCCACGCCGATGCTCCCGGTCCGAACCAGCTGAGCCTTTCAGGTTCCGCCTTGGAAAGGCTGCTGCTGGACAGGCTGCCAAACCCGGCTGGGCACATGACATCGTCCACGGAAGCTGCTGCAAAGCAGCCTTGCGCATCTCCAAACCCGATGAAGCCACCGTCAGCACTAACCTGATGCGTGAACGTATAAGGGGGTAGCTTGCGGCAGGTTTGCGGTCTGGCCATGCAGGCGGCATCGACGACGAGCGTTGGCGGAAAATCCCTATCCATCAGGATGTTGCTGGTGTTATAGCCTCCGCTCTGCAGCAGGTAGCGATCGTCACCCAGCCACGTGACACGGTGATAGGCGTCGCCTAGCTGCATTGCGCCCGCCACGCTTCCGCTCGACATATCCATGACAGAGACGAACGCGGTGCCCATCCCGTTATCGGTGTTCAGGCGAACCAGCTTCTGTCCGTCGGCGCTGACGTCGACATCCTGAAGAAAACCCCTTTGCGTCGGCAGAAGCAGTATCGGGTAGCCGCCCTTTTTCGGGAGCAGGCGGATACCATAGTCGCATTCGAACACGGAAAGACACGACTCTACCGGGTTCTCGGGCTGGCCGATCATATTGCCGATTCGCTTGGGCGTTTCGCTGATCTCTTCAGGGATCGGCGCGTAGCGGCCATCAGGCGACAGGGGAAAACGTTCGTTCTGCGGCATCATCGCGGGATCCTTCCCGGCATCAAACGGACGCGGGTCTGGCGCGATCTTTCGGGTTTGCAGATCCAGCAGGAACCCGCAGTAGGCTCCGTCGGACGTGCGTGCGTCGGCGGGGCAGTCCGAGCCGTCGCGCTTGTCCGCGCCAAAGCTTCGCCAGAAGACGATCCGCATGGCGCCGCCATCGGCAGTCAGGTCCACGGCCCGCAGGCGCGGATCCAGCCCGCTCTCGTCCAGCCTGAACCGGATCGGAATCTGCGCCGTATCGAGAATGGCGCTGTTTGCCACGTCCCAGACGACGATGGAGCCATCCAGCGCGAAGGAAACCAGGTTTGACCCGCCGTTGATCCAGCGCACGGCCTGCACTGTTGCATGATGCCCCAGTTGCACGACGATCCGGGGAGCAGCCGCGCTGTCGGCGTAAGTCTGCCCCCGGCTCGGCAACACGCCGCCCTTGCACGAGCCGAGCCAAAGTGAGAGCAGCAGCAGCGGGAGTGCCCGAAAGATCGCACCGATCATCGCCGTTCGCCCCAAGGCTTGGCGCCCATACTTTCGCTGTGTAGGATCGATGGACAATGGCCAGCGTGCTCCAGCCTCCTCCCACTGACCTCACAACCCGGTTTGCGCGCATCTTCGCTTGTGCGTCCGACGTTGCCCAACAGATGAGCGCTGCTTCTCGCGACAACGCCTATTCGCCGCGCGCCGTCATTCTCGGACTCGGCGCCCGCAACGAGCAGGTGCACGTCGTGCTGTCGGGCCGTGCACGGGCGCGGGCGATCTCCCTCGAAGGGCGGCAGGCCGTGCTCGAGGAGTACCAGCCGGGCGACATGTTCGGCGAACAGGCCCTGCTCGGGCAGCACGACCTCGATCTGGAGATCGTCGCGGTCGACGCCGTGCGCGCAGCTGCGATGATGGCGCATGTCATGATGACGCTGATGACCACGCACCCGGCGGTCGCGGTGGCGGTCTCGCGCCAGCTCATCGCCCGCCTCGCCGCCCAGAACGCGCGGCTGGCTGGTAACACCACGCTCTCGGCAACAGGCCGCATCCATGCCGAGATTCTGCGCATGGCGCGCGAGTGCGACGACCTGACGATCAGGCCGGCGCCCGTCCTCAGCCAGCTGGCCCTGCGCGTGCAATCGACTCGCGAAACGGTTTCTCGCACCATCGCCGCGCTGCAACGGCGCGGCATCATCAGCCGTGACGAAAGCTGCCTGCGGGTCGAAGCCGAGCATCGGCTCGAGGAACTCGTCTACTAGCCAGTGCTCCCCCACGTTCCCTAGCCCCCAGCCCTTGATCCCACTCGCCTTTCAGCGACCCGCAACCCTCAACGCATAGAGCCTGAGCGGGCCCGCATCCCCCAGCGGCTCGGCATAGACCTCGTCACCCGTTGCAAGACAGAGCGCCGACGCAAAAGCCTCGCTTACGGTGATGGCACCGGGAAAGGCGACAGCTGCAATCGTCGCCAACTGGTCCACCGGACGCCCGATCAGCGCCTCGGGATCGCTGAGCCAGTGCGCAAGGCCGTAGTGTCCGGCAATCCGCAGCCCGAACGGCACGACCGGAATGTCCGACACGGCGCGTGCAAAGGCAAAGGCACTTTCGGGATCGGCAAAGGCCATGATGCGGCTGTTCCCGCATGGCAGCGTGACTGAGGGGCGAACCGGGATGAGCGAGAGCGCCGCGCGGAACGGCAGCAAGACATCGGCCACCGCATCGGCGAGTTGCGCCTCGTCGAGATCGGCCAGACCGACGAAGTCGATCTGCAGCATGGCCGCCAGCCGACGTTCCGGTCGGCCTTCAGGCGCCTTGCGGGTTCCCGATGCAGCAACCGGCGCGCTACGCGGTACGCGCAGACTGCGCGATGTCCGGCCCATGCTGCTCCAGCGCCGTGCCTCGCGCGCGGTGTGGATCCCCGCTCCCAACGGCCCATCGGCATCGTCGAGGATCACCAGTTGCACCGCCTCGCCACCAAGGCTCCGACTGTGGCGCACTGCAGCTCCCATCGCCACGTCGGCAGCAAGGTGGCTGGCGAGCGGCTCGTAGGCTCCGGTGTCCTGCGCAGTCTCGGTCCAGCTTGCTGCAGCATCCCGGACCGCGATGAAGCGCCGTTCCCAGTCCGCGCCATAGGGCCGCACCGATTGCTGCAGGAAGGCTTCCTCGCGCAAGGGCAGGACCACGTGCAATTCGCCGCCACGCTCGAGGACGCGCTCGGCAATGGTAAGGTCGGCACCTGCCGCCAGAGCACCGAACGCGAAGCCGACGCGATCAGCCGCCAAGGCGCCGTCAATTTCAGCAAGGAGCCGCGTTCCCGGCTCGGCGGCTACGCCGAGATGTCCGGCGTAGTGCAACGTCGACGGTGGAGCGAAAGCCTCCAGCCAGCTATCGTCGATGTCCCGCGCATGGCAAATCATCTGGAACTGCCGCCGCGCGGCGGCATGGTCCTCATAGGCCTCGGGCGCCATGGCAACAGCCCCAACCAGTACGGACCGAGCCGCATCAAGGCGCCCTGCAACGAGATGCGCTTCGGCGCGGCAAGCCTCGATCATGAACGGCGTCTCGCGGATCACTGGCTCCGCCTCGAGCCAGGAAAGCACCTTCTCGGCCATGACCTGGGCACCCGCAACGTCGCCGGCGAGCAGTGTCATCGTCGCGCTGTTGATGCGGGTGTAAAGCTGCGGAACCTGCGCATCGGCCCGCGCATAGGCAGCGGCGGACTCGGCAAAGGCAGCGGGACGCAGCGTGGGCGGCAAGGTCCGGGCGCGCTCGGCCAGCAGTCTGGCAAGGACCGCCTGTGCGGCGGCATTCTCCGGCTGGCGGTCGTGGCCTCCTTCGCGGAACAGGCGTTCGGCATGCCCGATCGCGCCGGCACGGATGGCTGTCAGGATGGCCGGCAATCCGGTCGGAGAAATCATCGCATTGTCCTGCACCGGGTCGGGAAACATTTGGCCTGACCGGCACGACCCCCTCGCCGCGGATGCTGTATCAGGTCGTGCGATTTGGCAAGCAAAGCCCCGTCGAGACCATCGACGGGGACTTCGCAGGAGGTACTTTTGAGGTACCGTTGGCCTCAGTGCTTGTCCGGGCCGACAGTCTGGACGGGGCTGGCGAGGACCAGCGTGCCGGCGCTTCCGCTCTTCTTCGCCTGCGCCAGTTCGACACGGCGGGCAAGCTCACGCTTGGCATCGGTGTTGGCCTTGGCGAAGCAGGGCAGATCGAACGACTGGGGTCCGCGCTCGCGCTCCTGCGGGGTCTGGCACACGCGGATGGCGGCGCGACGGATGCTCTTCTTCAGCGCCTTGACCTGCACCGGATCGGAAAGGTTCGAGTAGTTCACGGTCACTTCCGAAGTCGGCAGCGTTTCGGCGTGAGCGGCACCCTGTGCGAAAGCGGCGGCGGCGAGTGCGAGAGCGGCGATCTTGATGGTCTTCATGGTATCCTCCTGTGTGCCCGAGTGGCAGGAGGAGAATTAGGCTCGCCGCAGATTCCCGACGCGTGACGGCTGTCACGGGGTCAATTTTCTCGCATTATTTCGAAAAAAGCTTCCGCTCAGCCTTCCGTCACGGTCGCTCCGCCCCGGGCCCGCCATGCCTTGATCAACGGAACGAAGGGGAAGATCCACTGCTCTCGGATCGACAGGCGCTTTCGCTCGTCCTGCCCCACCACGGCCGCCTCGCCTTCCTTGTAGGTGCCGAAGATGCGGTCGCACAGGATCAGCGAGTTGCCATAGTTGCAGCGCGTGTCCTCGTAGGGGACCGAGTGGTGCAGGCTGTGATGCCGGATCGTGGTGAAGAAGAACGAATAGAACTTCGGCGGATCGGAGCGCACGTTGGCATGGGCGAAGGTGGAGATAACGCCGGTCGCACCGAATGCACCCAGGATCGCCGCCTGCGAAACGTCGAAGAACACGATCACGCTCAGGCTGATCAGCACCAGCTCGATCGGATTGCCGACCGCGCCCTTCATGGCGTTGAGCTGGGTGATGTGGTGGTGCGGCGCATGGGTCAGCCAAAACGGCGTCGAATTGTGCATCAGGCGATGCATCCAGTACTGCCCGAACTCATAGACGACCAGCACCAGCGCCACTTGCGCCAGGAACGGCATCTCGCCCGCCCAGGGCGTGGCGATCCCCGCCGCCTTCTTGAACGCCATCAGCGGCGCATCGCCGACGAGCTGCGAGATCTTCGAAATCAGCGTCGCGTTCAGGACCATGTAGAACAGGTCGGTGAAGAACTCGCGCCGGTTCATCCGCCAGCCTTCATGGCGCTCGAACACCAATTCGAGTCCGAGCACCCAGGTCGTCACCAAAGCGGTCATGATGATCGCGGTCCAGGTGCTCTCGACCCAGGCCTTCGGCGCAAGTCCCCAGAAGGAAACAACAATCGCCAGCGTGACCGGCGGCAGCATATCGACTGCAAATTTCCTGATGTTCATGTCGCTTGCCCGCAAAACCCCTGAACGGAACCCGTATACCGCACTTAGGCCGAACCCGCCAAACCGGGCGCTACGTCAATCGACGTATCCGCACTTTCAAGCGGGCAGGTATTACCAAAGCAGCTGATCGTAATACCAAGGGCCAGCCGGTCCGGGGCAGCGATGATGCTCACTCCACGAAGGGGAATGGCTGGTGCTACAGGCTTTTGCGACGCGGATCGGTGCCAATCTCGGAAAGGTCGGCAAGACCGCGCTGATCGCGGCGACACTGGCGCTCGCCTCATGCTCGGGTGGCGAGAAGGTCGCCGAAAAGCGCACCGAATTCAGCATCGGCTGGTCGATCTATGCCGGCTGGATGCCGTGGCCCTATGCTCAGCAGGCCGGCATCGTGAAGAAGTGGGCCGACAAGTACCACATCAAGATCAACGTCGTGCAGGTGAACGATTACGTCGAATCGGTGAACCAGTACACCGCCGGCAAGTTCGACGGCGTCACCGTGGCGAACATGGACGCCCTCACCATCCCCGCTGCCGGTGGCAAGGACACCAGCGCGATCATCGTCGGCGACTATTCCAACGGCAACGACGGCATCCTGCTCAAGGGCGCAAACAGCCTCGCCGCGATCAAGGGCCGCCAGGTCTATCTCGCCGAGCTTTCGGTGTCGCACTACCTGCTCGCCCGCGCGCTCGGCAATAACGGCATGGCGCTGACCGACGTCAAGACCATCAACACTTCCGACGCCGACATCGTTGCCGCCTTCGCCTCGCCGGACGCCACCGCCGCTGTCGCCTGGAACCCGCAGCTTTCGGTCATGGCCGCGCAGCCGGGCGTCTCCAAGGTCTTCACCTCGGCTGACATCCCCGGCGAAATCCTCGATTTGCTGGTGGTCGACACCGCCACGCTCAAGGCCAACCCCGATCTCGGCAAGGCGCTCGCGGGTATCTGGTACGATACGATGAAGGTCATGGTTGCGCAGGACGAGCAGGGCAAGCAGGCCCGTGCCGCCATGGCCAAGCTCGCCGGGACCACGCCCGAAGTCTTCGAAGCCCAGCTCAAGACCACCTTCCTCTACGCCCAGGCCAAGGATGCCGTCGCCGCCACGCAGGACGCAAAGCTCATCGAGACGATGACCCGCGTGCGCGACTTCAGTTTCTCCAAGGGCCTGTTCCCCGGAGCCTCCTCCGCCGATGCGGTCGGCATGGCCTTCCCCGGCGGCAAGACGCTCGGCGATCCGGCCCGCGTCACTCTGCGCTTCGACGACAGCTTCATGAAGCTCGCCGCGGACGGAAAGCTCTGATCTCCTCGATACTTCGGGACATTACTTCATGCGCTGGGTAAACCGCGAACCGGACCGCAAACAGCGCCTCGCGCTCGGCGCCGTGCCGATCCTGCTGCTGGTCATCGTCTACCTCTTCGCCGCCTACGGACGCCATGCGGTAAACCCGTCGGACAAGATCCTGCCCTTGCCCTCGGGGATGGCCACCGCGCTGTGGGCGCAGATGACCAAGGCCGACGTGCTCTCCGGCACGGTCGTATTCTGGGCCGACACCCTCGCCAGCCTGCAGCGCCTCGGCCTCGGCCTCGGCATCGCCACGCTGATGGCGCTGCTGGTCGGCCTCGTCCTCGGCGCTCTGCCCCCGGTCCGCGCCACCTTCGGCCCCCTCGTCACCGGCATCGCCGTGATCCCGCCCATCGCTCTCCTGCCGATCCTGTTCGTCGCTCTAGGTCTCGGCGAGACCGCCAAGGTCGCACTCATCGTCATCGGCATCGCCCCGGTCATGATCCGCGATGTTGCAGGCCACGTCGGCACCTTGCCCCGCGAGATGCTGGCCAAGGCACAGACGCTGGGCGCAGGCTCATGGCAGATCCTCATCCGCGTCGCCCTGCCGCAGGCGATGCCGCGCCTGATCCTCGCCCTGCGCCTCGCCCTCGGCCCGGCATGGGTGTTCCTGATCTCGGCAGAGGCCATCGCGTCCGATGTGGGCCTCGGCTACCGCATCTTCCTCGTCCGCCGCTACCTCGCGATGGACGTGATCATCCCCTACGTCGCATGGATCGCGCTGCTTGCCATCGCGATGGACTGGGGCCTCAAGACACTAAGCCAGAAGGCCTTCCCCTGGGCGCATGGAGCAAGCCATTGAGCGCGCTCCTCTCCCTCCGCAACGTCTGGGTCGAATACGGCGACCGCGTCGTGCTTGAGAAGGTCGATCTTGACGTCGAGAAAGGCTCCTTCGTCTCGGTCGTTGGCCCCTCGGGCGCGGGCAAGAGCACCTTCCTGCGCGTCGTCCTCGGCCAGGAAGTACCAACGTCCGGCACCATCACGCTCGATGGCGAACCGCTGGCCCGCGAATGCGGCCCCGATCGCGGCGTGGTGTTCCAGCGCTACTCGGTGTTCCCGCATCTCACTGTGCTCCAGAACGTGATGTTCGGCCTCGAATGCACCAAGGCCCCGCTGCTCGCCCGCCTGTTCGGCGATGCGAAGAAGCGCGCCGCCGAGGAAGCCACCGCCATGCTCCAGGCGGTCGGCCTTGGTGACAGCCTGAACCTCTACCCCAGCCAGATGTCCGGCGGCATGCAACAGCGCCTCGCCATCGCGCAGGCCCTGATCATGCGCCCCCGCATCCTCCTGCTCGACGAGCCATTCGGCGCGCTCGATCCAGGCATCCGGGCCGATATGCACGTGCTGATCCGCCAGTTGTGGCAGGACTTCGGCCTGACCATCATCATGGTCACGCACGATATCAAGGAAGCCTTCTCGCTCGGCACCCGCGTCCTCGCGCTCGACAAGCGCCGCCACGATCCCCACGCCCCGCACCGCTACGGCGCGACGGCGGTCTATGATCTGGAACTGCGCAAGGACGCACCTGCGCCCGAACCGGAACCGGAAGTCGCATGATGTCCAGCGAACCCGCCAGCCTTGCCCGCCTCAGCATGAGCCTGCCTGCGGACCTGTTCCGCAAGCTCGACATGATGGTCGAGGAACGCCAGCTCCCCTCGCGCTCGCAACTCATCGCCGAACTGATCCGCCACGCCCTCGCCGCGCACGAGGCGCTGACCCGTCCGGACGAGATCCTCGCTGGCACGATCACCCTCGTCTATCGCGGTGACCGCGGCCGCGTCCGCCAGCAGCTTGCAGGCACGCAGGCCGATTTCCAGACCGAAGTGATCTCGACCCAGCACGTCTTCCTCAAGGACGACCAGTCGCTGGAAGTCCTGCTCGTCCAGGGCCCTGCCGCCCGGCTCAAGGGCCTTGCCGATGCCCTGCGCCGCGTGCGCGGGGTCCAGCAGCTCCAGCTTGTCACCACCACCGCCCTGCTGCCGCCTCTGTCAGAGGCTGGCCCCGGATCGAAGAAAGGAGCCGCCGCATGACCGACGCGCCCACCGCAACGCTCGCGAACCCCAACGCCGCCCGCGACCACGCCCGCTCGATGGCCGGAACAGTCGTGGAATCCATGCCGATCCTCCCGCCCGCCGCCACCGACCTGCCGGCAGGCGTCAGCACCGACGACCTGCTCTGGGAAGAGACCGTCGCACCCGGCGGCTATGCCACGCGCCGTATCTCTCGCGGCACCCGCCTGCGCCTGATCGACGTCAAAGGCGATGCCTGCGCCTCGCTCAACCTGTTCAACGCCGAAATGCCGACCGAGCGCCTGAACTTTGCCGATACCGTCAAGGTCCAGTGGAACGCTTACCTTGGCACCGGCAAGCTCCTCCTGTCCGACATGGGCCGCGTGCTGATGTCCATCGAAGCCGACGACGCGGGCACGCACGACTGCTTCTCCGGCACCTCGAACGCTGCCACAAACCTCGCCAAGTACGGCGAAGGCCGCAACAGCGGCGACTATCCCAACGGGCGCGACCGCTTCCTGCTCGGCGCGGCCAAGCATGGCCTCGGCCGCCGCGATGTCCACCCCTGCGTCACCCTGTTCAAGGGCACCCGCATCGAGGACGACGGCACGATCACGCCGCTAGTCGGCCCCTATGCCCCCGGCCGCAGCGTAGTGCTCCGCGCCGAATTGGACGTCATAGTCGTTGTCACCAACGTCCCGCACGTCCTTGATCCAAGGCTGGAATACAGCGTCACCCCCTTGCGCCTCACGGCATGGCGCGGGCCGGTGACCAGCGAAGCCGACCCCATCCGCAACGCGACGCCGGAGGGCCAGCGCGCCTTCCTCAACGTCGAAGACTACTACCGCCGCTGAAAAGGACAGGCCTCATGACCGATCCCCACCTCTCCGGCCTTTCCGGCACTGTCGTCCACGACGAGATCGTCCCCGCCTGCGCCCCCTGGGCCCACCACGTCAAGCAGGGCGAAACGCTGCGCATCGTCGATCTCGAAGGCAATCAGGCGGTCGACTTCCTGATCTACAGTGCCGCCGACGATTCCGAACGCTACAGCGCGCAGGATACCGTCGCCGCACAGGGCAACCTGTTCCTGCGCGAAGGCACCGTGCTGCTTTCGAACGAAGGCCGTCCTCTGATGACCATCACCGGCAGCGCGGTCGAATATCACGACACCATCGGTGGCGCATGTTCCTGTGAATCCAATACTTTGCGCTATGGACATCACACCAAGTCGCAACACGCCTGCGTCGAGAACTTCTTGGAAGCCAACCTCTGGGAAGGCCGCGGCAAGCGCGACATCGTCTCCAACATCAACTTCTTCATGAACGTCCCGGTCGAGGCCGACGGTGCCTTGGGCATCGTCGACGGCATTTCGGCCCCCGGCCTGACCGTGGACCTGCGTGCAGAGATGGACGTGGTCGTCGTCGTCTCCAACTGCCCGCAGATCAACAATCCCTGCAACGCCTTCAACCCCACCCCCGTCCGGATGATCGTCGCCGCATGACCGCCACAACCGCCTTTGACACGGTCCTCATCGCCAATCGCGGCGCCATCGCCACGCGCATCATCCGCACCTTGCGCAAGATGGGCCTGCGCTCGGTCGCGGTCTATTCCGAGGCCGACGAAGCCTCGCTCCACGTCGCGCAGGCCGATGAGGCCGTGTGCATCGGCGGAGCGCGGCCGTCGGAAAGCTACCTCAACATCGCCGCGATCATCGACGCGGCCAAGCGCACCGGCGCAGGCGCGATCCACCCCGGCTACGGTTTCCTCTCCGAAAACACCGAATTCGCCGCCGCCTGCGCCGAAGCCGGCATCGTCTTCATCGGCCCTACGCCCGACAACATCCGCACTTTCGGCCTCAAGCACAGCGCCCGCGAACTTGCCGCCGCCCACGGCGTCCCGCTCGCACCGGGCAGCGACCTGCTGACCAGCGAGGACGAAGCCCTCGCCGCTGCCGAGGCCATAGGCTTCCCGATCATGCTCAAGGCCACAGCCGGCGGCGGCGGCATCGGCATGCGCGTGTGCGAGACCGCTGACGACATCCGCGAAGGCTTCGCCGCCGTCGCCCGCCTTGGCCAGAGCAATTTCGGCGATGCCGGCGTCTTCCTCGAACGCTTCGTCCGCCGCGCCCGCCATGTCGAAGTGCAGATCTTCGGCGATGGCGAAGGCCGCGTCGTCGCCCTGGGCGAGCGCGACTGCTCGCTCCAGCGCCGCAACCAGAAGGTGGTCGAAGAAGCCCCCGCGCCGCTTCTGCCCGAAGCGGTCCGGCAGGCGCTTTACACCGCCGCGATCCGCCTCGGCGAAGCCGCGCGCTATCGCTCGGCAGGCACCGTAGAATTCCTCTACGATTCGGAGCGCAAGGAGTTCTTTTTTCTCGAAATGAACACCCGCCTGCAGGTCGAACACGGCGTGACCGAGATGGTCATGGGCGTCGATCTGGTGGAATGGATGATCCGTGGCGCAGGCGGCGATTACAGCTTCCTCGACACCGCCCCGACCACCCCCAGCGGCCATTCGGTCCAGATCCGCCTCTATGCCGAAGACCCTGCGCTCGACTATCGCCCCACCTCGGGCAGCCTGACCTGCGTCGAATTTCCCGACGAAATCCGCGCCGAAACCTGGGTCATGGCGGGGACCGAAGTCAGCGCCTGGTACGATCCGATGCTCGCCAAGCTGATCGTCCACGCCCCCACGCGCGCCGAAGCGGTTACCGCGATGCAGGCGGCACTGGCGAAGTCCCGCGTCGATGGCATCGAGACCAACCTGCGCTGGCTGCGCAGCGTCGTCGCGGCTCCCGCCTTCACTTCAGGTGAAGTCTCAACACGCGCGCTTGAGGACGTTGTTTTCAAGTCGCAATCGATCCGCGTCCTGAGCGGCGGCACTGCCACCACCGTGCAGGACTGGCCGGGCCGCCAGCACCTCTGGGCGGTCGGCGTGCCGCCATCCGGCCCGATGGACGACCAGTCCTTCCGCCTCGGCAACCGCCTGCTCGGCAATCCCGAAGGCGCGGCCGGGCTGGAAATGACCGTTACCGGCCCCACGCTGCAGTTCGCCGCCGACGCCACCATGTGCTTAACAGGCGCGGACTTCGGGGCAACTCTCGAGGGCAAACCGGTAACTCCGGGCCAACTCTTCGAGGCAAAGGCAGGGCAAACGCTTAGCATCGGCAGGGCAAAGGGCGGCGGCATGCGCGGCTACCTGCTCGTCGCTGGAGGGCTCGACATCGCCCCCTACCTCGGCAGCCGCAGCACCTTCGAACTCGGCCAGTTCGGCGGCCACGCCGCGCGCCGCCTCGTCGCCGGTGACGTCCTCCACCTCGCCCAAGAACCGACCGGCGAACCACTCGCCCCGCCACCCCTGCCTGCGCTCCCCACCGACTGGTGCGTGCGCGTGCTCTATGGCCCCCATGGCGCGCCGGACTTCTTTACCGAGGCCGATATCGACATGGTGGTTACCGCCGAGTGGCAGGTGCACTACAACTCCAACCGCACCGGCGTGCGCCTTGTCGGCCCCAAGCCCGAGTGGGCACGGCGCGATGGTGGTGAGGCCGGCCTGCACCCCTCGAACATCCACGACAACGCCTATGCCATTGGCGCGGTGGACTTTACCGGCGACATGCCGATCATCCTCGGCCCCGATGGCCCCTCCCTCGGCGGCTTCGTCTGCCCCTTCGTGGTGATCGCGGCGGACCGCTGGAAGATCGGCCAACTCGTCCCCGGAGACCGCGTGCGCTTCGTGCCCGTCACCATGGACGAGGCTACCGCCGCTGACCGCGCGCAGCAGGAATTCCTCGCCAGCGGAGCCAAGCCTGCGTCGAGCCGCCCCTGCGACGCCGCCACGCAGACACCGATCCTCGCCGCTATGCCCGAAGCACCGGGCCGCCCCGGCGTCGTCTACCGCCAGCAGGGCGACCGCAACATCCTCGTCGAATACGGCCCGCTCGTGCTCGATCTCGAACTGCGCATCCGCGTCCACGCGCTGATGACCGAGCTTGAGCGCATGGCCCTGCCCGGCGTGATTGACGTCGTCCCCGGCATCCGCTCGCTCCAGCTGCATTTCGACGGGCGCAGCCTGACACAGGCGCAGGCCTTGGCCGCGCTCATGGCCGCAGAAAAGCGCCTCGGCGATCTCGAAGACTTCGCGATCCCCTCACGCATCGTCCACCTGCCCTTGAGCTGGCGCGATCCCGCGACGATCGAGACCATCGAGAAGTACATGAGCGCCGTGCGCGATGATGCGCCGTGGTGCCCTGACAACATCGAATTCATCCGCCGCATCAATGGCTTGCCCGACACGGCGGCGGTAGAGAACCTGATCTTCGAGGCCAGCTACCTCGTCATGGGCCTGGGTGACGTCTATCTCGGCGCGCCCGTCGCCACCCCGGTCGATCCGCGCCACCGCCTCGTCACCACCAAGTACAACCCGGCGCGCACCTGGACGCCGCCCAATGTTGTCGGCATCGGCGGGGCCTATATGTGCATCTACGGCATGGAAGGCCCCGGCGGCTACCAGTTGTTCGGCCGCACCGTGCAGGTGTGGAACACCCACCGGCAGACTGCGGACTTTATCGAAGGCAAGCCATGGCTGCTGCGGTTCTTCGACCAGATCCGCTTCTATCCGGTCAGCGCCGAGGAACTGGCCGAATGGCGGCGCGATTTCCCCAGCGGCAAGCGGGCGCTCAGGATCGAACCCTCCGAATTCCGCCTGTCCGACTACCGCAAGTTCCTGTCCGACAACGCCGACGACATCGCCGCTTTCGAGGCTCGCCGCACCGCAGCCTTCGATGCTGAACGCGCAGAATGGGAGCGCCGTGGCGAGTTCGACCGCGTCAATGCGCTGACCGAAAGCGAAGCGCCTGCTGAGAACACGGTGGACGTTCCCGAAGGTGCCGACCTGATCGAAGCCCCGTTCGGCGGCAGCGTGTGGAAGCTGCTCGTCCAGCCCGGCGATACGGTTCAGGCAGGCGAGACCATCGCCGTGATCGAGGCGATGAAGATGGAATGCCCGGTCGAAAGCCCCGGCGCGGGCACGGTGGCGGCGCTTTACATCAAGGAGCGCCAGCCGCTGCAACCCGGCACGCCGATGCTGGCCCTGCGGAGGAGCGCATGACCACGCTCGACCGCCGCAGCGCCGCTGCCATTGCCGCCGGGGTCAACGCGGGAACCACCAGCGCCGTCAGCGTGATCGAGGAAACCCTCGCGCGCATCGCCGCTTACAATGCGATCCAGCCGCAAGTGTGGATCAGCCGCGCCTCGGCTGAGGGCCTGCTGGCGCAGGCAAGCGCCATCGATGCGCGGGTCGCGGCAGGCGAAGTCCTCCCCCTCGCCGGCGTGCCCTATGCCGCGAAGGACAACATCGACGTTGCGGGCCTCGAAACCACCGCATCCTGCCCCGCCTTCGCCTATGCGCCAACCGAAGACGCCACCGTCATCGCGAAGCTGAAGGCCGCAGGCGCGATTTGCGTCGGCAAGACCAACCTCGACCAGTTCGCCACCGGCCTCGTCGGCACGCGCAGCCCCTATGGCGTGCCCCGCAACGCCTATAACCGCGACTACGTCAGTGGCGGCTCCAGTTCCGGCTCGGCCATTGCCGTGGCCGCAGGCCTCGTGCCCATCGCGCTCGGCACCGATACCGCCGGTTCGGGCCGCGTTCCCGCCGCGTTCAACCACCTGATCGGGTTCAAGCCGACCAAGGGCCGGTGGAGCACCAAGGGCCTTGTCCCCGCCTGCCGCTCGATCGACTGCATTACGGTGTTCGCCTCTGACACCATCGATGCCCGACTGGTGGACCACACGCTGGCCGGGTTCGACGCGGGCGATCCGTGGTCGCGCCAGCTCCCCGAAGCGCCCCTTGCGCCCAAGCGCGTCGGCGTCCCACGCCGCGACCAGCGCGCCTTCTTCGGCGATAGCGAGTCCGAGTTCTTCTACGACCGCACCCTGGCCACGCTCGCGCAAAGCGCCGAAGTGGTCGAGATCGACATCGCCCCTCTGCTCGAAGCCGCGCAACTGCTTTACGGTGGCCCTTGGGTAGCAGAACGCACCGCAGCCATCGCCAACCTGCTGAAGGACAACCCCGAAGCCGTCGATCCCACCGTGCGCACCGTCGTCGAGGCCGGATGGGACAAGTCCGCCGTCGAACTGTGGAACGGCATCTACCGCATGGCCGAACTGAAGCGCCATGCCGACCAGCTGTGGGAAAGCGTCGACATGCTCGCCTTCCCCACCACCGGCACCACCTACCGCGTCGCTGAACTCGCGGTCGCTCCGGTCGCGCTCAACAGCAACCTCGGCTTCTACACCAACTTCGTGAACCTGCTCGACATGGCCGCGGTCGCCGTGCCCGCAGGCACGCGCCACAACGGCACCGGCTTCGGTATCACCCTGATCGGCCCCGCCGCCACCGACCGCGCCCTGCTCGATGCCGCTGACGCATGGCTTGCAGCGGCGAACCTCACCCCCCCACCCCCGCTCGATCTGGAGGGCAAGATGCAGACCGTGAAACTGGCCGTTGTCGGCGCACACCTCGAAGGCATGCCGCTGCACTGGCAACTGACCTCGCGCGATGCGAAGTTCGTCGGCGCGTTCGAGACCGCGCCGACCTACAAGCTCTACGCCATCGCCAACAGCGTGCCGCCCAAGCCTGCGCTGGTGTTCGATGAAGGCGGCGCGGCGATCAAGCTGGAGGTCTATGAACTGGGCCTCGCCGAATTCGGCAGCTTCACCGTCGAAGTTCCCGCACCACTCGCCATCGGCACGGTCACCCTGGCCGATGGCAGCAGCGTCAAGGGCTTCGTCGCCGAACCGCGCGCGCTTGCCGGGGCCGAGGACATTACGCACCTTGGCGGATGGCGTGCATACATCGCGTCGCGTAGCTAAGGTTCAGGAAGGATTTCCATGCTCCGAAAACTGCTCCTCGCCGCCGCCGCTCTGCTCCCGACCATCGCCCACGCGCAGGTCGAACAGGCGCAGACCGTCCCCGGTTTCGCCGATTTCCTCGCTGTCGACGGAGATGCAGTCTGGGCGACCAATCGCGGCAAGGTCGAGAAGTGGTCACGCACCGGCAAGCTCGCCGAAGTCGCCATCGCCCGCCCCTGCGGCGCGATGACCGTGGCGTTCGGCTCGTTGTGGGTCGCCAACTGCGCCGATGGCTCCTTGGTGCGGATCGATCTCGAAACCGCAAAGATCACCACCACCATCCCCACCGGCATCGCCAATCAGAAGCAGGGCGAACTGATCGTCGCCAATGGTGCAGGCTCGATCTGGCTGGCGAGCAAGCCCGAAGGCGCGGTCGCCCGCGTCGATCCCGAAACCAACAGCGTCATCGCCTCGATCCCCGTCGATGCAGACACCTGGTACGTGACCTTCGGCTATGATGCGGTCTGGGCGGTCAGCGCGACGAAGCAGACTTTGCAGAAGATCGATCCCGCCACCAACACCGTGGTCGCCCGCGCTGCCCTCGGAACGATGCCGGGCTTCCTCGCGGCGGGCGAAGGCGGCGTATGGGTGCAGGAACAGGGCGATGGCACGCTCGTCCGCGCCGATCCTGCCAGCGGTCAGGTCGTCGGGCGGGTCAAGGTCGGCGCCAACCTCAAGTGGGGCGATATCGATACCGGCGGCGGCAAGGTCTGGCTGCGCACCACCGACGATCAGGTCTGGGCGGCAATCGATCCGGTGACGATGACCGTCGCCCAGCGCGGCGGCGAGCCTGCAGGCAGCGGTGCGCTGCGCTACACGCCCAAGGGCATCTGGACTTCTGCGCACGACGTCCACACGCTGTCGTGGTGGCCTGTCGCGCAATTGAAGGTTTCGCCCAAGCCTTAGCGCCCGGGTTTGCTAACCCAGGTTATGGCCGAGCGCGACGCCGCGGCTGATTTGCCAAAATCGACGCGTTTTCAAGGCCCGAGCGGTACGCGGGGATTGCCAGATGGGCAAACTCGCGCAAGATGAACCGGCGCAGTCATCCGGCTGCGCGTTCACATGCCGAAAGGGCAATGGGGGATGCAGTCCGGTCGCCGCCAAGGCGAAGCACACCTGTTCGGCAAATGGCCGTTCTCGCTGTGCCACGTCTTCATCGGACGTCCTCTGCCGGGAGTGCTGTCGGCCTTGGGGCTGATTGCCATCGCGCTGGTGGTGCGTCTTGCCATGGGCACGCCGCCGCCTGCACCGCTGCTGCCTTTCTACCCCGCCATCGTCATTGCCACCTTCCTCGGCGGCCGCCTTCCCGGTTACATCGCGGCTGTGCTGGCGTGGCTGGCGGCCGGATATCTTTTCCTGCATCCGGGCGGCGAGTTGGGGATGCAATCCGGCGCGCCCATCGCGATGCTGGTCTATATCCCCAGCACCTTGATCGTGCTCGAAGTCGTTCATTCGCTCTGCACCAGCGCAATGAACCTCATTGCCGCCAAGCAGCAACTGGAGCGGGACGGCGAATGGCAGGCCGAACAGCGCGCGCACCTGCTCGGCGTGATCGACGAGCTCCAGGCGATCTACGACGAGGCCCCGGTCGGCCTCGGCCTGCTCGATGCCGACTTGCGCTTCGCCCGGATCAACACTGCGCTAGCGGAAATGAACGGCTTTTCGGCCGAGGAGCACATCGGCCGCAGCGTCTGGGACCTTGTGCCCGATCTCAGGGCAGCGGCAGAACCCATGTTGCGCACGGTGATCGAAGGTGGCGAGGTCATGCGCGGGGTCGAGATCTCGGGCGAGACACCCGCGCGCCCCGGCGTGAAACGCACCTGGTCCGAAGTGTTCTATCCCGTCCACGGGCCGGACGGGCAGCGCCGCGGCGTCGGCATCTTCTGCGTCGAGATCACCGATCTCAAGCAGGCGCGTGAACGCGAAGACCTGCTGACTCGCGAAGTCGATCATCGCGCCAAGAACCTGCTGGCCGTCGTGCAGTCGATCGTCCAGATGATGAAGGCGCAAGGCTCGGTCGCCGATTTCAAGGAAGCACTGATCGGCCGCATCGCCGCCATCAGCCGTGCCCACAGCCACCTCTCGGAAAACCGCTGGGACGGCGTGAAGCTGCAGGCACTGATCGCCGACGAACTGACCCCTTACGGCATAGCGGTGGACCTCGATCCGGTCGTCACCGATCTCGTCCTCAGGTCGAGCACGGCACAAGCCATGGCCATGGTGCTCCATGAACTGGCGACCAATTCGGCGAAGTACGGAGCGCTGTCGGCTGAAGGCAGCGTCGAGGTGCAGTGCAGCGCCTCGACTGCCGACGAGGAGGCGCTGGTCGTGCAGTGGCGGGAGACGGGTGGACCTGTGGTCGAGCCGCCAAAGGCGCGCGGCTTCGGGACCCGCCTGATCGAACGTTCCGTCACCCACGGCATCGGGGGGAAACTGGACTACCAGTTTCTCCCCGAAGGCGTGTTCTGCCGCATCAGCATTCCTCGTACGGCGCTCGGCTAGTTTCAGATCATGCGCGGGCTGGCCGCGTTGTGTCCGCCGTTGCGACGCAGGACCTCGGCGACCTGTGCGCTGTCGGCAAAGTCGTCCTCCACCGTGACCAGCACCGCGCCGTCCTTCATCCGGTCGTTGTAGTAGGTCGCATCGGCCTCATCGACGCCATGCTTGGTCAGCACTTCGTTCAGCGAGCCGCCGATTGCGCCGAGCGCCGCGCCGATACCGATCGCCTCGGGCACGGCCGAGGCGGCAATTGCGCCCGCCGCAGCCAAGGGGCCGACTCCGGGGATCGCCAGTGCCGCCACGCCCAGCCCGGCGCCCAGCGCACCGCCGCCGATGATGCCGCGCAGCACGTTGCGGTGATGCTCATCGGTCACCTCGCCATCGCCAGAGCGCGTCGTCGTTGTGCCGCCGTGGTGCGCGATGACCGACATCTGCGTATCGCGCACGCCAAGGCCGCGCAGGTCGCTCACGGCGCGTTCGGCTTCGGCGTGGGTATCGAAAATGGCGGATGCGGGCATCGTGAACTCTCCTCTGGGATTGGAACCCGAGGAAGCGCCCGCCACTAGCTGTGTTCCCGCCCGAAGGACCAAACGAGCCCGTGCTGCGATGGCGGCGCAGGAGCAGTCCCGCGCCGCCAACATGGATCAATGATTGGAGATATGCGTCCCCAGGTGCTTGCCCGCCAGATAGCCGAAGGTCAGCCCCGGCCCTAGCGTACCGCCCGCCCCGCCATAGACCTCGCCCAGCACCGCCGCCATGGCATTGCCCGCCGCATAAAGCCCCGGGATCGCGTTGCCGCTCCAGTCGACGACCTGCCCGTCGGCGTTGGTCTTGGGGCCACCGGCCGTGCCCAGCGCGCCCGCTTCCATCTTCACCGCATAGAACGGCCCCTGATCGATCAGGCCGAGCGTGCGGTAAGGCGGGTCGAACGCCATGTCGCCCCACATGTAGAAGTTGTCGTAAGTGGTGTCGCCACGGTTGAAGTCGTCGTCATGGCCGTTGCGAACCATCTGGTTGAACCGCGCAACTTCCGCCTCCAGCCCGGCAGGATCGATCCCGGCCTTCTGCGCCAGTTCCGCCAGCGTCGCCGCCTCGATGGCGTAGCCCGGTGTGGGTGAGCCCGGCAGCGAGTTGAACAGCGGGTACTTGTCGCGATAGCGCTGGTCGATGATCAGCCAGTACGGCAGGTTGGCATATTCGTGCGTGCCGCCCTCGAAGGCGTGCAGCGACTTGCCCAGCGCGTTGTAGTTCGCCGCCTCGTTGACGAAGCGCTTGCCCTTGCGGTTGACGAGGATCGCGCCGGGACGCGCGCGCTCGTCCGAACCCAGCATGTAGTTCGGCTTGGCATTGCGGTGCTGCGGCTTGAACTCCAGCGCGCTCTGCATCCAGAACGCATTCTGCATGTTGCCGAGTTGCGCCCCCGCCTCGATGGCCATGAGCAGGCCGTCGCCCTCGTTCTCGGGCACGCTCACCGGGCCGGTCAGCGGTCCGCGGATGAAGGCCTTGACCAGCGTCTCGTTCCATTCGAACCCGCCAGTGGCGATGACCACGCCGCGCCGTGCGCGCACGCGGAAGTCCTTGCCGTTCTCGTCCTCGGCCACCACGCCGATGATGCGGTCACCGTCCTTGACCAGCTTGCGCGCGCGCTTCTCGAACTCGACCGGAATGTTGCGCTCGATCACGCCGAGGAACAGCGAGCCGACCAGCGCCTGGCCCAGCCCGCGATAGTCACCAGCCTCGCGCTCGGCCAGCGTGGCTTCGTCAAGCGTGCCACGCGTCGCCTCGATCAGGCTGCCGCGCAAGGGATAGGCCATCTTGCTCGGATTGACGCGCGCCGCCCACTTGCCGAGGCGCGCGAAGCTGAAGGCCTCGTTGTCGAGCGAGCGACCACCATCGGGCTTGGCCCCCGGCGAGTACGGCTGATAATCGGGAAAGTCCGAGAACGAGCCCATGCGCACGGGCGTGTTGTCCTCGAGGAAGCGCAGCATTTCCGGGCCGCCCTGCATGAACGCCCACAGCGTTTCAGGATCGAGCGCGCCGGGGGCAAGGCTGTCGAGATAGGCAACGATGTCCTCGTCGGACTCCTCGATCCCGGCTGCCAGCTGATGGTGGTTGCCCGGGATCCACAGCATCCCGCCCGACATCGCGGTGGTGCCGCCGACCATGCCCGAACGTTCGAGAATCACCACGTCCTTGGCGCCATGGTCGTGCGCGGCAATCGCGGCCGTCAGCGCGGCGCCGCCCGATCCCAGCACGACGACATCAGCCTCGCGGTCCCACTCCGGTGTACTCGTCATACTCAATCTCTCCCGTTCGGCAGAAAGACCGGTTCTCGAAAACCGGCGCGACTGCCTTTTTTTCGGTGTAGATGAGAGGCCGAGACAGAGGCCACTGCCACTTGTTCTAGGCCGCTGTGATCATTTGCAGATCGCGCGCCTGCGGTGTCCACACACCCCCCATCGGCCCAGCAGTTCCGAACAGTGCCTTGGCAGGTTCACTGCTTGCGGCGGCGCGGATGAGCTCGCCGGCGCGGGGATCATCGACCGCACCGTTGTGTCCATTGAGGTGTTGGATCCATGCGGCGATGGCGGTGAGGATGGCTGGGCAGGTTTTGGCGTGGGCGGCGTTGTGGGCGAGGGTTTGGAGCCAGCGCTGGGGGATTTTCTGGGAGCCGTCCATGGCGATCTGGATGAGGCGGTGGTTGAGGCTGGGGTTGGCGAAGCGCTCGATCAGGGCGTCGGCGTAGGACGCGAGGTCCTGGCCCGGGGCGGGGGTGATCGTCGGCGCGGCTTCGTGGCGCATCAGCTGTTCGGCAAGGTGGCGCAGGGCGGGATCGGCCACGGCTTCGTGGACAAACTCGTAGCCCGCGCTGAGCCCGCAATAGGCGAGCAGCGAATGTGCGCCGTTGAGCATGCGGAGCTTGGCGGTCTCGTAAGGCGCCACGTGCTGCACCAGTTGCGCGCCGACCGCTTCCCACCTCGGGCGCGGTCCGGCAAAGCGGTCCTCGATTACCCACTGGCTGAACGGTTCGGTGACGACGCAGGCCTCGTCGGTCAGCCCGCCCAGAGCTTCGGCGACGGTGGCGCGGTCCTCGTCCGTGGTCGCGGGCACGATGCGGTCGATCATGGTCGAGGGGCAGGTGCAGTTGGCGGCAAACCAGTCCACCAGATCGGGCTCGTGGCGTTCGAGGTACTGCAGCATCAGCGCTTCAAGCTTCGCGCCGTTGTCGGCGAGGTTGTCGCAGGAGAGCAGCGTGACGCCCGGCAGTCCCGCCTTGGCCCGCGCCAGCAGGCCTTGCGTGACGAAGTAGTAGAAGCTCAGGGAATGGGCGAGTTCGAAGTCGAGGCTCCCGTCGACCTTGCGGCAATAGCCCTTCTCGGTCACGGTCAGGCTGACGATGTGCGTGGAGGGCGCGGCGACGGCAGCGATCACCGCGTCGGGCTCCTCGCTTGCCACCAGCACATTGCGCACCGCACCGACGATCCTGAGCGCCATGCCGTCAGCCGATTGCTCGGCCACGGTGTAGAGCCCGCCCTGCGGGTTCATCTGCCGCGCCACGCCCGCCGAGCGCAGCGAGACGCCGGTGATCATCCAGTCGGCGTCGTCCCCATTCCCGACACCGGCATTCATCGCCGCATCGGTGTACCAGGCCTGATGCGCGCGATGAAACGCGCCGATGCCGAAGTGGACGATGCCGACGGCCTGGGCCTCACGGTCGTAGAGCGGGCGCGCGACTTGCGCCGGCAGAGCGGCGAGCGTTTCAGGGGAGAGCCTCACAGCCTGTAGGCCTTCTTGGCGAGATTGTACGACAGGTCCTGTGCCAGTTCCGCCGCTTCCCAGTCCTCGATGCGGTGCTCGGCAACCAGTTCGGCAAGGAAGCCGCAGTCGATGCGGCGGGCCACGTCGTGCCGCGCCGGGATCGACAGGAACGCGCGGGTATCGTCGTTGAAGCCGACGGTGTTGTAGAATCCGGCCGTCTCGGTGGTCATGCGGCGGAAGCGGCGCATGCCTTCGGGGCTGTCGTGGAACCACCACGCCGGACCCAGCTTGAGGCAAGGGTAATGCCCCGCCAGCGGCGCGAGTTCGCGGGCATAGGCGCTCTCGTCGAGGGTGAACAGGATGATCGAGAGGTCGCGCTCGTTGCCGAACCGGTCGAGCAGCGGCTTCAAGGCATGGACGAAGTCGGTGCGCGTCGGGATGTCGGCCCCCTTGTCGCGCCCGAACCGCTCGAACACGGCGGCGTTGTGGTTGCGGAACGAGCCGGGGTGGATCTGCATGACGAGGCCATCGTCGAGGCTCATCGCCGCCATCTCGGTCAGCATCTGGGCGCGGAACAGTTCGGCGTCGGCGGCATGGAAATTGCCCGAGACGACGCGATCGAACAGTGCGGCGGCTTGCGCGGCAGACAGGTTGGCGGTCGCTGCCGTGGGATGGCCATGATCGGTGCTGGTCGCACCCATCGCCTTGAAGAAGGCGCGACGCTGGCGGTGCGCGGCGAGGTAGCCAGACCATGTGCGGCAGTCCTCGCCGGTCAGCGCTGAGAACAGGTCCAGATTGCTCTGGAAGCCCTCAAACTCGGGGTCGACCACCGGATCGGGGCGATAGGCCGTGATGACCTTGCCGCTCCAGCCGCTATCCCGGATCGCGGCGTGATGTTCGAGGCTGTCGAGCGGGCTCTCGGTCGTGGCGATGACCTCGATGTTGAAGCGATCGAACAGCGCGCGCGGGCGGAAGGCCTCGGTGCTGAGCATCTCGGTGATCGTGTCGAAATAGAGGTCCGAGGTCTCCGCGCTCAACTGCACGCCCATGCCGAAGGCCTCGGCGAACACCCAGTCGAGCCACATCCGCGACGGTGTGCCCCGGAACAATCCATAGCGTTCGGCAAAGAGCCGCCACGCGCTGCGCGGATCGACGCCACGATTGCGCACGCCCAGATCCTCCAGCGCCACGCCTTGCGAATAGAGCATGCGGAACACGTAGTGATCCGGCACCAGCAGCAGGTCGGTCGCATTGCCGAACGCCGCGTTGCCGGCAAACCAGCGCGGATCGGTGTGCCCGTGCGGACTGACGATCGGCAGCCCCGCCACGCTCGCATACAACTCTCGCGCCAACGCGCGCACCGATGGATCCGCCGGCAACAACCGGTCGGCGTGAAGCTCAAGATCGCGGGGCATTGCTACTCTTTCAGATGACGGAAAATCTTACGCCGTGGCGCGCGAATAGCGGTCACGCTTGGCTTGCGTGGCCTTGCGGGCCTCGGCCAGCAGGCGCTCTTCAGTCGCAAACAGCAGGCCATCGAGCACGGCCGAGAGATGCGCGCGCATCGCCGCTCTTGCCGCGTTGGGATCGCGGGCGCGCAGCGCATCGAGCACGGCCGAGTGCTCCTCGACCACCGGCTTGATCTGCGCATGCCGTGCCTTTTCGTGCAGGAGCGCCGCCTCGGGCGAGGTCGCGCGCAGATCCCACAAGTGTTCGATCGCGTTATAGACCGCCACGTTGCGCGTCGCGCGGGCGATGGCGAGGTGGAACTCGCGGTCGGCCCGCTCGCTTCCGTTGGGGTCCTGGTTCTCCTCGGCAATGCGCTCGACCAGTTCGGCAATCTCGGCCACGTCCTCGTCCGTGACTTGCGTCGCGGCAAGCGCGGCAGCCTCGCCCTCGAACAGCAGACGTGCCTCGGTCAGCTCGAACGCTGTCACGTTGAAGCCAGGACGATCCTCCTCGCCCGGCAGGCGCCGCACATAGGCACCCGACCCGATCTTGACCTCGACCAGCCCCTGCACTTCCAGCGCAATGATCGCCTCGCGCACCGTCGGACGGCTGACGTCGTAGCGCAGCGCCAGATCGCGCTCTGCCGGAAGCCGCGTGCCGACCGGATACTTCCCGCTGGCCAGTTCCTCGAGCAGCGAGCGCGCAAGATCCTGGTAGAGCCGGTCGTTCGATTTGAGGTTTGCCATGGCGCCTTTCTGGTATTACCAATTTTTCCGAACTTGACAGACCGAAATTGGTCAGTCAATCGGTATTACCACATTCGGCCATCCAATGCGAGTTTTCGAGTCATGAAAATCACCGCCGCCCGCGTCATCGTCACCTGCCCGGGCCGCAACTTCGTGACGCTCAAGATCGAAACCGATCAGGGCGTCTACGGCATCGGCGATGCCACGCTCAACGGGCGCGAACTCTCGGTCGTCGCCTACCTGCAGGAGCATGTCGTGCCCTGCCTGATCGGCATGGACCCGCGCCGGATCGAGGACATCTGGCAGTACCTCTACAAGGGCGCCTACTGGCGGCGCGGCCCGGTCACCATGCGCGCCATCGCCGCAGTCGACATGGCGCTGTGGGACATCAAGGCCAAGATGGCCGGCATGCCGCTTTACCAGCTGCTCGGCGGCCGCAGCCGCGACGGCGTGATGGTCTATGGCCACGCCAACGGCTCGGACATTGCCGAGACCGTCGAGGCGGTCGGCCACTACATCGACATGGGCTACAAGGCGATCCGCGCCCAGACCGGCGTCCCCGGCGTCAAGGACGCCTACGGCGTGGGCCGCGGCAAGCTCTACTACGAACCGGCCGACGCCGCCCTCCCCTCGGTCACCGGCTGGGACACGCGCAAGGCATTGAACTACGTGCCCAAGCTGTTCGAGGAACTGCGCAAGACCTACGGCTTCGACCACCACCTGCTGCACGACGGCCACCACCGCTACACCCCGCAGGAAGCCGCCAACCTCGGCAAGATGCTCGAGCCCTACCAGCTGTTCTGGCTGGAAGACTGCACCCCTGCCGAGAACCAGGAAGCCTTCAAGCTCGTCCGCCAGCACACCGTCACCCCGCTGGCAGTCGGTGAGATCTTCAACACCATCTGGGACGCCAAGGACCTGATCCAGAACCAGCTGATCGACTACATCCGCGCCACCGTCGTCGGCGCCGGCGGCCTCACCCACCTGCGCCGCATCGCCGATCTTGCCAGCCTTTACCAGATCCGCACCGGCTGCCACGGCGCGACCGATCTCTCGCCGGTAACGATGGGCTGCGCGCTGCACTTCGACACCTGGGTCCCCAACTTCGGCATCCAGGAATACATGCGCCACACCGAAGAGACCGACGCCGTCTTCCCGCACGACTACTGGTTCGAAAAGGGCGAGCTGTTCGTCGGCGAAACCCCCGGCCATGGCGTCGATATCGACGAGGAACTCGCCGCCAAGTATCCCTACAAGCCTGCCTACCTGCCAGTCGCCCGACTGGAAGACGGCACCATGTGGAGCTGGTAAGGCCATGATGCGCAAGGCTCTTCTTTCGGCAACCGCACTCCTCGCCCTCACCGCAGCCACGCCTGCACCCTCGCTCCAGCTCGGCACGCTGGCAAAGCTGGGCACGGTCAGCGAACGCTACCAGTCCTACAACATCGAGATGGTCGAGGTGACCGGCGGCCGCTTCTGGGCGCCCTATGGCGGCACGGCAGACGAACGCTATCGCCAGCGCCCGCCGATCGACCTGACCGACCCGAAGCTCGTCGCCCTCGCCAAGGCGCTCGGCCCCAGCCTCGTCCGCGTCAGCGGCACCTGGGCCAACAACACCTATCTCGAAGCCGAGGGCGAGCACCTCAGCTCTCCGCCCGCCGGGTTCGTGCAGGTGCTGACGCGCGACCAGTGGAAGAACGTCGTCGCCTTCTCGAAGGCGGTCGATGCTCCCATCGTCACCAGCTTCGCCGTCAGCAACGGCACCCGCGACGCCAGTGGCGTGTGGACGCCCGCGCAGGCCCAGCGCCTCGTCGATCTGACCCGCGAGGCGGGCGGCACCCTCTACGCCGCCGAGTTCTTCAACGAAGCCAACATGCCCAGCGCCGCGCCGCAGATGCCCAAACCGTACACGGCGGAGAATTACGGCGCCGAGTTCCGCCTGTTCCGCGATTGGGCCCGCAAGGCCGTGCCTGGGATGAAGATCCTCGGCGTCGGTGGCGTCGGCGAAGCGGGCCTGCTCAAGGACGTGCCCGTGCCTGCGGAGATGGGCAGCCACCTCAGCAGCGAAGACATGATGCAGGCCAACCCCGGCAGCGTCGATGCGGTGTCCTATCACTTCTACGGCAGCGTCTCGCAGCGCTGTGCAGGGCTAGGCATCGGCACGGCGCAAAAGCAGGACGCGCTGACGGCAAAGTGGCTCGACCTCACGGTGCGCGATTACCGCTATTACGCGGGGCTGCGTGACAGGTTCGAGCCCGGCAAGCCGATGTGGAACACCGAAACCGCGCAAGCCGCGTGTGGTGGCAGCCCGTGGGCATCGACCTTCCTCGACACCTTCCGCTACCTCAACCAGAACGCCGCGCTTGCCCAGCAGGGCCTGCAGGTGGTGATGCACAACACGCTCGCCGCCAGCGACTATGCGCTGATCGACCGCGACACTCTGACCCCGCGCCCCAACTACTGGGCGGCGGTACTGTGGAAGCGCACAATGGGCACCACCGTGCTCGCCTCGCCCAAATCACCTTCGCCGGCGCTGCGCCTCTATGCCCATTGCCTTGCCGGCAAGCCCGGCGGCGTCGCGGTCATGGCGCTCAACACCGGCGAGGCTGTGCAATCGCTCAACCTCGGCGGCAAGGGGCTAGGCTGGACCATGACCGGCCAGCCGCTCGATACCCGCACCGTGCTGGTCAATGGCAAGGCTCCGGCGCTGTCCGATGACCTCCGCTTCACCGGGCTTGACGGGGTCGCCGTCGCTTCCAGCGTAACCATTCCCGGCCATGCGATCGGCTTCTACGCCGTGCCCAGCGCGGCGAACCCGGCCTGCCACTGAATGACGGATCGACACGCTCGGCTGGCTCCGTTCGTCGTTTTCGTCGGTGAAGCCATGCTGGAGCTGTCGCAAGACGGCTCCAGCAAAGGTGATTCCGGCTGGCGACTTGGCTACGGCGGCGACACCTTGAACACCGCTATCCACCTCGCCCGTCGAGGTCTGGACACTGCTTACCTGACGGCGCTGGGCAGCGACCCGTTCAGCCAGGATATCAAGGAACGGTGGCGCGCCGAAGGTCTGGATACCAGCCTCGTCCTCACCGATCCTGCCCGCAATCCCGGGCTCTATGCCATCACCACCGACGACGCGGGCGAACGCAGCTTTACCTACTGGCGCGGCGAGAGCGCTGCCCGCCACCTGTTCGATTGCGAATTTGCCGAAGCTGCTCTGGCCGATGCGGCAAACGCCGATCTTCTGGCGTTCTCGCTGATTTCACTGGCGATCCTGCCCCCATCCGGTCGCGAGGCGTTGCTGGCGCTCGCCCGCAAGGTCCGGCAACGTGGCGGGCTCGTCGCCTTCGATGGCAACTACCGCCCCCGTCTCTGGCCAGATCAAGCCACGGCGCGCGCCGCGCGCGATGCCGCCATTGCCGTTGCCAGCATCGGCCTGCCGACGCTCGAGGACGAGACCCTGCTGTCCGGAGAAGGCGATGCGGATGCCGTGGCCGCCCATTGGCAGGGCCTTGGCTGCGCCGAAACCGTCGTGAAGCTCGGCCCGGCAGGTTGCCGCCTGCCGGATGGCCAGATCGTCGCGCCCGAACGCGTGCTGGCGCCCGTCGATACGAGCGGCGCAGGCGATGCCTTCAACGCCGGTTATCTCGCCGCTCGCCTGCGCGCCGAACCGCCAGCCCGGGCCGCTCTCGACGGCCACGCACTGGCAGGCTGGACCATCATGCGCCGCGGCGCGATCCCGGCGCGGGATTCCTAGGGCGCGGGAGCAAATTCGGTCAGGGTGGGAACGACAGCTATCCGACGTTTTCTCAAGAAGCGGCCTGTCGGGACACGACGTCATAGGAGACATTGAGCTTTTGGGTTAGAACGCCAGCATGGGGCTGGGCGCTTTCATTTTGCTTTCGGTAGGTCTGTGTTTCTTCGGAAGCACACTCGTTCACGCTTGCGTATCCGAACGTCGGAATGCGATCGTCCTTGTGATCGCCGCGATACCCCTGATCTGGATGCTAAATATTACCGACGTTGAGTGGACGCTTTATCTGATCCTCATTGGCTTGGGCCTTGCTGGATCCACTGCCGGAGCTTGGGTTGGTCGCAGATTGCAGTCGCTCGTAAAGCGAGCAAGACACTGAGGTGCCGCAATCTGAATTAAGGCAACTTCCCATCCCCAAGCGGTCATCGCCAGCACGGCTTCCCGCTCCCGAAAGCTGCCGTTGGTGCAGGCGCGCCTCGCGAACGTCTGCTAACCCCAGTTTGCGTTAAAAAAGCTGCCTGTCAGGACACGACGCCATTGCGGTCATTCGCTCCATGGCAGAAAACGCCAAAAAGCTGACGCCACCTATTGCGGTCGTGCAGACCTATTTGGGCTAAGGCAAAGTTCTTGTTTGGAAATAAACCGTAGTTCGCGCAGCCTTGAACCGTTCCACTCGTAGTAAGCAACTCCTTCTCGGTCACCCGTTAATTTGCCAGAAAGCACCAAAAGACGACTCTCCAGACGATATTGCGGCTGCTGGTATTCCTCGCCTTGTGTTACGGCGCAGCCGCCATTTCCTATTTTTCCAGATCTGGCATCTAGAATTGCCCAGCAAAACCCACCGGCACCAGTGCCCCAGGCAACGAAAGTGAAATGGCCAGCGAAATTGGGTCCGGTTGCCGCACCTCGTCGAATAGCAGTCTCGAAAAACCGATAGTCTCGCCCGATTTTCGGCCAGGCTGGCCTGATTTTCTGACCTCTAGCGGGAAAATCAATGAATCTGGGTGCGGATGCATCAGCATCACGGAAGTTGTAGTTGGTGCAAGTCTCACCGGAGGACTCGGCAGCGGCGGGCATGCCACTTCCCGTCATCACAAGTGAGGCGAACAACAAGCAGCTGACTGGAAGAGAGAAAGGCGTCACGAGTGCGATACTACTGGTTGCAGAATTATCGTCAATGCACACGCCGCAGCGTTGTCAACTTAGAAAGCCGTTTGAAGCCGACCCGGTAGCCGCCACTGGCTTATCATCTCGGAAGAACGCTTTTCGCCCCATTCCAGCCGTTGCGCGTCAGCCTTGGCTCTATCTGGTAAGCTATGGCTGCTCACAACCAATTGCGGACATCGACGATTTCGACCAACACACACACCCAACAAGGAGGCAGGTTTGGGCAAGAAGGTCGTTGTTGGAGATGTCTTCCTCATCCCGCTGGACGAGGGCCGCTACGGCATCGGCCAGTTGGCGGGTGACTGGAAAGGGGAACTATATGTCGTCATCTACGACAAGGTAGTTTCAGCCCAGGCGTCCTCTGCGGACGTGGATAATGCGCGGCTTCAGTTTGCCGCTCTCACACTCGACGCGAAGCTACATCACGGAGATTGGCGGATTATCGGCAATCGGAAGGAAAAGCTCGAGACCATCCCGCAGCCGTGGTTCAAAGTCGGTGTTCAAGGCCAAACATATGTCGAAGCCCGCGACAGGTCGGTCACGCGCCCCGCGACCGCCACGGAAGCGACCGCGCTGAGGCTTCGTACGGTCGTTGCTCCCGTGCGCCTTGAAAACGCCCTGAAGGCTTTGCATGGCATAGGCGAGTGGCATCCGCGCTTCGACGAACTTCGTGCTGGCTATGCTGTGGAGAGCGCCGATCTGATGCGATGTAAATGACTGCATTCCACCCCCAAACGGTCATCGCCAGCACGGCTTCCCGCTCCCGAAAGCTGCCGTTGGTGCAGGCGCGCCTCGCGAACGTCTGCTAACCCCAGTTTGCGCTAAAAAAGCTGCCTGTCAGGACACGACGCCAATTCGGACATCGTGGCGGGCTTCTAAACGAAGCGCTCAATATAGAACATGGCGACACCAGCGAACGCGCAAATGAGGGCCAGAATGAGCCGGCTTTTCGTAACAGGGCTCACTTCTCGGCCTCCTTATGCCTAATTCATACTACGTGCGGCCAATGTCATGGTAAAGTCCGCTTCTCACCCCAAGCGGTCATCCAATGCATCCCGCCACGGTATCGAAGCCAGCCTAGCACTACTTTGGCAGAAGTGTGATTTTTGGGATTCCCTTGGCGGTGATTGCGTGATTCATGGGAAGCCAGCTTTGATGGAGGCTGGTGATGGCCGAGGATTGGCGGGCGGATCTGG
>JBKBUD010000121.1:0-5561 GCA_046290865.1 Novosphingobium sp. | reverse complement strand
GGAAGCGCGGGATGTCGGTATCGTGGAAACCGATCGCCTTGTAGAAGGCATGGGCCTCGTCAAAGTTGGGCGTGGCGAACACGGCATGACCCATGCCCATGTCGCCGGTGACGAAACCGCTGACCCCGGCGGGCGAAACGAAGGCCATCTGATCGCGCGCGTCACCATGGAAGAATTCGAGGCCGTTGCCCGAAGGATCGCTGGTCGCAAAGAACGCCGTCACGCCACGCGCCCTGGCCCCTTCCGCATCGCCATCGACAATCTCGCGGCCGAGCTCGGCAATCGTCTCGCGCAGCGCGGCCAGCTCCGCCGCATCGCCCACTTCATAGGCCGCGGCGACCAGCCGGTCGCTCTCGCCACGCTCCACCCAGAAGCGGAACGGGCGGTCGTCGATACGGTATGCCGCCACGCCTTCGCGCGGCGCATCGGCCCGCATCGTGCCGACCACTTGCGTCATGAAGTGGTCCCAGGCCTCCGCCTTGGCCGTTTCGATCCTGACATAGCCCAGCGCCTTGATGCCCATGGCCAGTTATCCTTTCACGAGGTCGAGGAAGTAGGGCCGCTCGCCCCCGCCATCGACGTTGATGCGTGCGCCGCTCACCCATGAGGCGAGGCTCGAGCTCAGCCACAGCACGGCGCCGGCGATATCCCTTCCAGTGCCCATGCGCTGCAACGGCAGCGACTTGGCGACAGCGGCCTGCGCCTCAGCATCGCCATAGGTTTCTTCCGAAGTCTCGGTCTGCATCAGCCCGACGATGATCGCATTGACGCGCACCCCGTCCGGGCCCCACTCCTGCGCCAGGCTCTGCGTCAGACTGAGCAACCCGGCCTTGGCCGCGCCGTATGCCGCCGTCATCGGCGAGGGGCGAATGCCGGAAACGCTGGCGATGTTGACAATGCTGCCTGCGCCCGCTTTCGCCATGTGGGCATAGGCATATTGCGACATGTACATCGCCGAATGCAGGTTCAGCTTCACGATTGCGTCAAAGAAGCGCGGGCTGGCCGTGGCCGGAGCCTGCGGCGAACCGCCGGCGTTGTTGACGAGGATGTCGATGCGACCATGCTGCGCCGCCACCGCCTCGACCAGCGCCTCGGCCTGTTCGGGATCGCGGATGTCGGCCGCGCGGAAAGCAACGCTTGCGGGCAAGTCGGCAGGTTCGCTGCGGCCGCACACCGTCACCGCCGCACCGGCCTTCGCCAGCGCCTCGGCAATGTGCCGGCCGAGCCCGCGCGTCCCGCCCGTGACGATCGCGACCTTGCCCGACAGATCGATGTGATCAGTGCCCTGCACGGGGCCGCTCTCCCTTTGCCTTTTCGATGCCAGCCGAACTTGCATCATCAGATTCGAAATCGCCAATATCGAAAGGCGATTGCCTTTTCAATTGACGATTTGCGTATCCAATGCAATTGAAAATTACGAATGCGGCGCAGAAATGCGAGAATGAGTCGGGCAGACCCCTGCAGCGGGGCAGCCTCTGAACAGCGGACGAAACGATCCGCAAAGGCTTGGGAGCGGAAGACCGGAATGACAGCATACTCACACCATCGCCCCCTGCCCCTCGCCGAGGTCCCGCAGTGGGATTTCGAGACCGACGTCGCGGTGATCGGCTTCGGCGCAACCGGAGCCTGCGCCGCGATCGAGGCACGCGTCGCGGGCGCGCGTGTGATGCTGTTCGAACGCAGCTCGGGCAGCGGCGGCGCATCGGCGCTTTCGGGTGGGGAGATCTATATCGGCGGCGGCACCGACGCCCAGAAGGCGGCGGGGTTCGAAGACACCGTCGAGGACTTCACGGCATACCTCAAGCTCGCTGGAGGTCCATGCGCGGACGACGCCAAGTGCGAACGCTATGGCCGCGAGGCGCTGGCGCACTACCAGTGGCTCAAGGATCAGGGCGTGCCCTATCGCGGCAACTACCTGCCCGGCAAGGTGATCGAGCCGACCGACGATTCCACCCTGATCTGGTCCGGCAGCGAAGCCGCCGCGCCCTTCTACAAAGGCGCCAGGCCCGCGCCGCGCGGCCATGTGATCCAGCACATGGGCTGGGGCGGCGGGCGTCCGCTGGTCGACATCCTCGAAGCCCGCGCCAGCGATCTCGGCACCGAGATTCACGTCGATGCCCGCGCCGTGGCTCTGATCACCGATGGCACCCGCGTGGCCGGAGCCGTCGTGCGCATCGACAACAAGGATCGCTTCGTCCGCGCGCACAAGGGCGTGGTGCTGGCCACCGGTGGCTTCGTCTTCAATGACGCCATGCGCCGCAAGTACTGCCCCGACAGCTTCCGCGTGAACAGCCCGATCGGCGACAAGGACGATGGCATCGGCATCGAACTAGGCGCATCGGTTGGCGGCGATCCGATCCACATGGACCAGTTCTTCACCACCTGCCCCTGGACCATCCCGGCAGATCAGGCCCACGGCGTGTTCGTCAACGTTCAGGGCCAGCGCTTCATCAACGAGGACTGCTACCACGGACGCGTCAGCCGCTGCGCTGTCGACCAGCCCGGCGGCAAGGTCTACCTCCTGCTCGACAGCGCCCACTTCGATCAGCCGCTCGACCTTGCCGGCATCACCATCGCCGGCACCGGCGAGACCTGGGAAGAGGTCGAGGCCGAACTAGAAATGCCGGCAGGCACGCTTTCGGCAACGATGGCGTTCTACAACGAACACGCTCGCAACGGCAGCGACCCGCTGTTCGACAAGCAGGCCCCGATCCTGAAACCTCTCGACCAGTCACCCTTCGTGGCGCTCGAGTGCAATTTCGAGACGAGCTACTTCAGCTTCTTCACCTTGGGCGGCCTCAAGACCTCGGCCGATGCCGAAGTGCTCGACCGTGCCGGGCAGCCCATCCCCGGCCTGTTCGCGGCAGGCCGCTGCACCTCGGGCCTGCCAGCCTGGGGCCACGGCTATTCCTCGGGCATGAGCCTTGCCGATTGCACCTTCTTCGGCCGCTACGCCGGTCGCAACGCGGCTTCCGCCTGAGAACTGCAAGCACCTCTCCCGCCAAAGGCGAGGTGCTTGCAAGCGCGGGCTTTTTCGATAAGTCAGCACTTACATGTCTAAAAGGATTCCCGGAATGCTCCAGAAGGTCACGCTGAACAACACCGACCTCACCGTCAGCCGCCTATGCTATGGCACCAACATGCTTGGCTGGATGCTCGACCAGGGCAAGTCCAACGCCATCCTCGATACCTTCGCCGGGCTTGGCGGTAATTTCATCGACACCGCGCGCAGCTATGGCGACTGGATGCCGGACGCCCCCATCGGCGCCAGCGAGCGCGCCGTCGGCGCGTGGCTCAAGGGGCAGAAGCGCGAGGATTTCGTGATCGCCACCAAGGGCGGCTTCTTCGACATGCGCGTGGGTGACTATCGCAACCGCGTGACGCCCGACGACGTCGCCGCCGACCTTGCGCAGAGCCTCGATCACCTCGGCATCGACTCCATCGACCTCTACTTCCTGCACATGGACAACCCGGAAAGCCCGGTCGAACCGATCATCGACGCGCTGATCGCCCACCGCGAGGCGGGCCGCATCCGCCACTTCGCCGCATCCAACTGGGCCGCTGACCGCATCGTCGCCGCCAATGCCTATGCCGCCTCGCTCGGCAAGGAAGGGTTCGTCGCCTCGGAAACCTTCTGGGGCCTTGCCGTCCCCGATGTCGCTGCCGCCGCGCAGCAGGGTTACCAGCACTACTACGAAGGCGAGTACGAAGGCCTCCACGCCGCAGGCCTGCCGATCGTCGCCTATGCCGCGCAGTCGGGCGGTTACTTCACCAAGCTCGCCGCCGGTTCGGTCGGCGAACAGCTTGCCACGCGCTATGCCAATCCGGTCAACGAGCGTCGCTTCGCCGTGGTCCAGGCGCTGGCGGCAAAGCACGGCGTTTCGATCAACGAGATCGCGCTGGCCTACCTGCTCAGCCAGCCCCACCAGACCATCGCCATCTTCGGCGGTTCCTCGCCCGAACAGGTGACCGACAGCGCCAAGGCCGATGCCCTGACGCTGCGCCCGGACGAACTCGCCGCCCTGCGCGACGCCTGACCCTTAACGCAACGCCGCGCGCGCGCTTTCCACGGCGCGTCGCGCGCGCATTGCGGTGGTCTCGGCGCCCACCGCATGGTTGCGCGGGATCTCCACGCTCAGCGGGCAACCCGCAGGCAGCGCACGAACGAAGCCTGCAACGTCGAAATCCCCCTCGCCGCACAACAAGCGCTCGCAGGATGCTTCAAGCTCGGCGTTGTCAGGTGCCTGCGCGGGGCCGTCGGCAACCTGCCCGTAGAGCACATAGCCCTCCGGCGCCGCCGCCAGTTCGGCAATCGACCCGCCAGAACGCATCAGGTGCAGCAGGTCGACGTTGATCCCGACCCTCCCCGGTCGCGCCACTTGGCTGACCAGTTCCAGCGCCGCTGCCAGCGACGGCACCTGGCTCGGCGGATAGAACTCCACGCCTACCTTCAGACCGAACCCCTCGGCCATGTCGCAGAAGCGCCCGAAGGTATCGAGCCGCCGCACCGGATCGCGGTCATAGAGCAGCGCATTGATCAGCCCCGCGCCAAGTTCGCCTGCACACTCCATCGCCACGGCAAAGCTCGCCACATCGGTTCGGCCCGTGAGCGTGAAGGGATAGGCAAGGTCGAGCGAAACGCCCAGATCGTCCATCACGCGCCGCGTTTCGGCCCGCGCCGCACGGTCGCTGTAGATGTCGAACTTCGGCATCAGGGGCAGGACGTCCATCGGCTCCATGAACAGGCACATGCCATCGCACCCGGCAGCGCGCGCGGCTTGCGCAAGCTGGACCGGCGTGGTGTCGATGGCGGTGATGTGATCGAGTGCGAAACGCTGCATGCCGGCGTGCCTATCCCCTCATGACTAGCCCCGCCACCGTTTTGCGATACGCAAATGGTGGATCGCGACGCATATCAGCCTTAAACCTTCGGAACAGAGTGTAATACGCTATACGCGAATTATCATTAGTGCTTACTTACAAATATTGCGACGCGCGCTCCTCGCTGTTAGGCTGTCCCTTGAAAACAGCTCTGAGAGGACGTCCACCCATGGCAACGACCGCACCCGATACCGCAATCACCGCAATCACCGATGGCGGGTTATCGATGGGCCACCTCGCGCTGCACTATGGCAAGCCTGAAGACGGCCCGCTCGCCTCGCGCCTGCTGCAGATTGTGGGCCTCAAGGAAACGCAGGTCCTGCCGCTGCCGGGTGGCAATTTCTACCGCTTCGTTGTCTCGGGCAACCACTTCGCGCGCGGGGACGGCATCGTCTACCTCTCCTGCCTGCCCGAACCGCAACAGCAGCTGATCACCGCCATCCACGCCGCGCTGCGCGTGGGCAGCGATGACGAGCACGAGGCGGTCAAGGGTTACCGCGCGATGATGGCGCAGGACTTCGAGGCCAGCTTCCACTTCGGCTTCCTCGTGGAATCGCTTGAGGAACTGGAGAACATGGTCCTGACCCTTCAGGGCCTTGCCGAGAACGATCCCGCCTTCAAGGGACGGTTCAATATCGGCATGAACCGGGCGCGCCGGGGCGATGACGCGATCGATGCCC
>JBKBUD010000120.1:0-5751 GCA_046290865.1 Novosphingobium sp. | reverse complement strand
TCGCGGATGCCCGGAGACATCGCGGTGCGGACGAGCGTCGCGTCCATCTCGATGCGCGCGTTGCGCAGGGCGTTCTCGATGATGTCGAGCGTGACCGGGTCGATGGCGACGCGCTCGAACGGCTTGTCGTTGGTCTGGACGATGGTTGCAGGCATGGCTGGTGCTCCCTCAGGCCAGATTGATCAGAATGTTGCCGACGTGATCGACGGTGCCGACGCAGCCGCTCTCGATCAGCGTGGTCGAATCCATTTCGCAGACGATGGCGGGGCCGGGGATCACGTCTCCGGCGCGCAGCTTGGCGCGGTCGTAGATCACGGCGGGCTGTTCGCGCCCGTCCATCCACAGGGTGTGATCGCGCATCTTGGCGGCGATCGGGTTGCCATCGCCCTTCTCGAGTTCGGCCGCCGGCAGATCGAGCGCACGGCCCATGGCCACGGCGCGCAGGTTCACGATCTCGTGCGGGGTGTCCATGTTGAAGGTGAACAGGCGCTTGTGCTCGGCATCGAAGCGGGTGAGGATTCCGGCGATGCCGTCGCTGGTGAGCACGTCCGGCGTGATCGTCAGCGGCACTTCGAAGGCTTGCCCCGCATAGCGTACGTCGACTTCGAAGGCCGTGCTGATCTCGTCTTCCGGCACCCCGTCGGCGAGGAGTTCAGCGCGGGTTTGCGCCGCCATTTCGTCAAGGATGGCGATCAGGTCCGAGGCCTCGGTCTGGCTGGCGAGGCGGCTGAACGAGCGCGCGGTTTCGGTGCGCATCCGTGTCGTCGCATCGCCGAGCGCACAGAGAACGCCAGGGCTGACCGGGGAGATCGCAGGCCAAGAGCCCATCAGACGCGCCACGGCGTTGACGTGCAGCGGTCCCGCGCCACCGAAGCCCATCAGGGCAAAGTCGCGCGGGTCGTAGCCCTGCTGGACCGAGATCATGCGCAGCGCGCCGAACATGTTCTCGTTGACGATGTCGATGATGCCGCGAGCGGCTGCCATGAGATCGATGCCCAATGCGTCTGCAATGGTCTGCACCGCCTTCTTCGCGCCTTCGCGGTCAAGATTGAACGTGCCGCCGAGCAGGTTCTCGGGAAGGTAGCCGAGCACGACGTTCGCGTCGGTTACCGTGGGCAGCGTGCCGCCTTTTCCATAGGCGACCGGCCCCGGCACGGCTCCTGCGCTCTGCGGCCCGACCCGAAGGGCTCTTGTCAGCTCAGGAACATAGGCAATCGAACCGCCACCTGCGCCCACGGTCTTCACGTCGAGCGCCGAGGCGCGGACGGAGAGGTGGCCCACTTCGGTGGTGCGCTGGCGGCGGGCTTCGAGATTCTCGATCAGGGCGACGTCGGTGCTGGTGCCACCAACGTCGAGGGTCAGGATGTTCTTGATTCCAGCGTTCCGGCCCACCCAGATCGCGCCGGTGACGCCACCGGCCGGACCGGACATGAGGATATTGACCGGGTGTTCCTCGGCCTTCTGCGCACTCATCAGACCACCGTCGGAGCGCAGCAGCGAGAGCTTGCCGTTCATCCCGGCGTCGGCGAGGCGCGAGCGCAGGTTCGAGACGTACTTACCGACAACGGGGCGCACTGCCGCATTGGCGACGGTCGTCAGGGTGCGTTCGTACTCTTGCATTTCGGGCAGGACTTCATGGCTGAGCGAGACCGGCACGCCCGGCATGATCTCGGCCGCCAGTTCGCCGACGCGCTTCTCATGGCTGCCATTGGTGTAGGCGTTGATCAGGCTGACCGTGATCGCTTCGACGCCATTGGCCTTGAGGACGCCCAATTGGGCGCGGATGTCGGCATCGTCGATCGGGCGAATTTCCGAGCCCTCTGCGCTCATCCGACCCTTGATGGTGACGGTATCCTCAAGCGCCGCCAGCGGCTGCGGTTTTGGCCAGACAATCCAGCCGGCAAGCCCGCCCGGTACGAAGCTCCGCGCGATCTGCATGACGTGGCGATAGCCTTCGGTCGTCACGAGGCCGACGCGCGAACCCTTGCCTTCGAGCACGGCATTGGTTGCCACCGTGGTGCCGTGGAGGAAGAACTCGACGTCACCCGGCGTGATCCCGGCCTTCTCGCAGATCGCGGTCACACCATTGAGGATGCCCTCGGAACTGTCGTGCGGGGTCGATGGCGTCTTGTGCCGCCAGAATGCGCTCGACGAGGTGTCGAACAGCAGGAGGTCGGTGAAAGTGCCGCCGACATCCACGCCAAGGCGATAGCCCATTGTCTTATTGCTCCTGCGGAATCTTGGGGAACGGCGGCGCCTTGGCCACCATCGAAGGAAGTTCGCGGCCCATCACGCCGGCAAGCCAGCGATTGGCCTCGATAAGCTGGGACAGGTCCATGCCGGTTTCCATGCCTGCGCGCTGGAGCATGTAGACGACGTCCTCGCTCGATACGTTGCCTGCCGCTCCTGGCGCGAAGGGGCAGCCGCCGAGGCCGCCGAGCGCGGCGTCGACGACGCTCGCGCCTGCTTCGATTGCCGCCCAGACATTGGCCATGCCCGTACCCCGGGTATTGTGGAAGTGCACGCGCACCGGGATCGGGCCGACGGCCTCGACCACCCGGCGCACCAGACGGGAGACATGCGCCGGATCGGCGACGCCGATCGTGTCGGCAAGCGCAACTTCGATGGGTTCTGCTTCGGCCAGGGAAGCCGCCATCGCCACGACGCGGTCTTCGCTGACCTCACCATCGAAGGGGCAGCCGAACGAAGCGCCGATGGTGGCCTGGCCTTTCAGCCCCGCAGCCTTGGTCATAGTTATGATTGCCTTGGCGGCGACAAGGGATTCGTCACTGGTCTGGCCTTGATTTGCGATGGCAAAGCCGTCGGTGGCAACGCAGACTGCGCCGAGTTCATGCAGGCGCCCGGTAGCGACGGCGCGCTCTGCGCCCTTTGCATTGAGCACGAGGCCGATGAAGCTTACGCCTTCGACCTGAGGCAATCCCGCGCAGACGTCCTCGGCATCGGCCATTTGCGGAACGCGCTTGGGATTGACGAAGCTGGTCACCTCGATGCGACGCGCACCTGCGGCAATGCTGCGGCGGATCAGTTCCAGCTTGTCCGCCGTGGACACGATCGACTTCTCGTTCTGCAGCCCATCGCGCGGGCCGACTTCGACGAACGAAATGGCGCGCACGCTCACGCTGCTTCTCCGAAAGGGCTGGTAGGCATGCCGGCAGTCATCAAACAGGTCTCTCTTCGTATGCAATATTACTGTGCGGTCATTCCACGAGCTGCCGAAACCTGCCCGTAGGTGCAGGTCTGCAAGCACCTTGACCGATCAAGTTTGTATACAATAAGCTGCCTATCCGACAAGCGAGCGTCAAGAGGGGGGCGAAGGCCCGTGCGCTCGCAACAACGAATGCCGCAAGAACACGACAACGTGATCGAACCAACAGGGAGGTTTGAGAATGCGTGCCACCCGTCTTCTATTGAATACCGCCGCCATCGGCCTGATTGCCAGTGCCTCCCCGTCCTTCGCGCAGGAAGCGCCTCAGGATGCCACAAAGGCCGATGAGACCGGCGAAACGATCATCGTCACCGCCCGGCGCCAAAACGAACGCCTGCAAGACGTTCCGGCCTCGGTCTCGGTGCTGACGGCCACCGCGCTGCAGAACACCGGCGCGGTCAAGGCCGAGGACTTTACCCAGCTTACCCCTGGCGTCACCATCGTCACCGGTACGGCCGAAGCGGGTGACACACAGATCAACATCCGCGGCATCAACGGCGCGCGCGACGCCGAAAGCTCGGTCGCGCTGGTCGTCGACGGCATCCTCAAGACCAACACTGCGCAGCTCAACCAGCCGCAGGGCACTCTGGCGCAGGTCGAAGTTCTGAAGGGCCCGCAAGGCGCGCTCTATGGCCGCAACGCTGCGGCGGGCGCGATCGTGCTGCAGACGCTCAAGCCAACCGACACGCTGACCGGCGGCCTGCGGGCGTCCTATGCCAACGAAGCGACCTACGAAGCGACCGCGCACATCGCCGGGCCGCTGGGCGACAACGTCGGCTTCGTTGCCTCGGGCTACTACTTCTCGACCGATGGTTGGTGGCGCAACAAGTTCCTCAACAACTCCAAGACTGTCGACGACAAGGAGAACTGGGCGCTCGATGGCCGCGTGATGATCGGCAAGGGCACCGCCACCCAGATCGACGTGAAGGCGCGTTATGCCGAGTTCCACGGTGCCTCGCTGCCGTTCAACGCCTCGTTCCATCTGCCCCTGTTCGGCACGGTGAACCCGGCGTTCTATGAGGACGTGAACAAGCACCAGTTCAATTTCTACAACAACATCCGCGCCACCAACGACCAGAAGAGCATCGACGCCTCGATCAAGCTCGACCAGGAGTTCGGCAACGGCATGAAGCTCGTCGCCTGGGCGCTCTACTCCGACGTCAAGCAGGACCTCGTCGCCGATGGCACCTCGGCGGACTTCGCGCGCTACATCACCAACGCCGACCCGCGCGTGGCGAGCACCGTTGGCAAGTGCTTCAGCAGCACGGCGGCGCTGACCGGCTATCCGGTCAACCAGCCCGGCGGCATCGGCGCGATCCCCGTGCCGTTCCTGTTCGCTCCGACGAACGGATCGACTTTCGGACCCTACAGCCCGACGACCTGCGACGGCATCCAGTACCAGCTTCGCAACCAGAAGGATTTCAGCACCGAGATCCGCCTTCTGTCGAACACTGATGGGCCGCTCACCTGGCAGCTCGGTGCGTACTATCTGCACATCGACCGCAAGACCGGCGTCAGCCTCGGCGGCGACACCGGGCAGGGCGTGATCAAGGAGCTCTACAACGCGCCGGACACCAAGAACCCGACCTCCCTGCTACTTGCCGACAAGTTCCGTACCAACGTCTATGCGGCATTCGGTTCGGCCGAGTGGAAGCCGTCGGAGGTGTTCACCGGTGGCATCGCACTGCGCTATGACATCGAGGACCGCGCGGCCAACTCGCTCGTCCCGAACGCGACCGATCCGTTCACCGGCGGCCCGATCAATCCGGGTCTCGCCTTCGGGGCATTCACCCCGCAGAACGCCACATTCAAGCAACTCCAGCCCAAGGTGACGCTGAGCTACCATCCGACGAATGCACTGAACCTCTACGCCAACTGGGGCATCGGCTTCAAATCGGGCGGCTTCAACAACCAGGGCTCCTCAGCCGTGGTCAACACCCGCTTCAACAACGGCGTCACCCCCGGCACGATCAATGCGGGCGTCACGATCAATGACCAGTACCGCAAGGAACGCTCCAGCGCCTTCGAAGCCGGCGTAAAGGGCGAGCTGTTCGACGGCCGCATCACCTACGACCTCGCCGGGTACTACACCCGCGTCACCGACATGCAGTTCTTCGAGTTCTTCGTCGGCGATTTCGGCTTGCTGCGCGTGGTCTCGAACATCGACCGCGTCGACATCAAGGGCGCGGAAATCAACCTGACCGGCAAGGTGGTCGATGGCTGGAAGGTGTTCGGCTCGTTCAACGTGACCGACAGCGAGATCAAGAAGAACGCCTCGCGGCCCTACACGGTGGGCAACAAGTCGCCCTACACTGCCGACTGGACGCTGAACCTGGGTTCGGAAATCACCGCGCCGCTGACGGACAATGCCAAGCTGCTGTTCCGTGCCGACTACCGCGTGACCGGGCCAACCTGGTTCCACTCTGTGCAGGACCAGGAACGCCCGACGATCTTCTCGGGACTCCTGCCGATTTCGCAGCTCAGCTTCCTGCCGCCAGCGTTCGGCAACGCCCGCTATGACGTGG
>JBKBUD010000011.1:0-48123 GCA_046290865.1 Novosphingobium sp. | reverse complement strand
CGAAGCCGGGCGCAGTCTTCAGGTATGCGGACCACCCAGTCGGCGTAGAACAACGACGGGGCTGCGGCGCATTCGATCAGGCTGACCGATTTCGGCATCTGATACCCGGCCAGCCAGTGATTGATCCAGCGATAGGCCTGCGTCACCCGCTCCTCGACTCGAGCCTGCACTTCTGCCGACACCGATCCGTGCCGGATCGCGTCGTCCACGCTGTCCTGCATCGCGTTCATCACATAGTTGTCGAACACCCGGTCGATCATGCGCGTACCGATCGCCTGATCCGCATCCGCAGGGATCAGCGGCGCCGGTCCGGGATAGTGCAGCGCGAGATACTCGACGATCGAAGTCGCCTCGAACACCACGCGAGATCCGTCCACCAGCAGCGGAAATTTACCCATCGGGCTGGCCTCCCGCACCCTCGCATAGGCGGCCTCGTGATCCGGGTTCTCGGCGTCGAGGCTATGGAACGTGAATGGCGTTGCATTGGCGTAAAGCGCAATCAGCGCCTTCCACGTGTAGGACGAGAACGGGTGGCCATAGAGCGCAAGCATCACGCGTCTCCTCTTGCTGCGGCTTCGATTGTTGCATGATCAATCTTGTGCATGGTCATCATCGCGGTGAAGACCCGGGCGCGAACATCCGCGTCGGGATGACCCATGCCCTCGGTCAACACGCGCGGAGTGATCTGCCAGCTAAGGCCCCACTTGTCCTTGCACCAGCCGCAGGCGCTCTCCGCCCCGCCGTTGCCGACGATGGCATTCCAATAACGGTCGGTCTCCTCCTGCGTGTCGGTCGCCACCTGGAACGAGAACGCCTCGCTATGCGGGAACTGCGGTCCGCCGTTGAGGCCCATGCAGGGCGTGCCGAGAACCGAGAACTCGACGGTCAGCACGGTGTCGGCGGAACCACCGGGAAAGTCGGTCGGCGCACGATGGACGGCGGTTACATGGCTGTCAGGGAAAGTGGCCGCATAGAAGTTCGCAGCCTCCTCGGCATCACCGTTGTACCACAGGCACAGGGTAAGTGGGGGGACGGTCATGACTGCATCTCCGCGATCAGGTGCATATCGATGGCCTTCGCCTCGGCATAAGCCGGTCGCGCCCTCACACGCTCGAGATAGGCCGTGAACTCCGGTCGCTCCGGCAGGGACTTGAAGCCGACGCCCCAGTCGACGTGGCTGCCGACATAGACGTCCGCCATGGTGAACCGGTCGCCACAGACATAGGCATTCTGCACCAGGTGCCCGGCGAGCGCGTCCACCGTGCGGTCATAACTGCCGAATCCTGCCATGCCCTGCTGACGCGGCTCCTTGGGATCGAAGCCCAGACTTCGGGCCGTCACCGCTTGCTCCACCGGCCCCGCTGCAAAGAAGGTCCAGCGCAGATAGGCCGCGCGCTCGTGGTCTTGCGGGCCGAGTCCGGATTCGGGAAAGACTTCGGCCAGATAGAGGCAGATCGCCGCGCATTCGGTAACGACATGATCGCCCTCGTCGGCATGGTGAACAAGCGTCGGCACCTTGCCCATAGGGTTGGCGGCAAGGAGCGCTTGCGGCTTTGCCTGCCAGTCGACCAGCACGGTGTCGTAGGCGGCACCCACTTCATGCAGCGCCCAGCGCGCGATCTGCCCTCGCGACATGGGATTGGTGTAGAACGTGAATCTCGACATCGACCGACTCTCCCCGCAACTGGCGGCACGCATTCGCGCGGCAGGTTGAAGGGGGGAAGGTCGGCGTCTTTCAGGGGCTGTTGCAAGCCCGATGCGGCCAAGCGAGTGCCGGGAGCCGAGGACCGCTCCCGGCCCGTATGTCACATGGCCATGATGCGCTGCGCGATCGGCTCCTCCTGCGCTGCGACGGCCGCCCATGCCGGACGCGCCGTTACGCGGGCGTACCACGCTGCCGTCCGGGGCCGCGCCGTTGCATCCACGCCGTGGCCGACATAGGCCAGCGTCCGGAAAGTCGACGCCACGGCGATGTCGCCAAGGGTGAAGGTCTCGCCCAGCAGCCAGCCCTCATCGGGCACGGCCGATTCGAGCCAGTCGATCCAGCGCGGCAGTTCGGCTTCGCCCTGCAGGGCAATCGCCTCGTCCCCGCCGGTCTTGAGCAGCTTCGGCCCGACCAGGCGGTTGAACAGGATCTTGAGGCCGGACGCACCAAGCACGGTATCGGCGAACTCGTCCCAGAACACCGCCTTGCCGCGCAGCTTGGCATCGTCGGGCATCAGGCGCGGCTCAGGGTATTGAGCATCAAGGTACATCGCGATTGCCGTCGAATCGGCCAGCTGGAAGCCATCGTCATCGATCGCTGGAATCTTGCCCAAAGGGCTGCAGGCCAGGAATTCGGGATCGGAGCTGCCCGGCCCGCCGCGCGCCAGATCGAAGGAAATGCCCTTTTCCGTAAGGACAACCGCCACCTTGCGCACGAACGGCGAAAGCATCGCGCCGTAGAGCTTCATCGAAATTCTCCCATTCTATCGGACAGGTTCCGTGAAACCTTATTGCAGCACCGCGCCCGCCCGTATAGGCGAGGCAGCGATGAGCGAACTTCCGAACAGCCACGCGACGACGCTGCTCGCCGCGCCCGACACCGAAATCGATGTCCGCGAGACCTTCGGCATCGACATCGACATGAAGGTCCCCGCGTTCAGCCGCGCCGATGAGCGCGTGCCCGATCGCGACGACACCTACGTGTTCGATCCGGACACCACCCTCGCGATCCTTGCAGGCTTTGCCTATAACCGCCGCGTGATGGTTCAGGGCTATCACGGCACCGGCAAGTCGACTCACATCGAACAGGTTGCCGCGCGCCTCAACTGGCCGTGCATCCGCATCAACCTCGACGCGCACATCAGCCGCATCGACCTCGTCGGCCGTGATGCCATCGTGCTGCGCGACGGGTTGCAGGTCACCGAATTCCGCGAAGGCCTTCTCCCCTGGGCGCTGCAGACGCCGACCGCGCTTGTCTTCGACGAATACGACGCCGGCCGCCCGGACGTGATGTTCGTGATTCAGCGCGTGCTGGAAACCGAAGGCAAGCTCACGCTACTCGACCAGAACCGCGTGATCCGCCCGAACAAGCACTTCCGCCTGTTCGCCACGGCCAACACGGTGGGCCTTGGCGACACCTCGGGCCTCTACCATGGCACGCAGGCGATCAACCAGGGCCAGATGGACCGCTGGAACCTCGTCGTCGCACTGAACTACCTGGCCGAATCGACCGAGGTCGAAATCGTCAGCAAGAAGGTGCCGACGCTGGACCCCAAGATCGTCACCGACATGGTCCGTGTGGCGAACCTGACCCGTCAGGGCTTCATCAATGGCGACATCTCGACCGTGATGAGCCCGCGTACGGTGATCAGCTGGGCGCAGAACAGCCAGATCTTCAACGACGTCGGCTTCTCGTTCCGCCTCTCGTTCCTCAACAAGTGCGACGAAACCGAACGCGTTCTGGTGGCCGAATACTATCAGCGCGTCTTCGGCAAGGACCTGCCGGAAAGCGTCGCGCACCGCGGGTGATCGCGGCAGCTGCAAAATGAAAAGGCCCCCGTGTTTGCGGGGGCCTTTTTCGTTGGATCATCCGTTCGGCGTGATCAGGTATTTCTCGCCTGTCCGGCGTGCGTTGTAATCGACCGCAGCCTCGCGGCTCAGTGCCTGCTCGAGCGTCACCCGCGCCTTGTAATTGCTGGCGAAGGTGGTGGTCAGTTCGGACATGACGCGGCGACGCATCTTGTCAACGACTTCGCCACCCAAGCGGCCCATCCACGGCGTCAGCAGCCAGCCGGAGACGTCCCAGTTGAAGCCGAAGTTGCGGGTCAGCACCGTCGGCGAGAGGTCGAGCGCGCCATAGATGAAGGCGTGCTTGGGGCTGTTCGACCCGTAGCGGCTGTAGGCCGCGCCCGAATTGGCCACCTGCTCCATCACGGTCAGGATCTGGCTGACCAGCTTGCCCCCGCCAATGGCATCGAACGCCATCGTCGCCTTGGTTGCACTCATGGCAGCAGCGAGATCGTCAAGGAACGAGTCCTTCGAGCTGTCGACCACATGTTCGGCGCCGATCCCCTTGAGGATGGCCACCTGCGCATCGTTGCGGACGATGTTGACCAGCGGAATGCCGTCAGCCTGGCAGATCTTCACCAGCATCTGCCCGAGGTTCGATGCCGCCGCAGTATGCACCAGCGCGCTATGGCCGAGGTGCCGCATGGTTTCGGTAAAGCTCAGCGCGGTCAGCGGGTTGACGAACGCCGAAGCGCCTTGCTCTGCGGTGATGCCCTCGGCGAGCTCAAGGCACATGCCGGCATCAGCCACAGCCAAGGTCGAGTACATGCCGCCGGGGAAACAGGTCACGCGCTTTCCGAGCAGTGCCTGCGCTTCCGGCGCATCGCCCGCCGCGACGACCGTGCCTGCGCCCTCGTTGCCCACCGGCATCGCTGCACCGTGCCGCGCCGCCATCGCACGCACCGCCGGTTCGGGCATCCGCGCCACGATCTTGCCGGGCGAGAACTCGGCATTGGTAACGTCGGCAGGACCAAACAGCAGGCCAAGGTCCGATGGATTGATCGGCGTTGCTTCCACCCGGATCACCACCTGCCGCCCCTCGGGCGCAGGCAGGGTGAACTCTTCAAGGCTGACAGTCAGTGTGCCGTCGGAATCGAGCTGCGAGACGATGCGCTGGCCTTGAAGTTCGGTCATTTTTCACTCTCCGGGATATGTTGCGGAGACGAAGTATAGACCTTCGGCGGGCGCGTTAAGTCCTAATTTGCTACGGTCTTTTGCTGCGAGCGCCTCGGCTACCTGACCCACGCGCCACTGCCCCTGCCCCACCAGCGCAAGGCACCCGACCATCGAGCGCACCTGATGGTGCAGGAAGCTGCGCGCCGCTGCCTCGATGATCACCCGGTCACCCTCGCGCCGCACTTCAAGCCGGTCGAGCGTCTTTACGGGACTCGCCGACTGGCAATGGACCGAGCGGAACGTGGTGAAATCGTGATGCCCCACCAGCGCCTGTGCCGCCTCGTGCATTGCGGCTGCATCGAGCGGCTTGCCGATCCGCCAAGCAAGCCCCAATTCCAGCGTCAGCGGTGCGCGGCGATTGACGATGCGATACTCGTAGGACCGCCCGGTGCACGAAAACCGCGCATGCCAGTCGTCCGCCACCTCGATGCAATCCAGCACGGCCACCGGATGTTTCGCGATCCGCAACTGCGCATTGAGCGCCTCCATCATGCGGAACGGATCGAAATCGCGCGAGAGATCGAAGTGGGCGCGCATTCCCAGCGCGTGCACCCCGGTGTCGGTCCGCCCCGCTGCGTTGAGCACCACGGCCTCGCCGGTAACGGATGCGACCGCCTCCTCCACCGCCTGCTGCACCGAAGGTCCGTGCGTCTGACGCTGGAAGCCCATGTAGGGCCCGCCGTTCCATTCGAGAGTGAGGGCAAACCGCATCAGCCGAGCCGCGTCCCCGCCGAAATCGCCCGCCCGCGCAGGAGCGATGCCGTATCCATTGTGGGACGGCCTGCGCGCTGGATCAATGTCGGGCGGACCGCATCCGAACCGCAGGCAATGGTCAGTCCATCGTCGAGCGTCACGCCCGCCTCTCCGGTGACGGCAACAACCTCGGCGGCAAGTACGCGATAGCGCTCGCCCTCAAGTTCGAAGAACGCGCCTGGCGCAGGGGCAAACGCGCGGACCTGCCGCTCAACCTCCACAGCATCGCGCGTGAAGTCCAACCGGCTCTCCACCTTGTCGATCTTGTGCGCGTAAGTGACGCCCTCCTCCGGCTGCACCACAGACGGATAGGCCGCAAGGTCAGCCAGCACCCGGACCATCAGGGCGGCGCCCTTCTCCGCCAGTTCCGAAGTCAGCTCCCCCGCCGTCTTGCCATCGACCGGCGTTTCCACCTTCGCCAGCATCGGCCCTGTATCGAGCCCGCGCTCCATCTGCATGATGGTGACGCCGGTCGTCTCGTCCCCCGCAAGGATCGCCCGCTGTACCGGCGCCGCCCCGCGCCAGCGCGGCAGAATGGATCCGTGGACGTTGAGGCACCCGAGGCGCGGCGCATCCAGCACCGCCTGCGGCAGGATCAGCCCATAGGCTGCGACCACCGCCACATCGGCCTCCAGCGCCGCAAGAGCCGCCTGCTCCTCCGGCCCCTTCAGTGAAACCGGCGTGCGCACTTCAATGCCATGCGCCTCTGCCGCCAGATGCACCGGCGAGGGCTGCAACTTCTTGCCCCGCCCGGCCGGACGCGGCGGCTGGCTGTAGGCGGCAACCACCTCGTGCCCCGCAGCGACCAGCGCTTCCAGCGTCGGCACCGCGAAATCGGGCGTCCCCATGAAGATGATGCGCATAAGCTGTCTGCAAGGCCTTCCGTTTGTCGCCCCCGGCCCTATCTGTGCTGCCATGGCATCGCAAGAGATCGAGGCACTTTCCGGCGCATTGGCGCGTCTTCCCGGGCTTGGCCCCCGTTCCGCGCGCCGCGCCGTGCTGTGGCTGATCAAGCGGCGCGAGACCGCGCTGCCCCAGCTGCTCAAGGCCCTGACCCAGGTGCAGGAACTGCTGGTCGAATGCGAGGTCTGCGGCAACGTCGATACCACCAACCCCTGCGGCATCTGCACCGACCCGCGCCGCGACGCCCGCTCGATCTGCGTGGTCGAGGAAGTGGCCGACCTCTGGGCCCTGGACCGCGCCCGGCTGTTCACCGGCAAGTACCACGTGCTCGGCGGCAGGCTCTCGGCGCTGGAAGGCGTGCGCCCCGAAGACCTTACGATAGGCCAGTTGCTGACCCGAGTGGGCCAGGGCGGCATCGACGAAGTCGTCCTCGCCATGAACGCCACCCTCGAAGGCCAGACAACAGCGCACTACATCGCCGAACGGCTGGAGGACGCTCCCGTCCGCGTCACCCAACTCGCACACGGCCTGCCGGTCGGCGGCGAACTCGATTACCTCGACGAGGGCACGCTCGCACAGGCGCTGCGGGCAAGGCGACCAGTGGCGTGACAAACTGCTGAGTCCCCGCGCAGGCGGGGACCTCGGTGTTATACCGAACCGTTCAGTGAACCGAACGAGGCCCCCGCCTTCGCGGGGGCGCAGGCAGGGAACACCGCTTTCATCTCCCCTCCCGGAAGGGGTCGGGGGTGGGCATCCAGCGCCCGCGCCAAAGCACCACCCTTGCGACTCCCCCGCACATTCCTTATCTGCCCCCCATGGCCATCCGCGAAATCATCGAAGTCCCCGACCCGCGCCTCAAGCAGGTCTCCGTCCCCGTCGAGAAGTTCGACGACGAGCTCAAGACGCTGGTCGAAGACATGTTCGAGACGATGTACGATGCCCCCGGCATCGGCCTCGCCGCGATACAGGTGGGCGTGCCACTGCGCGTGCTGGTGATCGATCTGCAGCCCGATGATCCCGATGCCGAACCCGTCGCCTGCGATCACGACGGCCACCACCATCACCACCAGCCGACCAAGAAGGAACCGCGGGTCTTCATCAACCCCGAAATCCTCGATCCGTCGGAAGAGCACAGCCTCTACCAGGAAGGCTGCCTCTCGGTGCCCGAGATCTACGCCGAAGTCGAACGCCCCGCCCGCATCCGCGCGCGCTGGCAGGACCTCGAGGGGAACACCCATGAGGAGGACATGGACGGCCTTATGGCCACCTGCCTCCAGCACGAGATGGACCACCTCGAAGGCGTGCTCTTCATCGACCACCTCTCGCGCCTCAAGCGCAACATGGCGCTCAAGAAGCTCCATAAGCTGCGCAAGGTCGCCTGACGCGTTGAGGCCGCGCGCTCTGGGTTCACTCAGGCGGCCTCATGCACCTCGCGATCCAGATCTTCCAGCGCCGTGCGGCAATCGTTGGCGCATTCCCGGCACATCTGCGCGCAGCGGCGGCAATGGGCGTGGTCATGCTTGGCGCACTCGGCCTCGCAGATCTCGCAAGCCTTGATGCACACGGCCAGCTGCGCCCGGATCAGCTCGCGGTTCGAACCCGTCCGCCGCATCGCAATCCGGCTCGTCGCGGCGCAAACGTCCGAGCAATCAAGGCAAGTGCGGATGCACTGGTCCATGTCCATCGCCTCGGCAAGGCAGGCATCGGCGCAGGAATTGCAGATCGCCGAGCAGTAAACGGCATGCTTCACCGCTAGCCCCAGTGAGGCGTTGTAGTTGCCGCCCACCTGCGGGTGTTCCGAAATCATCTTCTCGATCGACATGAGCGCTCTCCGTAGTCTGCAAAGGCTTTAGCGGGCCGGACGCCCTTCTGTTCCACGGTTGGTCTGGTCGATTTAACGAACCATCTGGTCGATTGCGGAGGTAGTCGTGGAAAAGAGACGCAGTCGATCATTGAAATTACGCTCGCTTGAGATACTCTCTCAACGCACCGGTTTTTTGGGGTTCGGTGCCGAATTGCAAATAGCCCGATTCTGAATGCACAGTGGTCTTATCCGGCCAATCGTTGCCCTCGAAAGAGAACGCGCGCTAAGCCCGGACAACAGGCACTCAGTCTCCGCTAGATGCCGTTCGCCCAACATCACAGCAGGAGAAAGCCGTGAGAAATCGGCTCTATTCGCTGTGCTGGTTAAATGATGGCGTCCATTGGCTCTTGCTTTCCGCAAACGGCCAAGTCCTGCTCGTTTCGCAGATTGCTTTTGCGACTGAGCAGGAGGCGTTGAAAGACTTGCTCGGAGTTCTCTGAGCATCACCAGACACAGCGGCCGGCGGGGGAAGCTCCGCCGGCAACTGCTGCACTGAGGCGTTTAATGACAGAAGTTATCTCAATCTTAGCTCTCGTCGCCGGTCTGGCAATCGGCTGGTTCCTCGGCTCACGCCCAGTTGCCGAATGGCGCGCGCGTCATGACAGCCGCGATGCCGAGGCGAAGGCGCATGAGGGCACCGTAAAGTCGATGACGGTCGACCTCGCCGCTACGGCAGAACGCGCCAAGGCGCTGGAATCCGGCCTGGCCGAACTGCAGGACGTCCGCCGCCAGCGCGATGAACTCGCCCCCGCCCTCGCCGCCGCGCAGCAGCGCGCCGCCGATGCCGATCAGGTCCGCGCCGAACTCTCGCAGGTTCGGGCCGAGCGCGAAGCACTGCGAGCCGAACTCGAACGCATGAAGGCTGATGCCGAGAACTTCGCCGAGCAGAAGCGCCTGTTGATCGAGGCGCAGGAAGCGCTGCGCAAGGAATTCGAGAACGCGGGCAACAAGGTGCTGGAAAAGGCACAGGAAGCCTTCCTCAACCGCGCGCAGGCCCGCTTCGAGGAAAGCGAGAAGACCAGTGCGGAACGCCTCAAGTCGCTGCTCGCCCCGGTCGACCAGCGCCTCAAGAGCTACGAAGAGCAGGTGCAGAGCCTCGAGAAGCAGCGGGTGGATTCATTCGGCCAGCTTACCGGCCTGATCCAGTCGATGCGCGACGGACAGGAAGCCGTGCGCGCCGCCGCCGCGCAACTCGGCAACAGCTTGCGCAATGGCCCCAAGACGCGCGGCCGCTGGGGCGAACTGCAGCTGCGCAACGTGCTGGAACAGTGCGGCCTGTCCGAACACACCGATTTCATCACCGAGCATTCGGTCGATACCGACGAAGGCCGCCTGCGTCCCGATGCGATCGTCCGCGTACCCGGCAACAAGCTGCTGGTGATCGACGCCAAGGTTTCGCTCAACGCCTATCAGGATGCGTTCGAGGCCGAGGACGATGACACCCGCAAGATCGCGCTGAACGCCCACGTCCAGTCGATGCGCAACCACATCCAGACGCTGGGCGCCAAGTCCTACCAGTCGCAGTTCGAGGAAGCGCCCGATTACGTGCTGATGTTCGTCCCCGGCGAACACTTCATCGCCGCAGCGCTCGAGCGTGACCCTTCGCTTTGGGACTTCGCCTTCGAACGCCGCGTGCTTCTCGCCAGCCCCACCAACCTCGTCGCCATCGCCCGCACCGTCGCGCAAGTCTGGCGTCAGGATGGCTTGGCTCGCGAAGCGCGCGAGATCGGCAAGATGGGTGGCGAGCTTTATGACCGCCTCGCCGTTGCCGCCGAACACCTCAAGCGCGTCGGCAATGGGCTCGACAGCGCGGTCAGCAACTACAACAAGTTCGTCGGCAGCTTCGAACGCAACGTGCTGTCCGCAGGCCGCCGCCTGAAGGACAAGCACATCGAGATCGGCAAGCGTGAACTGGAGGAGGTCCCCCTCGTCGAATCCGCGCCGCGCTACGCCGATGCGGAAACTCCGGCGCTGGCAGCGATTGCCAATGACGCAGGAGACGTCGCGGCAGAATGACAGGCAGGCTCAGCCCTCTCCTCACCGCCACAGCCGCACTTGCGGCTCTGACGGGGTGCGAGAGTGGGACTGAGCCGCATGCATCACCGAGCGCAAAGGCATTATCAGCAGTCGCGCCTTCGCCCGCGCCAGCTTCAGAAGCAGCCAGCGCGCCGGAACCCGAAGCAAGCGAAGTCGCAACCCCGACGCCCGCCTCGCTCACGGCAGCCCGCTACGCCCCGCAGGACAATTGCTCGAAGCAACCCGGCTGGCCTGCTTTCCGCAAGGCCCTGGCTTCCTCCATCAAGTCTCGCGATGCCCAGGCACTTGCCAAGCTCGCAGCACCCGACATCGCGCTCGATTACGGCGGCGGCAATGGCCCCACCGAACTGGTCAAGCGCCTCAACGATCCCGAAACCAAGCTCTGGCAGGAACTCGATGCGATCCTGCCGCTCGGCTGCGCCATGCAAGGCGGGCTCGCGGCGATGCCGTGGGTGTTCTGGAACGTACCCGAGGACATCGACAGCTATAGCGCGATGCTGGTGCTGGATGAGGACACGGCAATGCTAGACAAGGTCGGCGGCAAGCCAATCGAAGATGCCGGATGGACCATCGTCGGCATCGATCCGATGGACTTCGATACCGACGCAAAGGCCATCCGCGTCACCACGCATGATGGGACCAAGGGCTGGATCGAAACCCGCAAGCTTCGCAGCCTGCTCGACTATCGCCTTATTGCCGAACCCAAAGATGGGCAGTGGCAGATCACTGCGTTCATCGCGGGCGACTGATCAACTCTCGCTCAATTCCAGATCGAGTGCATGTCCGCCTGATACCAACCGCATGGTCCGCCCATGCCGGTCGATCTCGGGTGCCGCCGAGAGAAGCGCATTGATCGCCTCTTCCTGCTGCCACACCGGCCCATCGCAGAACATCCGCGTTGCCATCAGCGGCCCCGCAATCAGCCGCAAGCCATCGACGCGATAATCACCGCCAATGCCATTACAGCCGACGTTCGCACTAAGCCGTTCGTCCTCGAACTTGAGGGAAGCCTTTGTCGGTACCACCGGCGCCGCGCCGTCCACGCGCACGATCGTCCAACTCGTGCCGGCAAGCTCGGCACTGCCCGAAGGCGCAGTCGCACAACCCGCCAGTAGCGAGGCTGAAACTGCAATCAGGGCGAGAGTCGTGCGCATGGCGTTACCCTGCGCCCGCGCGACTGAGCGTGCGATTAACCGGCTGATACGTGGTTATTCAGGAAGGCTGGCAACGACTTCGTAGGCCAGTACCGCGCCGGCCACAGCCGCGTTCAGGCTATCCGCGCGCCCCTTCATCGGCATGGTCACGCGCAAGTCGCAGGCCATCTCGTAATCCTCGGGCAGCCCGCGCGATTCATTGCCGACCATCACGAAGCACGGGCTGGCATAAGGCGCACCGCGATAGGGTACTGCCTCGCGCAGGGATGCCGCCACGAGTTGCCCCTCGCCCTGCCGCAGCCAGCCAATGAACTCGTCCCACCGCGCCTGCGCCAGCCGCTCGGTAAAGATCGCCCCCATGCTCGCCCGCACCGCCTCGACGGAGAATGGGTCGACGCAATCGTCGATCAGGATCAGCCCTCCCGCACCCACCGCATCGGCCGTACGCAGCATGGTGCCGAGATTGCCCGGATCGCGCATCGCATGCGCCACCAGCCAGATCGGCGCGGCATTGCGATCAATCAGCCGGATCGAAGTATCCCACTCGGCAAACACGCCCGCTACCGCCTGCGGGTTTTCCTTGCCCGTCACCTTGGCGAGGATGTCCAGCGGCAATTCGATCACCTCGCCGCCAGCACGGGCAACATCTGCCTCAAGCTCATCAAGCAGCGGATGCCCTTCGCGCCCCTGCGCCATCAGCAGGATTTCCGGCAGCCGCCCGCCCTCGCGCGCGTCCGTCAGCAGGCGCAGCCCCTCGGCAAGGAACTTGCGCTCGCGCCGCCGGTGCTTCTTCTCGCGCAAGCTGCGGACAAACTTTACCGTCGGGTTGGAATAGCCGGTGATGATCTTGCGCGTCATGGCATCCCCATGCGCGACTGAACGGTTCGCAGCAACCGTTAGTCTTCGCCGAAGCCGTCCTTGATCAGGCCGGTGAGCTTCATGAGGATCGCTTCAGCCTCGCCTTCAGGCCCGGCGACGCTCACGTCCACCGTATCGCCCTTGGCCGCGCCCAGCATCATCAAGCCGAGGATCGACCCTCCGGCAGCGTCTGTTCCGTCCTTCGCCACCGTCACCTCGAAGCCAGCCGGCAGCTTGGCCACGGCGTTGACGAACTTGGCGCTGGCCCGCGCATGGAGGCCGCGCTGGTTGACGATCGTCACCGTCTCGCGGGTGACGTAACCCTGTTCTGCCATCTCATGCATCCTGTCCCAGAAACTCGGAGGCGATCGTTATGTAGTTCCGCCCCGCATCGCGCGCGGCGGCTGTCGCTTCCTTGACGCCCATGCAATTGCGAGCCTTGGCCAGACGGATCAGCATGGGCAGGTTGATCCCGGCAATCACTTCGACGCGTCCCGCTTGCATCAGCGAGATGGCGAGGTTCGAGGGCGTCCCGCCGAACAGGTCGGTCAGGATGATCACGCCTTCGCCGCTGTCGACGCGCTTTATCGCGTCGGCGATTTCCTTGCGGCGTTTTTCCATGTCATCGTTGGGGCCGATGCAGACGCCGATCACGTCGCTTTGCCGCCCGACGACATGCTCCATGGCATGAATGAATTCGTCGGCAAGAGCGCCGTGGGTAACCAGAATGAGACCGATCATGAAAGGGGCAGGCTCCGAAGTGCGGCCGGACACTGTGCGCTATCCGCGATGAACGCGAGCTTTGCGCAAGTGCGGGGCACGCAAGACGACTGGGAATCGAAATGCATGGCTTCCAGTGCTGCCCCGCCCAAGGTTGTTCTTCCCCGCTTGATCAATGCTTCTGGCCCTCGAGAAGGTCAGCCGCGCGTGACGCGAGGTTGCGATGCAGCAATGTGGGTGAAAATCCCGCCTCGCGCAAGGCGGAAGCAATCTGTTCAGCCATGAACACCGAGCGATGCCGCCCGCCGGTGCAGCCGAATGCGACGTGGACATAGGCCTTGCCCTGCGCCTGGTAGCGCGGAAGCAGCAGCAGCAGGAGATCGCGAATGCGGCCGAAAGCCTCGAAAAAGGCGGGATCCTGCCGGATATAATGTCCGACTGGTGCATCCTGCCCGGTCTGCGGGCGCAGTTCGTCGACCCAGTGTGGATTGGCCAGGAAGCGCATGTCGAACACGAGGTCGGCCAATGGGGGGGTCCCGCGCGAGAAACCGAAGCTGCTGATCGACAGCGTCGTGGGCGCGGGCGTCTCCTGCCCGAACTGCGCGCGAATCGCCTGCTGCAGATCGTTCGCGGTGAAACTGGTGGTGGTGATGACGAGATCGGCCCAGCGCCGCAGCGGCTCCAGCAACTCGCGCTCGGCGGCAATGCCCGTCACCGCCGGCTTGTCCTCGCTCATCGGGTGGCGGCGGCGCGTCTCGTTGTAGCGGCGCTCAAGTTCCGTGCCGGCACAGTCGAGGAACAGCGTGGTGACCTGCAGGTCCTTGCGCTGCGAGAGCTTCTTGACCAGCTGGATCGTCCGCGCCGGATCGAAGCCGCGCGTACGCGTGTCGAAGCCGATCGCCATGGGCGTGCCCGCTTCCATCCGTGCCGAGCCCGGTTCGGTTTCGAGTAGGCGATCAAGCAGGCGAATCGGAAAGTTGTCGATCGCTTCCCAGCCAAGATCCTCGAGCGTGCGCAACGCCGTCGTCTTGCCCGCACCAAGCAGGCCAGTGACCAGAAGGATGCGCTGGGGAGCAGAATCCGAAAGGCTTGAGTCTTGCGCCATTGCCCGATTGCTTTGCGCCTTTGCAGCGCGGTTGGAAAGTCCGCAAAAAGGACCTGTCCCCAATCAGGAAACCGGCAATCCATAGCGCGCGAGCGCCAGCTCGACCCGCAGGGCGAGAACCGGCGAATCCGGCCAGAGCCCTATCAGGGGAAGCCGGACATCCTCGATCCGGATCCATTCCGGTTGATCGACAAAACGCGGTGCCTGGTCCGAAAGCCGGACGAACAGAGCAGCAGGCACAGGTGGCGAAACCGGAAAATCAAGAATGCCGAGATTGCGCACCTCGAGCTTGCCCATCGTGTTCGGATGCGGAGACACCAGCAACTGCCCGCCCCGATCTGCGATCATCACCCCATCATCGCCGACCAGCACAGCACCGCGGTCGATCAGCGCCAGCGCAAGGCTAGACTTGCCGCTGCCCGAAGGGCCATCGATCAAGACAGCCCGGCCGCCGATCGCGACGCAGGTCAGCTGGATGGCCCGGCTCACTCGGCTGCCTCCTCGACCGCAAGCGGAACGCTCAGCAGGAAGTAAGCTCCATTCAAACCATCCGGTCGATCATGGATCGTCAGCGTCCCGTCATGCGCTTCGGCAATCGTCCGCGCGATCGCGAGTCCCAGCCCGCTGTGCGCGCCAAAGGCCTCCTCGGCTGGCCGCACTGAATGGAACCGCTCGAACACCTTTTCACGCTCGGCCACCGGCACCCCCGGCCCCTGATCGCTGACCACGATATGCGCCGCATCTCCATCACCCCAGACCTGCACATCCACGCTTCCACCTGAAGGCGAGAACGAGACGGCATTGTCGAGCAGGTTCTCCAACACCCGCTCCAGCCGCGCGGCATCGCCAGGCACCACCGTCTCGCCCCCCAGACGTTCCATCCGGATCGGCACATTCGCGCTGGACCGGACATCGCGCGCCCCCACGACCTGCGAGGCCAGCGCGGCAAGATCGACCGGTTCGAAGGTCGCACGGCTGAGCTCCGCATCGATGCGGCTGGCATCGGCGATCTCGGTGATCAGTCGGTCGATCCGCTGCACGTCATGCGCGGCGATGTCGGAAAGCTGGCGGCGCAGGGCCGGGTCCTCGACCCGCTCCATCGTCTCGAGCGCGCTCGACAAGGACGCCAGCGGGTTCTTGAGTTCGTGCGCCACGTCCGCAGCAAAAGTCTCCACCGCATCGATGCGCTGGCGCAGGGCAGTGGTCATGTCCGACACGGCGCGGGCGAGCAGGCCGATCTCGTCGCCACGGTCGGGCAGGCGCGGCACAACAACTTCGCGCTCACGCCCCAGCCGCACGCGCACGGCAGCGCGCACCAGCGCCCGCAGCGGCTGGACGATGGTCCGGGCAAGGAACAGCGACAACTGCACCGACAGTAGCAGAGCAATGCCGATGATGATCACCAGAGTCTGGCGCGCATCGCGAACCGACTGTGTCACGTCGAGGGCATTGCGCAGGGTCAGCAAGACTTCGCCCTTGTCGCCGACAGGCGTGGCGGCCGTGATGACCGGCGTACGGTCAGGGGCATAGCGCAGGAACACCTCGGTGCGGCCCGATGTGCGCGCCGCCTTGATCTCGGGCCAGCTGCCTGCGGGCTGTTCCGAGGTATCGCTGTAGCGCTCCACGGTCGGCGCGTTGACGATGAAATCGACGCCCCGGTCGAGCAGCCGCGCGGCCTTCTGGTACCAAGGCTCGGTCTCGGGATTGATCAGCGCAAACGACGGAGGTGCCAGTGCAAAGCTGTCGGCCAGCAGCTGGCTTTCGGCATCGTAGAGGCGAAGGCGCAGGACCTGATCGGTGCCGATCCGGGCAATGAGATCCCGCCGCTCCTTGGCGCTGGCACCATCGAGCGCATCGGCGGCAATTTCGGCCTCTGCCCGGGCCAGCTTGAAGCGCTCCTCGATCAGCTGGGTGCGATAACTGTCGAGGTAGAAGAATCCGCCTGCCAGCAGGGCCAGCGCAATCACGTTCACGAAGAGAATACGGGTGGTGAGCGACACCCCCCGGATGCGCCACAACTGCTTCAGCCGACGGCGCCCGGAACCGCCCGAGCCCCTTGTCCCCGAGGATGCGGAGTCACTCGTCGGCAAAGCTGTATCCCGCACCGTATAGCGTTTCGATCGCACCAAAGCGGGCATCGACAGCACGGAACTTGCGACGCAGGCGCTTGATGTGGCTGTCGATCGTGCGGTCGTCGACAAAGACATCATCGTGATAGGCCGCGTCCATCAGCTGGTTGCGGGTCTTGACCACTCCGGGGCGCACCGCAAGTGCCTCCAGGATCATGAACTCCGTCACTGTCAGGGAAACCGCCTCGCCTTCCCATGTGACCGCATGGCGGGCAGGGTCCATCAGGAGACGCCCACGCCGGATCGGTTCGGGAAGCGGCTCGCCGTCAGGCTCCTGTTCTTCGGCTTCGCGCCGCACAATGTCGCTGCGGCGCAATATCGCCTTGATGCGGGCAACCAGCAGGCGCTGACTGAAGGGCTTGGCGATGTAGTCGTCTGCCCCCATCTGCAGGCCAAGGGCCTCGTCAGCCTCGTCGTCCTTGCTGGTAAGAAAGATGACCGGCAGGTCGCTCTTTTGGCGCAGGCGCCGGAGCAGTTCCAGCCCGTCCATGCGTGGCATCTTGATGTCGCACACCGCCAGATCGGGCGGGTTGTCGAGCAGCGCCTTCAGCGCGGTGTCGCCATCGTTGTAGAGACGCGTGGCGAACCCCTCGGTTTGCAACGCGATCGAAACAGTTGTTAGGATGTTGCGGTCATCGTCGACGAGCGCGATGGTGCGCGGCGAATCCGGGCTCTCTGCGCGGGGCGGTTGCGGCATGACCATGGTTTCGGGCGATACCGGGCCTGCGCAAACCTTGCAACTTCCAGCACAAATCACGCTGCGGCGCAGCATGCCGCGGTTGCACAGGATGCAACTGACTGCGCAAAAAATCTTCGTTGCAGCGTGTCATTTGACGCAGCAAAGCGGGGTGACTATGCGCAGTCCGAGAATCAGCGCATTCGTATTCGCAATCCGTGCGCCAGCGGGCAAATCTCTGCCCGAAGCGCCGCCAACGGGAGGCCCAAAGTGTCCGATACCAGCCTGAACGTGTCCCTCGCCAGCCAGGGCTATCCCGAACCGGCAGAGCTGTTCGCCAACCTCGGCACTGCGCCTCTGGTCGAGCATGCCGTGCGCAATGGCGAAGGCATGCTCTGCGTCGATGGTCCGCTCGTGGTCGAAACCGGCAAGCACACCGGCCGCTCGGCAAAGGACAAGTTCATCGTCCGCGATGCCGAGACCGAGAATACCGTGTGGTGGGGCAAGACCAACGTCGCGATGACGCCGGAGCACTTCGCCAACCTCAAGGCTGACTTCATCGCCGCCCTTGGCGCCAAGGACCGCCTCTACGTGGCCGACCTGTTCGGTGGCTCGCAGCCCGAACACCGCGTCAACGTCCGCGTGATCAACGAATTCGCATGGCACAACCTGTTCATCCGCACCCTGCTGGTCCGCCCGACCAGCGATGAACTCGCCTCGTTCGTACCCGAATACACCATCATCGACCTGCCCAGCTTCCGCGCCGATCCTGCGCGCCATGGCAGCCGCAGCGAAACCGTCGTCGCGGTCAACTTCACCGAGAAGCTGATCCTGATCGGCGGCACCGCCTATGCCGGCGAAATGAAGAAGTCGGTGTTCGGCATCCTCAACTACCTGCTGCCGGTCAAGGGCGTCATGCCGATGCACTGCTCGGCCAACGTCGGCCCCGATGGCAAGACCGCCGTGTTCTTCGGCCTTTCCGGCACCGGCAAGACCACGCTCTCGGCAGACGCTTCGCGCACCCTCATCGGCGATGACGAGCATGGCTGGTCGGACACTGCCGTGTTCAACTTCGAAGGCGGCTGCTACGCCAAGATGATCCGCCTCTCGGCCGAAGCTGAACCGGAAATCTTCGCCACCACCAAGCGCTTCGGCACCGTGCTCGAAAACGTCGTGATCGACCCCGAGACCCGCACGATCGATCTTGATGACAACAGCCTCGCCGAGAACAGCCGCGGTTCGTACCCGATCGACTTCATTCCGAACTGCTCGGAAAAGAACCTCGGCCCGGTTCCTGCCAACCTGATCTTCCTCACCGCCGATGCCTATGGCGTCCTGCCTCCGATCGCGCGCCTCACGCCCGATCAGGCGATGTACCACTTCCTCTCGGGCTACACCGCCCGCGTCGCCGGTACCGAAATCGGCGTGACCGAGCCGGAAGCCACCTTCTCGACCTGCTTCGGCGCGCCGTTCATGCCGCGCCACCCGTCGGTCTACGGCAACCTGCTCAAGGAGCGCATCGCCAAGGGCGGCGTGAAGTGCTGGCTGGTCAACACCGGCTGGTCGGGCGGCAAGGCCACGCAGGAAGGCATCAAGCGCATGCCGATCAAGGCGACCCGCGCCCTGCTCAACGCCGCGCTCGATGGCAGCCTCAACAGCGCCACCTTCAAGAAGGACGCGAACTTCGGCTTCGAAGTTCCGGTCGAAGTGCCCGGCGTCGACACCAAGCTGCTCGATCCGCGCGGCGCCTGGGCCGATGGCGAGGAATACGACAAGACCGCGCAGGAACTCGTGCGCAAGTTCGTCGACAACTTCCAGCAGTTCGCTGACCACGTGGATCAGTCGGTCCGCGATGCGGCACCTGTTGCCGCCTGATTGCGGTCACACTGCTGAAAGTGCGGCGGGGCTCCTTCGGGAGCCCCGTTTCGTTTCAGGCACCGCCCTCAGGCGAAAAGGGCGCTGCCCTTGAGCAGATTGTAGGCCTCGACCACTTCCTGCAGCCGCCCCTCGAACCTGCGATCCCCACCGTTGCGATCCGGGTGATACTTGCGAACCAGTTCGGAATAGCTCTGCCGCAACTGCCGCCGGTCGGCGTCATAGCCCAGATGCAGCGCGTCATAGGCCTTGCGCTCGTCCGGACTGATCCCGCGCCGCGCCGCGTCGGCCGCCTTCTGATGGTCCGCCCGCCGCGCCTTGGCCCGCTGCGCAATCGCTTCGAGCGGATCGGCAAAGTCCGCCCAGCGCGGCGCCTGGTCGATGCCCGCATCAGGCCGGAACGCCCGCGTCTCGCGCTCCCACCCGGCAATCGGGGACTGTGCCTTGAGAATCTCCTCCGGCGTCATCCCGGCAAAGAAGTCGTAGCCCGAATTGAACTGCCGCACATGTTCAAGGCAGAACCAGCGATAATCGCCCGGCCCATCGAACCCCGATGAGCGCACGCCCGGCGCGCGGAACTCGCCCGGCTCGTCGCAACCGGGGGCATTGCACACGCGTCCTGTGCCCTGGACGCGGCCGTGGAACTTGTCATTACGCATTTGCGCCCCACATGGCGATGCAGCCACAGGAAGGGAAGACATGACGGGACCAGTTGCACAGGAAATCGAACGACTCCTGACCGAAGCCCTTAGTCCCACGCACCTCGCCGTGATCAACGACAGCGCCTCGCACTCGGGCCACATGGGCGACGATGGCACCGGCGAATCCCACTTCACAGTCGAGATCGAGAGCACGGCCTTTACCGGCCAGTCCCGCCTCAATCGCCAGCGCATGGTCAACAAGGCGCTGGGCGACCTCCCCGGCCAGCGCGTCCACGCCCTCGCCATCAAGGCCCGCGCGCCCGGTGAGTAACAGGCGCATCCGCCGCGCCGCTCGCATCCTCCTGCTCGACGAGCACGACCGCCTCCTCCTTATCCGCTTCGCACCGAAGGACCGCCGTCCGTTCTGGTGCGGCGTCGGCGGCGAATGCGATCCGGGCGAGGACTTCGCCTTGGCCGCCGTCCGCGAACTCTATGAGGAAACCGGCCTTGTCGTGGAGCACTGCGGCCCCGAAGTCGCGCGCCGCGCCGACGATTACCTCACCCTCGAAGGCGAACCGATCACGTCGGACGAACGCTTCTTCCGCGTCCGCACGACCAGCTTCACCCCCGACACCTCCGGCCACACCGCGATCGAGCGCGAACTTATCAAGGAATTTCGCTGGTTTACCCGCGCAGAACTGGCAGACTGGCATGAGCCGGTATTCCCGGTAAACCTGCTCGAACTGCTCGATGCGGAGGCTGAAGCATGACCGACTCCCCCAAGAATTCAATAGCGCTTCAGACGATCACCCCCGTCGCCCACGACCTCGGCGCGTTCGAGGTCCGCCGCGCTATCCCTTCGCGCCAGCGCACCATGGTCGGTCCGTTCATCTTCGTCGACCAGTTCGGCCCCGCACACCTGCCCGACGGCACCGCGATGGACGTGCGCCCCCACCCGCACATCAACCTCGCCACCGTCACCTGGCTGTTCGAGGGCGCGATCGACCACCGCGACAGCCTTGGCTCCTTCGCGACGATCCGCCCGGGGCAAGTCAACCTGATGACCGCAGGCAGCGGCATCGTCCATTCCGAACGCTCGCCCGAGACCGAGCGTCCCGGCGGCCCGCACCTCTACGGCATGCAGACCTGGCTCGCCCTGCCCGACGGCAAGGAAGAGATCGCCCCCGCATTCGAACAGGTCACCGCCCTGCCGCTGGTCGAGGACGTCTGCGTCAGCGCCCGGGTCATCATGGGTACGCTCTGGGGCCAGACCGCGCCGACCACCCAGCACGCCGCCACGATCTATGCCGAGATCCTGCTCGCCCCCGGCGGCACCCTCCCGATCGATGCCGAGGCCGACGAACGCGCGGTCATGCTCGTCGGCGGCGAGGCCAGCATCGACGGCCACCCGCTCGCCCTCTACGACCTCGTCGTCCTGGCCCCCGGCGCGGTCCTCAAACTGCAATCCGAAACCGGCGGCCGCGTCATGCTGATGGGCGGCGAGGCCTTCGCCACCAAGCGCCACGTCTGGTGGAACTTCGTCAGCTCCAGCCGCGACCGCATCAATCAGGCCAAGGCAGACTGGCAGGAAGGCCGCTTCCCCAAGGTGCCCGGCGACGAAGCGGAGTTCATTCCCCTGCCCAAGGTGGCGACGACCGTCAGTTACCCCTGACGCCCTGCTTCAAACGGCCAGCCACTCAGCCCCGAGCGTGCCGCTATGCCCCTCCGGCGCCAAAGCCACGCGCAGCGCCTCGAGCATCGGCGGCAGGGCCTGCGTGAAGGCATATGGCGGGTTCACGATGAACAGCCCGGCGCCATTGTAGATGCCCGGCTGATCGGCATCGTACAGCCAATGCTCCACGTTCAGCAGCTTGGGAATGCCCAGCCTGCGCAGCTTATCCTTCCAGTGCACATGCGCAGAGCGGTCCTTCAGCGGATACCAGATCACCGTCACGCCATGCGCCCACTTGCGGTGTGCAGCGGCGAGGGTCTTGGTAATCCGCGCTCGCTCGTCGGTCTGCTCATAGGGCGGATCGACCACCACCAGCCCGCGCGGGGTACGCGTCGGCACCATTGCCAGCCACAGCTCGTATGCGTCGCGCTCATGCACGGCAGCAGGCGTTCCCCGCATCGCGCCGCGCAGGGCATAGGCATCCTCGGGATGCTTCTCGTTGAGGATCAGCAGGTCCTGCGGGCGCAGCAGTTGCGCCAGAAATCGGGGTGAGCCGGGATAGAGCAACGGCTCCTCTGCTTCATTCACCGCCCGAACCGCAGCGCGGTACTCGTTCAGCAAAGGATTTGCGTCGGCAAAAGCCCGCACCACGCCCTGCGTGGCCTCACCGGTACGTTGCGCCTGATCGCCGCGCAGGTTGTAAAGCCCGCACCCCGCGTGGGTGTCGATCAAGGTCAGCGCGCTGTCCTTGCGCTGCAATGCCCGCACCAGCGCGATCAGAAGTGCATGCTTGACGACGTCGGCGCTGTTGCCTGCGTGAAAGGAATGGCGATAGTTCATCGTGCCCTATAACCCTGACGACCCGCCGGGATGCAAACTTCTTTGGGCTTGCCTTGCCAATCTCTCGCGTATCCGATGAGGCTACTTCCGGCTCTTCAGCGTCCTCTCCAACGCCACTTCCATCTTTGCATAGCCCGTCGCAGTCGGATGGACGCCATCAGTGCTGTCCTCCGGCGAGAGGCCCGACGCGCCATTGTCCATGGCGACAAAGTAATCAACGAGCGCGATCTTCCGCTCTCTCGCATAGCTGCGGATCCAGAGATTCAGGGCTTTGACGGACGAGACCGAGTCAACGTCCGGCCGCCAGCCATACCGGGCCACAGGCAAGACCGTGCCCAGCACGACCTTGATGCGATGAGCCTGGGCAAGCTCGACCATGCTGCGAATATTGCCGGCGATACGGGCAATGGTCGTAGGGCCGGTGTTGCCTGCCAGATCATTTGTGCCAGCCAGGATGTGAACCGTCGTCGGTCGCAGGGCAATGACATCTGCCTGGAAACGTCCGAGCATCTGTCCGGTCGTCTGGCCACTTATGCCGCGGTTGACGCGATCACCCCGAAAGAACTCGCTACGCGCGCGGGCCACGCTTCGGTGATGGAATCGCCAAAGAACACGATGCGATGTGGCGTTGCCGGACCAAGCGCAGCGTTATCCGCTTCGTAGCGGCAGAAATCGGGATAGTCGGTCAGCAGCTTCTGGTCTTGCCATGTCTTGAGAGCCATGGCGTCCTGCGCGGACAATGCAGGAAGGGGCCGGTTTCGATTTGCCGGATCGCTTAGCGCAGCGAGAAAATCGCGCACGAAAGTCGGTGGTTCCGGCACATCGGCACATGGCGTTGCAACCACGCCAACCTTCACGGCAGGTCTATCTTCCGCAAAGGCTGGCATGGACAACAGCCCGAGGCTCGCGGCAAGAATGCAAATCTGGCCGAATCTCGCTAACTTTGTGGTCATGCCGCACCCCTTTGCCGGTTCAGGAAGCCAAGCTGCCTGTCATGCATGCGTTTCAATAAGAATTTATGTTCTAATTACTTTGCGGACGTTGAAAAGTGCTTATCGGAGCACCCTCTTCCCTCTCCCGCAAAAGCCTGACACGATGCCTTTAATGGGTCGGTTAAGACTCGCCCGAGGGAGAGCAGGATGACGTTTGCAGGGCAGGTTGTGTGGATCACCGGGGCGTCTTCGGGGATCGGTGCGGCGCTGGCGCGGACATTGGCGGCGCAAGGCGCGAAGCTGGTGCTTTCCGGGCGCAACGAAGCGGCTCTCGCAGACGTGGCGCAGACCTGCGGCGATGCCCTCGTCCTGCCCTTCGAGGCGACCGACTATGCCGCCGCCGCCGATGCTGCCGACAAGGCCTGGAACTGGCAGGGCCACATCGACATGCTGGTCAACAACGCCGGCATCTCGCAGCGCTCGCTCGCGGTCGATACCGCGTTCCCGGTGTATGAGCGGATCGTTGCGGTCGATCTGCTCGCCCCCATCGCGCTGACCCAAACGCTGCTGCCGCGCATGGCGGAGCGCAAGTCTGGGCGGATCGTCATGGTCTCGAGCATTGCCGGCAAGGTCGGCTCGCCGATGCGCACCGGCTACAGCGCCGCCAAGTTCGGGCTGTTCGGCTATTCCGACGCCTTGCGCGCCGAAGTCGCCGGGCTCGGCATCAAGGTCCACGTCATCGCCCCCGGCTCGATCCGCACCGATGTCTCGCGCAATTCGATCACCGCCGACGGATCGCGGCGCGGCGTCAGCGATGCCGTGATCGAGCGCGGGCTCGACCCTGATGTCGCCGCGCGCCAGATGCTCGATGCCATTGCGGCAGACGAGCGCGAGATCATCATGGGTGAGGGCATGGAGAAGGAAATCGGCGAGCTGCGCCGCACCCCCGATGCCCTGCACGACCGCATGGCCGAGGTCGTCGCCGCAGGCTATGCGCAGAAGATGAACGAGGGAGCACCGGAATGACCGACCTTCAGCACGTAAAGCTCGCCAGCGGCATCGAACTCGATGTGCTCGACGTCGGCCCCAGGGACGCGCCGACGCTCATTTTCCTCCACGGCTTCCCCGAAAGCCACCGCACCTGGCGCCACCAGATCGCGCACCTCTCCTCCCGCTTCCGCTGCATCGCGCCCGACCAGCGCGGCTATCGCGGTTCGTCCAAACCCGAGGGCGCCGAGAACTACACGCCCGACAAGCTGATCGGCGACGTGTTCCAGCTGGCCGATGCGCTGGGCGTCCAGCAGTTCACGATCCTCGGCCACGATTGGGGCGGTGCGATTGCATGGGGCGTGGCCCTGCTCGGCCAAGGCACGCGCGTCACCCGCGCCGTCATCGCCAATGCCCCGCACCCGGTGATCTTCCCTCGCCTGCTCTGGACCGATCGCCAGCAGCGCGAGGCCAGCCAGTACATGCGTGCCTTCCGCGATACCGCCAACGACGCGATGGTGCGCGAACACGGGCTCGGAGCGCTGCTGTTGAAGGCGCTCAACTGGGAACGCTCGCCGGTGATGGAAGAGGAAGAGCGCGCAGCCCTGTTCAGGGACTGGTCGAACCCCGATGCCGCCATCGCCATGCTCAACTGGTATCGCGCCAGCCCGATGGCCGTACCGCCGATGGACGCGCCCTTCGAACTGCCCGCAGGCTATCAGGACGCTCCTGTCCCACCGCTTGCAATCCCCACGCTGGTGATCTGGGCGATGGACGACATGGCCCTGCCGCCGTGCAACCTCGATGGCATGGACAAGCTCGTCACCAACCTCACCGTGGAACCGGTCCACGATTGCGGACACTTCGTGCCATGGGAAGCGCCCGACGCGGTCAACGCCGCGCTGGACCGCTTCCTCGGCTAGTCTTTCCCGAACCACTCCACCCACGCGCCATGGGCATGGGCGGTGCCGAGTACCTGCGGCTCCGCCCCGCCCGGCCAGTAACGCACGCTCAACTCGTGGCGGAAAGTCTCGCGGTTGGTTTCGAGCATGACCCAGGCCAGCCGCCGCTTTGCATCTGCCCGCGCCCCGGCCTCGGCCATCAGCGCCTCGATCCGCGCGCGGGTTTCGGGCGGCAGGTATTGCCAGACGATGGAATGGAACACGACCCGTGTGGTGTCCTCGTCCTGAGGCGCGGCCAGCCGCTCGGCCACGAAGTCGCCCGCGTCCAGCTGCACAAGGTTGGGGGCGCGCTGAGCCGCCAGCGCAATCGCCGCATCGATCCGCCCGATCCGCTCGGTCACCTCGGCCCAGACATAGGACTTGAGCCGCAGCGCAGCTTCTGGATCGGCAAGGTTCACGGGCGCGCGATCGCACCCCCTGATGCCGATGATCTCGACCTCGGCCTCAGGCGGCGGAGGCCCGCGCCACTCCGGCACGATCCGCATCGGCGAAGCTTTCGGCCCCGCAGTCGTCCCGCCAAGATCGAAGTGGAACCGCTCCATCATCGTGTTGACGCCCGCGCTCCCCCCAAGCTCGTTCAACTCGAAGCGCGGACCCAGCCGCTGCGACAGCCACAGCAGCGCCGCCATGATCGAGGCCGACCGCCCCGCCTCGTTGGTCTGCGGCGGCCCGTCGAGCCAAGGCAGCAATTCGGCGTCATGCTCCCGCGTGACCGCCACAACCAGCGCATCGACCTCGGCCTGATCAGTCACCTCTCCGCGATAGACCGGGGCCAGCCGCATGTCCTTGGCCATCAGCACCAGGTTGTGATGCCCGCCCGCCAAGCGCAGCGGCAGCGCGTCCTCCAGCGGCCTACCCGGCCACGCAGCGATTCGCCTGCCGACCTCGGTTTCGCCGTCCAGCAGCCGCAATTGGGCCCGCACCACCCGTCCGGTGCAGGGTGCACCATTGTTCGTGGCGTGGTCTGCCTGCCATTCTATGGCCTTTGCGACCTCTTCGATCTCCATGATCGGGTTCATTCGGTTGCCCTTTGCGCCGTGCTGCCATAAGGGCGGCGGGTTATGTCCACCGCCGCACCGCTCGTTTTCGCCCTGCCCAAGGGCCGCATCCTCGACGAGGCCCTGCCTCTGCTCGAGAAGGCCGGGATCGTGCCCGAGGCCGATTTCTTTAACAAGGCCTCGCGCGCCCTCTCCTTCGCCACGAACCGCGACGACGTGAAGATCATCCGCGTCCGCGCTTTCGACGTGGCGACCTTCGTCGCGCATGGGGCGGCGCATGCAGGCATCGTCGGCTCGGACGTGATCGACGAGTTCGATTACGCAGACCTCTACGCGCCGGTCGATCTCGACATTGGCCACTGCCGCCTGTCCGTCGCCGAACCGGTAGAGTTGGTGGAGAGTTATGCCTCTGCCCGCGAGAGTCATGCCAGAGTTGCCACCAAGTACCCCAACCTGACGCGCCGCCATTTCGAGAAGCTTGGCGTCCAGGCAGAGGTGGTAAAACTCAATGGTGCCATGGAGTTGGCCCCCTCGCTGGGCCTCGCCAGCCGCATCGTCGACCTTGTTTCGACCGGCCGCACGCTCAAGGAGAACGGTCTGGTCGAAACCAGCCAGATCCTCCCCGTCTCGGCCCGCCTGATCGTCAACCGCGCCGCCTTGAAGACCGACAGTGCCCGCCTCGGCGCGCTGGTTGACGCCTTCCGCGAGATGGTCGCCGCAAGGAAGGCCGCCTGATGCTGCGCCTGAAATCCAGCGATCCGGGCTTTGCCAAGGCCTTCGCCCGCCTCGTCAAGGACCGCCGCGAGAGCGACGAGAACGTCGCGCGCGACGTGCAGACGATCATCGAGGACGTGCGCCTGCGCGGCGATGAGGCACTGGCCGAATATACCGCCAAGTTCGACGGCCACACCCCCGCCGACGAAGATTGGCGAGTTTCGCCAGAGGCTTGCCGCGAAGCCTTCGACGCACTGAAGCCTGATCTGCGCGCCGCGCTCGAACTCGCAGCGCAGCGCATCCGCGATTACCACCGCGCCCAGTTGCCGGAAAACCGCGACTATACCGACGCCAGCGGCATGCGCCTCGGTGCGCGGTGGAGTGCTGTCGATGGTGCCGGACTCTACGTCCCCGGCGGCCGCGCAGCCTATCCCTCCTCGCTGCTGATGAACGCCATTCCGGCCAAGGTCGCAGGCGTCGAACGGCTGGTCGTCGTCACCCCGACGCCCAAGGGCGAGGCCAATCCGCTGGTCCTCGCCGCCGCCCACCTTGCCGGCGCCGACGAGGTCTGGCGCGTCGGCGGAGCGCAGGCCGTGGCCGCGCTGGCCTATGGCACCACGCGAATCAAGCCGGTCGACGTGATTACCGGCCCCGGCAACGCCTGGGTGGCAGAGGCCAAGCGCCAACTGTTCGGGGTGGTCGGCATAGACATGGTCGCGGGCCCTTCGGAAATCCTCGTGATTGCCGATGCAAAGAACGACCCGCAGTGGATCGCCGCCGATCTGCTCAGCCAGGCCGAGCACGATCCTGTGGCGCAATCCATCCTGATCACCGACGATGCCGCCTTTGCCGATCAGGTGGCAGACATGGTCGGTGTCGAGATCGCGATGCTGCCGACGGCCAAAGTCGCCAAGGCCAGCTGGGACGACTACGGCGTGATCATCGTGGTGGACTCGCTCGACGAAGCGCCGGCGCTGGCCAACGCGCTGGCCGCCGAGCACGTCGAGATCGCCACCGACGATCCGCAAGCCCTGTTTGACAAGATCCGCCACGCGGGCTCGGTCTTCCTTGGCCGCATGACCCCCGAAGCCGTTGGCGATTACGTCGCCGGGCCCAACCACGTCCTGCCCACCGGGCGCCGCGCGCGCTTTTCGTCGGGCCTTTCCGTTCTGGATTTCATGAAACGCACCAGCTTTATCGAGGCGACTGACACTGCGCTTGCCGCCGTCGGCCCTGCCGCCATCGCCCTTGCCGAGGCCGAGGGCCTTGCCGCCCACGCCCGCTCCATCGAAGTGAGGCTGGGGCTGTGAACGCGATCTCGGGCAAGGCCCGCGCCGCCTCGCGCCTCGCCGCCGTGCAGGCGCTCTACCAGGTGGACATGGAGAAGACCGCGCTGCACCTGCTGCTGGACGAGTTCCACCAGCACCGCCTCGGCGCGGAAATCGAGGACGTCGAATACCTCAAGGCCGACGTCGCCTTCTTCGACGACGTGGTGAAGGGCGTCGATGCCCGCCGCAACGAGATCGACCTGCTGCTTTCGGCCAAGCTCGCAAAGGGCTGGTCGCTCGCCCGCCTCGACAAGACCATGCTGCAGATCCTGCGCGCCGGTTCCTATGAACTGATGGCCCGCAAGGACGTGGCAGTAGCGACGGTGATTACCGAATATGTCGATGTAGCCCACGCCTTCTTCGAGGAGCGTGAGGCGAAGTTCGTCAACGGCGTGCTGGATGCCGTGGCGAAGGACGTGCGGTAAGACAGCCAACCTTCGTCATCCCCGCGCAGGCGGGGATCCAGACAGAATAGGGCTAGAGTGGATTCCCGCCTGCGCGGGAATGACGAAGGTGTTGAGCCTACAACCGCTCCGCGTGCCAGCGGATGTGATCTTCCATGAAGGTCGAGATGAAGTTGTAGCTGTGGTCGTAACCCGGCTGCAGCCGCAGCGTCAGGTCCACGCCCGCGGCCTTGCAGGCAGCATCCAGCAATTCGGGCCGCAGCTGTTCGGCCAGGAAACCGTCGGCATCGCCCTGATCGACCAGCACGGCGCCTGCCGGACGCTTGCCATCCTCGATCAGCGCCACGGCATCATGCTTGCGCCATGCCGCTCGATCGTCGCCGAGATAACCACCCAAGGCCTTGTGACCCCACGGCACCTGTCCCGGTGCCACGATCGGCGCGAAGGCCGAGAGAGACTTGAACCGGTCCGGATAGGTCAGGCCCAGCGTCAGCGCGCCGTGGCCGCCCATCGAGTGGCCGGTGATCCCCATGCGGGTCAGATCGACCGGGAAGTTCACGCCCAGCAGCGCGGGCAGTTCCTCGGCGATGTAGTCCCACATGCGGTAGTGCTGCGCGAACGGCTCCTGCGTGGCGTTGACGTAGAAACCGGCACCAAGGCCGAAGTCATAGGCCCCTTCCGCGTCGTCAGCCACGCCCTCGCCACGCGGCGAGGTGTCAGGCGCGACGAAAACGATGCCGAGTTCGGCACAGGCCTTGCGGTATTCGCCCTTGTCGGTGACGTTGGCATGGGTGCAGGTCAGTCCCGAAAGATAGACCAGCACGGGAAGCTTCGCGCCATTCTCCGCCTGAGGGGGCAGGAAGACCGAAAAGGTCATTCCCGTCCCCGTCGAGGTGGACTCATGCTTGTAGACGCCCAGCGTTCCGCCATGCGCCTTCGAAGTCGAGACCGTTTCGAGTGACATCAGGCGATAATGTCCAGCGCGCAGAGCTTGTTGCCGGACGGATCGCGCAGATAGGCGAGGTAATAGGGCGAACCTTCACGCGGCCCCGGCGGATCTTCGCACGTTGTGCCGCCAGCAGCGACGCCCGCAGCGTGCCAGGCATTGGCCTGTTCCGGATTCATGCGGAAACCGATGGTGCCGCCGTTGGCACCGCAGGCCGGTTCGCCATTGATCGGCTTGGTGACGATGAACAATCCGCCGTTGTGCTGGTAGATCAACCGCCCATAGGGATCGATGATTGCCGAGGGTCCGCCAAATGCGGCAAAAGTGGCGTCGTAGAACTGCTTGGCGGCATCGATATCATCCGCGCCGACCATGATATGGCTGAACATTATGCTCTCTCCCGTTGTCGAGTTGCAGCGCCAAGAGAGCTAAGCCAATGTCTTGCCCGGTCAAGCACCCTTGCGGGAAATCTTTATTGCCGTTTCGCCTCAGGCGGCAGGATCAAGCAGGCCGAGCAAGGCAACCGCCGCCACCACGCCGAGGCCAACAGCAAACTCGATCGCAAGCGAAACCCGCAAGCGGGCCGCCGCGCCGGGTTCACCAGCTTCGAGCGACGGTACGATCCGCCAGCGATTTCCTGCAGCAAGCCCAAGCATCAGCACGAACAGCGTCAGCTTGACGGCCAGAACGGTGAACCAGCGGGCCTCGAATGCCATCGGCCATCCCGCGATCGACAGAGTGTTGAGCAACCCCGTCAGAACGAGAACCGCAACCACGACGCTGCCGGTGCGGGCGAAGTGCGTGAGCGCGGCGATGTCAGGTCCGTTGCGAGACAGCGAGGAAGCCCCGAACATCGCCAGCGCGGCCAGCCAGACAGCAGCAGCCATCAGGTGGAACACATCGGCCGCCCGATGGATCGGCATCGCGCTCGCCCCGGCGTGTCCTGTCCAGGCCATCGAACAGAGTGCTACCGCACCGCCAAGGGCCAGCAGCGGCAGGCGCAAGCGGCGCAGCGGCAAAATGCTGGCAAGGAACACGGCAAAAAGCGCCGTCAACCGCCATTCCATCACCCGCCCCAATGGGGTCTGGGCAAGAACGACTTCGACCGTCGCCTGGTCAAGCTGATCGAGCCCGATCCCGGCCATGGCCGCAACGCTCTCCAAGGCCCACCACGCCGAGGCCAGCCCCGCTACAATAGCGAGCAGGACAAGGCCGAGGCGGGCGCGCAGCGTCAGGACCTGGCCTGCCGCCAGAGCGTGCAGCGGCAATCCGGCAACGAACAGCAGCGCAAGGTAGGCCGCTGCCCGGGCTGCAATCAGACTGGTCGTTTCCATGCCCCCTCAGATCGGGTCAACGCACGGAAAACGCGTACTGGCCCTCGATACGGTGCTGGTCGGCGGCAACGGCATGCCACTTGAGGCTGTAGCTGCCCGCCGGAAGGGCGCGCGGCAGGGTCACGGTCAGGACCTTGCCGGCAGCGGCGGTCTTGAAGCCCTTGATCGGCATCGGCGCGTGATTGGCCATGCCGGGCATGCCGGTCATCACCAGTTCGATGCCCGAGAGTGGGCCGACAAGCTCTTCCGAGAAGGTCAGCGTCAGCGTGGTCGGCTTGGCCACTGCCGTATTCGGGGCCGGGTTCGACGAAAGGAGCTTGGGATGGGCAAAGGCTGCGCCGGGCAGGGCCAGCATGGCAAGGGCGGTAGCAGCAAGGAGCGCAAGACGGCGCATGGGAAGTCCTTTCGGGTTGGGATCTGCCTGACATTACGCAGGTCTCCCGACAATCCCTCGCCCCATAGCGCAAAATTTGTCTTGAGGGATTCGGCTTGAGCGCGCGTAATGCAGATTGCGTGGAAGAAGGAACCCAGCCAGCGATGGCCGATATCGACGAACTCTTGGGCGCTCTGGCCGCGAAAGAGATGCCTGCTTCACTCACCACCATCGACGATGGCGTGATGCGTGGCCTTGCCAAGCGGCGGGAGAGCGTGACGGCAAGGCGCGGCATGGTCATGGCTGTGGCGATTGCTGCGGTTGTCGGCGTTGTCGGATCGGTGGCCCCCTCAGGCCCGGCGCAAGCCGAGCCGCTGTTCGGCGTCCCCTCGGGCGCGCCCTCGCACCTGCTGGCGGACTGATGGACGCGGCCCTACGTTATGTCGTGGTGGCTGTGGTCTCCGCCGCCGTTGCCCTTGCCGCCAGCCACTTCGCGCGCGGCTTCATGCCAATCCAGCACGGCAGCGAACTCCACCAGCTGATGCACGAGCGGCTCGATCTTTCGTCGCAGCAGAACCGGGAGATCGATCGGCTCGAGGCCGACTTCGCCAGCAAGCGGCGCGATCTGGACGAGCGCCTGCGCGCTTCGAACGCCGAGCTTGCCCACGCGATCGAGAGCGAGCACCAGATAGGTCCCAAGGTAACGGGCGCGGTCGACGCCTCGCACATGGCGATGGGCGAACTGCAGAAGGCGACGCTGGCTCATGTCTTTGCGATGCGCGCGGTGCTGACGCCCGAGCAGCAGGTGATTTTCGACCGCGAGATCGCCCGCGCCTTGACCTCGCCCGACCACCGCTGATCCGGTGACCGGCGAAGCCGCGCCAGACGACAGCGATCAGCATCTGGTCGCCCGCGCGCTGGCCGGGCAGCAGACCGCCTACGCGGCGCTGATGGCGCGCCATCGCGAGGTGGTGTTCCGGCTCGCCCGTCACCATACAGGCGACGAAGGCGAAGCGCTCGACGTGACGCAAGAAGCGTTTATCGCCGCATTCGCCGCGCTGGCGAAGTTCGATGCCGCGCGTCCGTTCCGCGCCTGGCTGATGCGCATAGCTGTCAACAAGTGTCGTGACTGGGCAAGGCGGCGCGCGGTGCGGCGGCTGTTCCGCATGGCGCGGCCTCTTGAGGATGCCTTTGACGTCGCCGATCAGGGCCTTGATCCCGAAGCCGAAGCGATTTCACTGCGCGAACTGGCGCGTGTCTCGGCAGCCATCGCCGCGCTCCCTGCCAATCTCAAGGACCCGCTGATCCTGTGCCGCCTCGAAGGGATGAGCATGTCCGAAGCCGCCGAGGTGCTCGGCCTGACCGAGAAAGCCGTCGAGACTCGAATCTATCGCGCACGGCAAAAATTGTCGGAAATGCTTGAGGGATAACCCGTCTTCCTGCGTAATTGCGGGTAATGACCGACATGCTCCATCTCAACCGCCGCAACCTGCTTCTCGGAGCCGGTGCTCTCGCCGCAATGCCGCTCGTGCCTGCCTGGGCGCAATCGGAGCATGGCGGTCACGCGATGAAGGCCGGGGCAATGGCCGGGCGCAACAGCGGCGGCGTGCTAACGGGCGAGAGCATCGCGCTGTCGATCGGTGCGGCGAAGTTTGCGGTGGGGGATCGCTCGGCTCCAGCGGTGGCGGTCAACGGCTCGATCCCCGCCCCTCTCATCCGCCTGCGCGAAGGGCAGAAGGTGCGCATTGCCGTCACCAACACGCTGGCCGAACAGAGTTCGATCCACTGGCACGGGGTGCTCGTGCCGTTCCAGATGGATGGCGTGCCCGGCCTGTCGTTCCCCGGCATCGATCCGGGCGAGACTTTCACATACGAGTTCCCGGTCGTGCACTCGGGCACCTTCTGGTACCATTCGCACTCCGGCATGCAGGAAGCTGTCGGCCTCTACGGCCCGATCGTGATCGACCCCGCCGAGCCTGATACCGCCGCCCCGTTCGACCGCGAATACGTGCTGATGCTGTCGGACTGGAGCCCGATGAATCCGCACGAGCAGTTGCGCAAGCTCAAGGCCATGGGCGGCTACTTCAACTGGCAGCGCCAGACCGTGGGCGGGTTGCTGAAGGGCCGTGACCAGAGCCTCAAGGACCGGCTCGAATGGGCCAAGATGCGCATGGATGCCACCGACATCTCGGACGTGACCGGCGCGACCTATTCCTTCGTAATCAACGGGCACGATACCGCCGCCAACTGGACCGCACTGTTCCGTCCCGGCGAACGGGTCAAGCTGCGGATCATCAACGCCTCGTCGATGACAAACTTCAACTTCCGCATCCCCGGCTTGCCGATGACTATCGTAGCTGCCGATGGCTGCAACGTGCAGCCGGTCGAGACCGACGAGTTCCAGATCGCGATTGCCGAGGCCTACGACGTGATCGTGCAGCCGACCGAGGCCGCGCCCTTTGGCATCATCGCCGAGGCGATCGACCGCTCGGGCCTGGTCCGCGCCACGCTTGCCCCGCAGATCGGCATGACCGGAGCCATCCCCGCCCGCCGCGCGCGCCCGGTCCTCACCATGCGTGACATGGGCATGGACATGAGCGGCATGGACATGGGTGACGACGGCGAGATCGACCTGTCCAAGCCCGCCAACGAAAGCATGGCCGGCCATTCGATGAAGATGCGCGACCTATCGCTGGCGCCCGCGGTCAAGCCGGGACCTGGCGTCGCGACAATCTCACCCACGCCTGCGGATCGCCTCGCCGACAAGCCGACCGGGCTTGAGGACGTCGATCACCGCGTGCTGACTTACGCCGATCTGCGCTCGCGCGATGCCAACCCAGATCCTCGCACGCCCTCGCGCCAGATCGACGTCAACCTCACCGCCAACATGGAGCGCTACATGTGGTCTATCGATGGCGAGACCATCTCTGACGGCGCGAAGCCGATCCCCTTCCGCAAGGGCGAGCGGGTGCGGGTCAACCTGATCAACCACACGATGATGCCCCACCCGATCCACCTGCACGGCCATTTCTTCGAACTGGTCACGGGCGAGCCGGGCAAGCGGCCGCGCAAGCACACCGTCAACGTCCTGCCCGGCGGCAAGGCCAGCTTCGACCTGACCGCCGATGCCGAAGGCGACTGGGCGTTCCACTGCCACATGCTGCTGCACATGCATGCCGGAATGATGCGCGTCGTCACTGTGCGCGATATGGGAGACGCGGCATGAAGCGCCTGCTGCTCGCAGGGGCCGCGCTGATCGCCACGCCCGCTCTTGCGCAGGAAGCGCAGGATCCGCACGCTGGCCACGACCTGAGCCAGATGCAGGGCGAGATGGACCATTCGGGCCATGACATGGGCGACATGGAAGGCATGGACCACTCCACGCACCAGCAATCCGCGCCCGATGCGCCCGCTGACGCCGCCCCGATGGACCATTCCGCCCACGCAGGCCACACCATGCCGGCCACGTCCGACAGCGAAGTCGGCAACGCAGCCCCTCCGCCTGTCCCGACCGACCATCCGGCCGATGCCTACTGGGACAAGCAGCGCATGGCGCAGGCCCGCGCCGATCTGTCCAAGGAAGGGCGCTTCTTCGGCAATGCGCTGATCCTTGACCGACTCGAGTACCGTCCGCGCAATGGCAAGGACGGCTACGCCTGGCAGGCGATGGGCTGGATCGGCGGCGACATCGACCGCCTTGCAGTCGAAACCGAAGGCGATGGCGCGTTCGGCGAACCGGTCGAAACCGGCGAGGTCCGTGCGGCATGGCGCCACGCGCTCGATCCGTGGTGGAACTTCGAACTCGGCGTGCGGCAGGATTTCGGCGCTGGGCCAGATCGCACGTATGGCGTGATCGGCATCGAAGGCCTCGCCCCCTACTGGTTCGAAGTGGGCGCGCATGCCTTCGTCTCGAACAAGGGCGACGTGCATTTCCGGCTCGAGGCCGAGCATGACATGCGCCTGACCCAGCGCCTGATCCTGCAGCCCTCGGTCGAAATCGACGCGGCGGCGCAGGACGTGCCCGAACTCGGCATCGGGGCGGGCTTCGAAAAGATCGAGCTGGGCGCGCGCGTCCGCTATGAATTCGCCCGCGAGTTCGCGCCCTATGTCGGCGTGCACTGGGAGCGCAAGCTGGGCGAAACCGCGCGGCTGACGCGGCTGGACGGCGAGAACCCGTCGCAGGTCAGCGCGGTGGTCGGCGTCAGGCTATGGTTCTGAGGATCACCTGATCCTCAGACCAGCCAGTGCTTTGCCAAAGCCACGTGCAGCCGCACGCCGGTTTCCATCACTCCGTCATTGAAGTCGTAATGCGGGTTGTGGAGCGGGGCCGCGTGATCCTGCGTACCCTGGCCAAGCCAGATATAGGCGCCGGGGCGCTGCTGGAGCATGTAGGAGAAGTCTTCGGACGTCGGCGCCGGATCGGGCGCGAGTTCCGCCCGCGCCAATCTCGCGGCAACTTCCAGAGCGTCTGCAGCGGCGACAGGATCGTTGATCGTGGCCGGGTAGTAACGGTCGTACTCGAGCGCTGCCTGCACCCCGAAGCTGGCCTCGGTCCCCTTCAGCATCGCCCGCATCCGCTCCTCGATGCGGTCCTGCACCGCTGGATCGAAGGTGCGCACAGTACCGCCGATCATGACTTCGGCCGGAATCACGTTGTGCGCATGGCCGCCATGTATCTCGGTAATTGACAGGACAGCGTTGGCCGATGACGGCACCGCCCGCGCCACGATGGTATTGAGCTGCTGCACGAGGCTGGCGGCGGCAAGGATCGCATCCGGGCTGTCCTGCGGGATCGCGGCGTGGCCGCCCTTGCCGGTCAGGGTGATACGGAACTTGTCGGCAGCCCCCATGATCGCGCCGGGGCGCGTGCTGATCGTTCCGGCGGGTAGGCCCGGCCAGTTGTGCAGGGCATAGACGCGGTCGCAGGGGAAGCGTTCGAACAGTCCTTCCTCGATCATCACGCGCGCGCCGCCCTGCCCTTCCTCGGCAGGCTGGAAGATCAGGTGAAGCGTGCCCGCGAAATCAGGGTCCGCAGCCAAGACGCGCGCGGCGCCGAGCAGCATGGCAACGTGGCCATCGTGGCCGCAACCGTGGAAAGTGCCGGGCGTGGTACTGGCCCAGGGCAGGTTGGTCTGCTCGTCGATCGGCAGCGCGTCCATGTCGGCGCGCAGGCCTAGAGTGCGACTACCTTCGCGCTTGCCCTTGAGCACGCCGACGAGGCCGGTCGTGCCGATCTGCTCATGCACTTCGATGCCCAGTGCGCGCAGTTCGGCGGCAATGCGCGCGGCGGTGCGATGTTCGCAGAAACCGAGTTCGGGGTGGGCATGGATATCGCGGCGCAGGGCAACGAGATCGGGCAGAAGTTCAGCGAGATCAGTCCCCATGGAATCAGGCATGCGTTTGTCCGAACAGGTTCTGGATCGGGAAGTGGTGCTTGATGAAGGGCGATTTGATCACGACGTAGCTGAAGTACTTCTCGATGCCGTAATCGCTTTCCAGCATGCCTTCGATGATCGACTGGTAATGCGAAACCCCGCGCGCCACGAATTTGAGAAGGTAGTCATAGCCGCCCGAAACGAGATGGCATTCGACGATCTCGTCGATCTTGACGATGCGGCTTTCGAAGCGGCTGAAATCGCCCCGGCGATGCTCGCTGAGCGTGACCTCAGTGAATACGGTGAGGAATTCGCCGAGCTTGTTGAGGTTCACGTGGGCGCCGTAGCCGGTGATGTATCCGGCCTTCTCCAGCCGCTTCACGCGGGTCAGGCAGGGGCTCGGCGATAGGCCGACCGCATCGGCCAGTTCCACGTTGGTGATCCGCCCCTCCTGCTGGAGCTTGGCGAGGATCTTGAGGTCAATCCTGTCGAGCTTGGGTCCGGGCAGCATGGCGGTTCCCCCCTCAGGCCGTCTGCAGCGCGACGGTCGCGCGGATGTCGGGCTGGTCCAGCAACTGGTCGAGCGAGCGTTCGACCCGTTCGAAGATCATGTCCATTTCCTCGAGCGTGCAGCACAGCGCCGGTGCAAAGCCGAGCACGGCATTGGCAAAGCAGCGCACGATCACACCGTTGCCATAGGTCAGCTTGGAAAGCCGTCCGCCAATGTCCAGCGAGGCATCGAACACCGTCTTGGTGGCCTTGTTCGGCGTCAGTTCGATCGCCCCGAGCAACCCGCGCCAGCGCACGTCGCCAACCAGCGGATGGCTCTTGATCCGCTCCATGTGCTCGGCAAAGCGCTCACCGGTCTTGCGGCCATTTTCGAGCAACCCGCCTTCGCGATAGAGCCGCAGGACTTCGAGGCCGACCGCGGCAGCAACCGGATGGCCGGAGTAGGTCTGGCCATGACCGATCGGCAGCGCGGCTGGAGCGGCATCGGCAATGGTCTGGTAGACATGGTCGGCCATGAACATGGCGCCCATCGGCACGTAGCCCGCGGTCAGGCCCTTGGCGGTGGTCATGAAATCGGGCGAGACGCCTTCATCGAGACAGGCGAAGAGCGGGCCGGTGCGACCGAAACCGGTGATGACCTCATCGACCAGCATCAAGATGCCGAGGCGTGTACAGGCCTCGCGCAGCGCTTTCAGCCAGCCGCGCGGCGGCACGATCACCCCGCCCGAGCCCTGGATCGGCTCGCAGCAGAACGCCGCGACGTTGTCTGCACCGAGTTCGGCCACCTTGGCCTCCAGCGCGGCGACGGTCGAGGCGATCACTGCCGCATCGTCGTCCCCTTGCGGGTGACGGTACTGGTAGGGCGACGCGATGTGGTGCTGCCAGGGGCGCGGCAGATCGAAGTTGCGATGGAAATTGCCGAGCGCGGTCAACCCGGCGCCGAGGCTGCTCGAACCGTGGTAACCCCATTCGAGGGCAATGAAGTGCTTCTTGGAAGGCTTCCCCGCCCCGTTCCAGTAATGCACGATGTAGCGGATCGCGCTGTCGACCGCATCCGACCCGCCCTGCGTGAAGAACACATGGTCCAGCCCTTCGGGCGCGGCGGCGGTGAGTTCGCCGGCAAGCCGGATCACCGGTTCGCTGGCGAAGTGGAAGTAGCCGGTGGCATAAGGCAGCTTGCGCATCTGCTCGGCCGCCGCTTCGACGATCGAGTCCTGCCCGTACCCGACATTGACGCACCACAGCCCGGCGAAGGCATCGAGCAGACGGTTGCCGTCGGCATCGGTCAGCCACATGCCCTTCCCGGATTCGAGCACGATTGCGCCATGCTGCTCGTGCCCCCGGAACGACGTGACCGAATGGATCAGGTGATCGCGGTCGATATCGATCAGCGAGCGGTTGGAAAGGGCAGATGCAGGGGAGGTCATCGCAGGCTCGTCCATTGGGGAACAATGGAGCGAGCCTATGCCGCTAGCAAGAGCGGGATAGGCCGAAAGCAGTGGGCGAGAGGGTCTTTGCAGGCCTTGATGGCGCAGGGCGCAGCATTTTATGCCGCGCCCGCTCCGGGCCTCAGCCGAGCGCTTCGGCGATGGCCTTGCCACATTCCTCGGTGCCTGCGGCGCCCTTCAGATCGCGCGTGCGGGCGGAAGGCGTGGCAAGGACCTGCTCCACCGCGCGCATGATCGCTGCCGCAGCTTCCGCTTCGCCGAGATGTTCGAGCATCATCGCCGCCGACCAGATCTGGCCGACCGGATTGGCGATGCCTTGCCCGGCGATGTCCGGCGCCGAGCCATGCACCGGCTCGAACAGCGAAGGATGCGTGCCTTCCGGGTTGATGTTGCCCGATGGGGCCACGCCGATGGTGCCGGTGCAGGCAGGGCCAAGGTCGGACAGGATATCGCCGAACAGGTTCGAGCCGACCACCACGTCGAAACGATCCGGGTTGAGCACGAACTGCGCGGTCAGGATGTCGATGTGGTACTTGTCGTGCGTGACGTCGGGATACTCCGCGCCAATCGCCTCTACCCGCTGGTCCCAGTAGGGCATCGTGATGGCAATGCCGTTGGACTTGGTGGCGCTGGTCAGGTGCTTCCGCTCGCGCTTCTGCGCAAGGTCGAAAGCATAGCGCAGCACACGGTCGACGCCGATGCGGGTCATCACCGTCTCCTGGATGACCACCTCGCGCTCGGTGTTCGGGAACATGATCCCGCCGACCGAAGAGTACTCGCCCTCGGTGTTCTCGCGCACCACCCAGAAGTCGATGTCGCCCGGTTCGCGGCCGGCCAGCGGGCAGGGCACGCCGGGCATCAACCGCACGGGGCGGAGATTGACGTACTGGTCGTACTCGCGCCGGAACTGCAGCAGCGAGCCCCACAGCGAGACGTGATCGGGCACGGTATCGGGCCAGCCGACCGCGCCGAAGAAGATCGCGTCGGGGCGGCCGATCTCTTCCTTCCAGTTCTCGGGCATCATCCTGCCGTGGCGCGCATAGTAGTCGCAGCACGCGAAATCGTGCCACTTCTGCTCGATCTCGAAGCCGAACAGCGCGGCGGCCTTCTCCAGCACGCGCATGCCTTCGGGCATGACTTCCTTGCCGATGCCGTCGCCGGGAATGACCGCGATGGTGTGCTTGCGGGTGTTACTTGTCATGGTTGCCCCCGACGTGTTCAGATCTTCAGGCCACCGATGTGGAAGGCCTTGGTTTCCAGATATTCCTCGATGCCTTGCGTGCCGCCTTCGCGGCCAAGACCCGATTGCTTCATCCCGCCGAACGGTGCCATCTCCATCGCGATGGAGCCGGTGTTGAGCGCGACCATGCCCGCCTCAAGCGCTTCGGCCACGCGGAACGCGCGGTCCAGCCCCGACGTGTAGAAATAGCTGGCGAGGCCGTAGTCGGTGTCATTGGCCAGCGCGATGGCCTCGTCCTCGGTCTCGAAGCGGAACAGCGGAGCGACCGGGCCGAAGGTCTCCTCGGAAGCGAGGCGCATGTCCGGGGAGGCCTCTGCAATCACCACCGGCCGCGCAAAGTTGCCGCCTTGCGCGCCCTTGCCCGAGAACAGCACCCTGCCACCCTTGGCCAGCGCGTCCTCGACATGGGCCGAGACCTTGTCGACTGCTGCGCTATTGATCAGCGGGCCGGTCGTGGCATCGGCATCCATGCCGTTGCCGACGTTGAGCGCTTCGACCGCCGCGCCAAGGCGAGCGGCGAACGCATCGTAAATCGGGGCGTGAACGAGGATTCGGTTGGCACAGACACAGGTCTGCCCGGCATTGCGGAACTTGCTCGCCATTGTTGCCTTGACCGCCAGATCAAGGTCGGCATCGTCGAACACGATCAGCGGCGCATTGCCACCGAGTTCCAGGCTCAGCCGTTTGATCGTGTCCGCGCTCTGCCGCATCAGCAGCGAGCCGACGCGGGTGGAGCCGGTAAACGAAAGCTTGCGCACCACCGGGCTGGCCGTGATCGCCGCGCCGATCGCCTCCGGCATGCCAGTCAGCAGGTTGATCGTGCCTTTCGGAAAGCCTGCGCGGATCGCCAACTCAATCAGGGCGAGCGCGGTGAACGGCGTCATTTCCGAGGGCTTGATCACCACCGGGCACCCCGCCGCCAGAGCGGGCGCGCATTTGCGGGTGATCATCGCGGCGGGGAAGTTCCACGGTGTGATGGCCGCCGATACGCCGACCGGCTCGGTCAGCACGATGATCCGCCGGTCCCGCTCGGGCGAGGCCACGTTGCGCGCGCCGACCCGGCGCCCTTCCTCGGCAAACCACTTGATGAAGGTCGCGGCGTAGCGGATCTCGCCCTGCGCCTCGGTCAAAGGCTTGCCCTGCTCGGCGGTCATGATCCGGGCAAGGTCATCGAGATTGGCGAGCACCAGCGCATGCCATGCCTCGAGCAGCGCCGCGCGCTCGCCCGCCGTGCGCCGCCGCCAGTCCGCCCACGATGCCTGCGCCGCCGCGATCGCAGCCTCTGCCTCGGCCGCTCCGCAATCGGGCACAGTGCCGATCACCTCGCCCGTCGCAGGATTGGTTACCTCGAGGGCAGGCAGTCCAGCGGAAATCCACTGGCCATCGATCAGCGCGGCCTGCCGCAGCAAGGTGGGATCATTGAGGTTCAGCATGTTCAACCCAGTGCCTGTGCGGCAATTGCAAAAGTTCCGATGGCGTCATCGACGACGGGCGCCGGTCCCAGGGCCATCACAGTCACCCGACCCACTTCGGGCAGGCCAAGCTCCTCGAGCCAAGGCCCCAGCCCGCTGCTTTCGGGAATGTCGAGCCGGCAGAAGCTGCCTGATTGCGTGCCCAGCCAGTGCGCGATGAGAGCCTTGGCACCGGTGAGGTCCGGCGCGATCACCGGCGCAATCGCCCAGCCGCGCCCGAAGCGGCGCAGTACGGCAAAGCCGGCCTGTTCGTGCTCGCGACACAGCACCACCGTGCTGCCCTCGGCCTGGAAGGCATCGAGCACGGCCTTGCGGTCCATGCCCGAGGCCCGGGCATAGAGCGCCTCCAGCACCTCGCCATCGGCGGCACCCATCGGCCGCACGCGCTCGCCGGGACGCAGTTCGACAAGCGGCTGCGCCGGAGCGACGGCCTGGTGCTGGCACACAACGCCCAGTTCCTCGAAACCCAGCTTGCGATAGAGCGGCAGGCCTTCCGCCGTGGCGTTGAGAATGACCGTCCGCCCTGCCAGGCGCTCGAGCATCGCATCCATCAGCTTGCGCCCCAGGCCCTTGCCCTGCATGGCATTGGTCACGATCACCAGCCCCAGCGTCGCGAAGCTTTCGCCGAACTTCCAGCCCATGATCGTGCCGACTACCTCGCCATCGGCTTCAGCTACCACGCCCTCGCCGATCGACAGGAACAGCGCGATATCCTCCTCGCGGTGCGGCCATTGCTGCTCGATGCACAGTTCGGCGGCGGCGTGGACATCCTCGCCGGTCATTGCGCGCATTACGATCTGCGTCGCGTCCTGAACTGCCATCGGATGCTCCCGGAAAAAGCTTGAGAGTGTGCGCGCAAGGCGCCGCTTCGATACTTCGGGTCTAGCCAGCGCCGATCAACATGAGGTGCCGGTTTTGCATTTTATTCGGAACATTATCGCGCCGCCCGCCAAGCCTTTACCGCACCGATTGCGGAAATGACGGCATAGACTGCCGCATCCCCGCCGCTGCCGGAAATCCGCAATGTCCCTGTTCGATCCCGATGCCATCCGTCCTGCCCTTGCTGCCAATTTTATCGGTGGCGAGGCGGTAGTCGGTCGCGGCCAGAGCTTCATGGTCCTGCGCCCTTCAGACGGCGGACTTCTTGGGGAACTGCGCTCGGCAGACGCGGATCAACTGGCCGAGGCGGTGGAAAATGCCGCGCTTGCCCAGAAGGCAAGCGGCTGGGGCACGATGGAACCGCGTGGGCGCATGCGCCTGCTGCGCCGCTGGGCTGACCTGATCGAGGGAGATGCCGCAATTCTCGGGCCACTGGAAGCCGCAGGTTCCAGTCGCACGCTGCCCGAGGTCCTTGCATGGGACCTGCCCTACACCGCCGAATGCATCCGCTTCTTCGCCGAGTTTGCCGACAAGCACGGCGGCGAGATCGGCGCGACCACGCCCGACAAGCTCGGCTTCACTCTCACCGAACCCTATGGCGTGGTCGGCGCCATCGCCCCGTGGAACCTGCCGCTTGTGATGGCCGCCTGGAAGCTCGGCCCGGCGCTCGCCGCTGGCAACGCGGTGGTGCTCAAACCGTCGGAACTGACGCCGTTCTCGGTCGTGCGCCTTGCCGAACTGGCCATCGCCGCAGGCATCCCGGCCGGTACCCTCAACGTCGTGCAGGGCGGCGGCGCCGACATCGGCGATGCGCTGGTGCGGCACGAACGCGTCGGCAAGGTCAGCTTCACTGGCTCGACGCGCACTGGCCGCGCCATCATGACTGCCTGTGCGCAGACAGGGCCAAAGCCTTCGACGCTGGAGCTTGGCGGCAAGAGCCCGCAACTGGTCTTTGCAGACGCCGATCTTGGCAAGGCCTCGGCGCTGGTCGCCCGAGCGATCACGCTCAATGCCGGGCAGGTCTGCGTCGCCGGATCGCGCCTGCTGGTGCAGGACAAGGTGCGCGACGAGGTAGTCGAACGCCTCACCGCCGCATTCGAAGCCCATCGTCTCGGTGCGACCTGGGACGAGGGCACCACGATGGGGCCGATCATCTCCGAAGGCCAGCTCGCCCAGATCGACGGCGTGGTCCAGCGCGCCCGCGCCGGAGGGGCCGAAGCTGTGACCGGCGGCGCCCGCGCCACAGCCCCGCAATCGGGCAGCTACTACCAGCCAACCCTTCTCACCAACGTCGCGGAAGACAGCGAAGCCGTACAGGGCGAGATTTTCGGCCCAGTCCTCACCGTGCAGTCCTTCGCCGACGAGGACGAGGCCGTCGCCCTGGCCAACGGCACCCGCTACGGCTTGGCCGCTGGCGTCCACACCAATGACCTGTCGCGCGCCATGCGGGCTGTCCGGTCGCTCGAAGCCGGCACGGTCTGGGTCAACCGCTATGGCCGCTCGGACGATTTCATCCTGCCCACCGGCGGCTTCAAGCAGTCCGGCGTCGGCAAGGACCTCGGCCGCGAAGCCTACCTCGCTTCGTGCAAGGTGAAGACGGCGCTGATCCAGATCTGATCAGGCAAAGCGCCCGATCGAATATTGCCCGATCGGTATGTCCGTGTGGCCCGTGGCGATCAGTTCGGCCATCGTCTCTCCCACACCGGGGCCGATCTGGAAGCCGGAGCCGGAGAAGCCGAACGCATAGAACAGCCCCGGCACGGCACCGCTCGGCCCCATCACCGGCAGCGCGTCGTCGGTATAGCCTTCGATGCCCGACCAGACGCGGATAACCTGCAGCTTGGCCAGCGCAGGCGCGAGGCGGCGCAGGTGCTGGAACTGCGTCATGGTGTTCTGCGGCATGACGTAGGAGCGATACTCGTCCGGATAGGACGGGGCACGGGTCGAACCGCCAAGCACGATATTGCCGCGGGCGACCTGGCGGAAATAGACGGTTTCGACCTCGTCCGGGGTCATCACGCCCACCGCCGGGAGGATCGAATAGGGCACCGGTTCGGTTACGCTCATCGTCGGCGCGCGCGGAGTTAGCTTCACGGTCTCGCCGAACTGGCTGACAATCTTGCCGGCCCATGCCCCCGCCGTCACCAGCAGCGTCGGCGCGCGGAAGCGGCGGCCGTCTTCTGCCTCAAGCAGAAAATCCTCGCCGATCTTGGCGGCGTGGACAATCTTCGTGTCCTCGACCACTCGCGCGCCCAGTTTCATCGCCGCGCGGGCGAAGGCAGGCGCGGCAAGGCGCGGGTTGGCGTGGCCGTCCAGGGCGGAATGCGAACCGGCCAGCACGTCTGTCCCAAGCCAGGGAAACCGCTCGCGCAGCATGTTGCCCGAAAGCAGATCGAGATCGAGCCCCTCCTCGCGGGCCTGTGCGGCGTATTCCTCCATCTTGCCGACGTTCTCGGGCCTGTCGCGGAAACAGACGCGGATATGGCCGTTCTGCAGGTACTCGACATCTGCGCCGAGCAGTTCGTTCGCCTGCCGCCATATCCGGCTGGCCCGATTGGCCAGCGGCAACTGCGTGATCGGCCGCCCCTGACGGCGCACGTTGCCGAAGTTGGTGCCGCTTGCCTGCCGCCCGACCTTGTCGGTCTCGAGCAGGATGACCGAAAGGCCGCGCTGCGCCAGAAAGAACGCGGCGGAGCAGCCCATCAGCCCGCCACCGATGATCGCGACATCGGCTGTCAGTTCAGGCGTGCTCATGCGTCTGTCCTCGCGGTGCCGACGGGTATGGGCTTGACCGGCGCCTGCCCGCGCAAGCGCCCGGCGCGCTCTACCGCCTCCCCGCGCAGGGCCGAGACGATCTCTGCCGAGGCATTGCCGCAATAGCGCCCCTGGCAGCGCCCCATGCCGACGCGGCTGAAGGCCTTGGCGCGATTGGTTTCGGTGGCGAATGCCTCGCTCACGCTGGCGCGCAGGGTTCCGGCCGTCACGCCCTCGCATCGGCAGATGACCGTGCTGTCGGCTGTATCGGCAACGAACTGGTGCGGCCACGGGAAGGCTTCCGCCAGCCCTTCGGCAAAGCGGACGTACCGGGCCCGTTCGGCCCTCAGGTGGCGGCGGCGATCCTTGTCGACGGCATGGCCCATGTCGCCAAGCGCCGCCAGCGCCGCCAGTTCGCCCGTCATCTCGGCCGAGCGTGCGCCGAGGATCTTGGCGCCGTCCCCTGCGAGGTAGAGCCCCGGGACCGAGGCGCGGCCGTCACCGTCAATCTCGGGCAGCCATTGCCGCGTGCGCGGATCGAAGGCAAAGCTGGCGCGGGCAAGGTCGGCGATCTGCGTCTCAGGCCGCAAGTGCCAGCCCATGGCCACGGCATCGCAGTCAAACTGCCGCACATCGCCGGAAGCGTGGCGGACGGTGACCCCCGAAACGCCGCTCTGCGGATCGCCACTGATCTCCACCGGCGTAATGCCCGAAAGCACCGTTACGCCCGCGCGTTTCAGCCCGAACGTCAGCGTCATCCCCTGCCACAGCAGGTCGGGCTGTTCGGCCAGCTTGGGCAGTGCCCTGACCCGCCCCGCAAACGGCGAGGTATCGAGCACCGCCACAACGTTCGCACCCGCCTTCACGTATTGCGAGGCGACGTAATAAAGCAGCGGTCCGGTGCCCATGAACACGACCGCGCCGCCGATGCTGCAGGCCTGTGCCTTCAACGCAACCTGCGATCCGCCGAGCGAATAGCACCCCGCCAGCTGCCAGCCGGGCACCGGCGCCAGCCGGTCGGTCGCGCCCGAGCAGACGATCAGGCGATCATAGGGGATCGCCTCGGTCTCGCCCGCGCGCGCCGCCCAGACCCGGCCCTCGGCCACGTTCCAAACAAGCGTTTCGGGGCGATAGTCGATCTGCGGCAGCAGCGCATCGAACGTCTCATGCACCGCCCGCGCCCGGTCGGCCTCGCTGCCATAAAGCGTCTCGTAGGAGCGCTTGAAGCCTTCGGGCTGGCGACGATAGATCTGTCCGCCCGAGCGGTAGCCTTCGTCGATCACGACCGGACGGATCCCCGCCCGCACCATCGCCTCGGCCGCGCGGACCCCGGCGGGTCCGGCACCGATGATCACCACCCGCTCGCTCATGGCGCCACCGACCAGTCTGCCGTCAACGGCTGCGTGGTGATGGCAAGGCCGTTCTCGACCGGCGTCGAGCAGGCCCGCAGCGCGTTGCCGTCCGTGTCGCGCACCCAGCAGTCCTGGCACGCGCCCATCAGGCAGAAGCCCGCACGCCGCTCCGGCCCGAACTCGGCGTTGCGCAAGGCGAGGCCGCTGTTCAGCATCGCAACCATCAGCGTATCGCCTTCAAGTGCGGTGATTTCGCTGCCGTCGACGGTCAGCCGCACCTGCGCGCGGTCGGTCTCGTCGAGGCGGCGGAAGCGGCCGGTCATGCGGACATTCCCTCCAGGTCATGCAATTCGTGATGGCACAGCAGGGCAAGCCCGTCGCCTGACCGCAAGGGCGGCGGCGCGGCATTGCACGTGCCCGCAATAGCCACGGGACAGCGCGGCAGGAAGCGGCACAGATCGTCTCCGCTTTCGCCCGCCAGGACGGCCTTGCGCGTCCTCGCCTGCTCCAGCCAGCCGGCCCGCATTTCCGGAACGGAGTCTGTCAGCAGGTCGGTATAGGGATGATGCACGCCGCGCGCGAACGCCGCCGCATCGGCCTGCTCCACCGCCGTGCCGCCATAGAGCACCAGCACCTGATCGCAGAAGGCGCGCACCGTGGAAATGTCGTGGCTAATGAACACCGTGGCGATGCCGAGTTCGCGCCGCAACTCGTCGATCAGTTCGAGGATCGCCGCGCCGACCACGGTATCGAGCGCCGAGGTCACTTCGTCGCACAGTAGCACCTCGGGCCGCGCCGCCAGCGCACGCGCGAGGTTCACCCGCTGCTTCTGCCCGCCCGAGAGCTGGCGCACGTTCCGCTCCGCCAGTTGTGCAGGAAGCCGGATCAGATCGAGCAGCCGCGCCACTTCAGCCTCTGCCGCAGCCCCCTTCAGGCCGTGATAGAACGCCAGCGGCCGCGCCAGCGCCTGCCCAACGGTCTGCACCGGATTGAGCGCGGTGTCGGCGTTCTGAAACACCAGCTGCACCCGCCGGAACTGCTCGCGGCTGCGCCCTTCCAGTCCCTTGGGCAATTCCTTCCCCGCAAGGCTGACCGAACCCGCGCTCCGTGGCAGCAGCCCGGCGATCACGCGTGCGAGGGTCGACTTGCCCGATCCGCTCTCGCCGATCACGCCCAGCGTCGCCCCCTTGGCAAGCGACAGCGAGATGTCGCGCAACACCGGCACCTTGCCGTAGGCAGCGTGTACACCCTCGACCTTGAGCAGCGCCTCCTTCCCGACCACCGCCGGTGCCGAGCGCGCATGAGGCCGCGCCGCCGCCATCAGCGTGCGGGTGTAGTCGTCTGCGGGCGCGTGCAGAACCTGCTCCGCCGCCCCCTGCTCGCGTGTCCGCCCCTGGTTAAGCACGAGGATGCTGTCCGCCATCTGCGCCACGACTGCCAGATCATGGCTGACATAGATCGCCGTCGCCCCCACCGAAGCAATCGCCGCCTTGAAGGCCTTCAGCACCTCGACCTGCGTGGTCACGTCAAGTGCCGTGGTCGGCTCGTCGAGGATCACCAGTTCGGGCCGCGTGATCAGCGCCATCGCCGCCATCAGCCGCTGCAACTGCCCGCCCGAAAGCTGGTGCGGATAGCGTGCGCCGATGGTCTCTGGCGAAGGCAGGGCGAGCGCCCGGAACAGGTCGACCGCCCGCGCCTCGGCCTCGACTTTGCCTGCCAGCCCATGAACCAGCAAAGGCTCGGTCACTTGCGCCATGATCGTGCGCGAGGGATTGAAGGCCGAAGCCGCACTCTGCGCAACATAGGCCACGCGCCGCCCGCGCAAGGCCTGCAGCCCCGCATCGTCAAGCCGGTCGACCCGCGTCTCACCCAGCCGCACTTCTCCCGAAATCGTCGCGCCGAAACGGGAATGCGCCATCAGTGCCAGAGCAATCGTCGTCTTGCCCGAGCCGGATTCCCCGATCAGCGCCAGCACCTGCCCGCGCTCGATCTCGAACGAGACGCCGTCGACAATCGCCTTGTCGCCTGCGGTGATGCGCAGGTCCTTCACCGCAACGTGCGCGCTCATCCCTGCTTCTCCACGGGCTTGAGCGCATCGATCAGCAGGTTCGCCCCCACCGTCAGCGTCGCGATGGCCAGAGCCGGCATCACGATCGCGGG
>JBKBUD010000119.1:0-5910 GCA_046290865.1 Novosphingobium sp. | reverse complement strand
TGACGCTGCTCAGCCGCATTCTCGGGCTTGTGCGCGACAGCCTGTTCGCGCGCTTTGTAGGCGCGGCGTTTGCCTCGGACGCTTTCCTCGTCGCGTTCCGGCTGCCCAACATGTTCCGCGCCTTGTTCGCGGAAGGGGCGTTTGCCAGCGCCTTCATTCCGATGTTCAACAAGAAGGTCGCCGATCCGGAAGGTGCAGGCCTGCGCGACGGGCTGGACTTCGCGGAAGCCGCGCTCGCCGTGCTGCTGCCGGTGCTGCTGTTCATGACGGTGGTGCTGGAGGTGTTCGCCTGGCCGGTGACGCTGCTCTTGTCGGGCAAGTTCAACGGGGTGAGCGCCGAGCAGTTCGCCTATGCGGTGGAACTTTCGCGCTGGACGATTCCCTATCTGATGCTGATCAGCATCGTCTCGCTGTTTGGCGGGATTCTCAATTCGCTGGGCAAGTTCTGGGTCAATGCAGCGGCGCCGATCCTGCTGAACCTGACACTGATCGTGGCGCTGCTGGGGTTCCATTCCGACGATCCGCTGGTGACGGCGCGCAATCAGGCGATTGCGGTCTCGGTTTCGGGCGCGCTGCAACTGGCTTGGCTGGCCTGGGCGTGCCGGAAGAACGGCGTGAAGCTGCGACTGCGGCGCCCTCGGCTTTCGCCGGAAGTGAAGCAGTTGCTCAAGCTGATCCTGCCCGCGGCGGCGGGTGCGGGGGCGGTGCAGATCAATCTGGTGATCTCGACCGCGCTTGCCGCCTCGCTGCTCGACCACGGCTCGGTCACCTACATCTACATGGCTGACCGGCTGAACCAGTTGCCGCTGGGGCTGATCGGCATCGGCCTTGGCACCGTGCTGCTGCCGACGATCTCCCGCCAGCTGGGCGGGGGCGAGGAAGCTGCGGCGATGGAGACGCAGAACCGGGGCATGGAACTGGCGCTGCTGCTGACGCTGCCCGCGACGGTTGCGCTGGTGCTGTGCGGCGAGCCGATTGCGGCGGCGCTGTTCGGCTATGGCAAGTTCGACGCCAATGACACGCACTTCACCGCGCAGGCGCTGGCAGCGTTCTCGATCGGCCTTCCCAGCTACATCTTGGTGAAGGTGCTGACGCCGGGATACTATGCGCGGCAGGATACGAAGACGCCGGTGCGCTATGCCACGATCTCGATGGTGGTGAACCTTGTCGGCAACCTCGCGCTGATCGTGCCGCTGAAGCACATGGGGCCGCCGCTGGCGACGGCGATTGCCTCGACGGTCAATGTCTGGCTTCTCTATCACACGCTGGTCAAGCGCGGGCACTTTGCCGCCGATGCGCGGCTCAAGCGGCGTACGGTGAGGCTGGCGCTGGCGGCGCTGGCGATGGGCGCGGTGCTGTGGGCGGGACAGGGGCTGGTCATGCCCTATGTCCATGGCACCTGGACCCTGCGCATCGCGGCGATGGGTGCACTGGTCACCGCCGGGGTCGTCGTCTATGGCCTCGCTGCCGTCCTGACCGGGGCTTTCCGGGTGGACGACCTCAAGCTTCTCCTGCGGCGTCGCCGCTCCAACTGAAGGCACTGCAATGCGTATCGTTTCCGGCATCCAGCCCACCGGCAATCTCCACCTTGGCAATTACCTGGGTGCGATCCGGAACTGGGTGCGCATGCAGGACGAGTGGTCGGCCAAGGGCGGGCAGTGCCTCTATTTCCTTGCTGACCTCCACGCGATCTCGATGCCGCATTCCCCCGCAGAACTCGCTGCCAACACCCGCGAGATGGTGGCGGCGCTGGTTTCGTGCGGGATCGATCCCGACAAGTCGATCCTGTTCAACCAGGCGCAGGTTCCCGCCCATGCCGAACTGCAATGGCTGCTCAACGGCACGGCGCGGATGGGCTGGTTGAACCGCATGACGCAGTGGAAGGACAAGGCGGGCAAGAACCGCGAGGGCGCGAGCGTTGCGCTCTTCACCTATCCGGTGCTGCAGGCGGCCGACGTGCTGCTTTACCAGGCGACGCACGTGCCGGTGGGTGAGGACCAGAAGCAGCACCTCGAACTCGCACGCGACATCGCGCAGAAGTTCAACAACGACTTCTGCGCCGAGGACGCGCCGCTGTTCACGCTGCCCGATCCGATCATTCCGCCTGAGGCGGCGCGGATCATGTCGCTGCGCGATGGTTCGGCCAAGATGAGCAAGTCCGATCCTTCGGACATGAGCCGCATCAACCTGACCGACGATGCCGATGCGATCATGCAGAAGGTGAAGAAGGCCAAGACCGATCCCGAGCCGCTGCCGGGAACGGTCGAAGGGCTGGCGGGGCGTCCCGAGGCGAACAACCTCGTCGGCATCTATGCGGCGATGGCGGGGATCACCCCGGCGGAGGTCCTGGCGCAGTTCGAAGGCAAGGGCTTCGGCCAGTTCAAGCCCGCGCTGGGCGATCTTCTGGTCGAGACGCTGTCGCCGATGGCTGCGCGTTATCGCCAGCTGCGCGAGGATGGCGAAGCGCTCGATGCGATTCTGGCCAAGGGCGCGTTGAAGGCGCGGGATCTGGCTGCACCGACGCTGGCGAAGACCTATCAGGCGCTCGGCCTCGTAAGAGGCTGATTTTTCGCAGCTTCGTTGCAAAAGATTACGGGCCTGCAACATATGTTGCAGGCACCATTCAACGTGCATTCAGCACTTCCCGTCCAAAAAGACGGCATGCTATGCAGTGCGTGCGTCTGGCAAGGGGCGGCGGGCGCATAACAGGAGTCGCAAGGATGAATTCCGTTTCGCAAGTGAAGCCCTCTTCGTCCGGCAAGCGTCGTCTTCTCGGGCTGTCGGCAGTGTCGCTGATGCTCGTCTCGCTCGCCGGTTGCACCACACCGTTCAAGGCAGACGTCAAGCGCTTCCAGGCGCAGTTGCCCGCACCTGCAGGCCAGACCTTCGCCGTTGTCGCCGACGATCCCAAGGATGCCGGCGGCCTGGAGTTTGCGCAGTACGCCTCGCTGGTCGGCAAGCAGATGGAGAAGCTCGGTTATCAGCCGGCGGCTCCAGAAAATGCCGATCTGCTGGTCAAGTTCGACTACGGTATCGACGGCGGCCGTGACCGCGTCCGTTCCACCGGCTTTGCCGACCCGTTCTGGGGCGGTTGGGGTGGCTGGGGCGGCTGGGGTCCGGGTTGGGGCCGCGGCGGCTGGGGCCGTCGAGGCTTTGTCGGCGGCGGCTGGGGCTGGGGATGGAACGATCCGTTCTTCTTCGGCGGTCCCGGCTGGGGTGCTGGCGGAGTTGACGTCGTGACCGTCTATACCTCGGGCATGGACCTCAAGATCGACCGCCGGGTTGACGGGCAGCGCCTGTTCGAAGGCAAGGCGGAAGCCGCCTCCTCGTCGAACCGCCTGTCCTATGTCGTGCCGAATCTGGTCGAGGCGATGTTCACCGGCTTCCCCGGCAACAACGGGGAAACGGTGAGGATCTCGATCGCGCCGGAAAAGAAGACGGTGAAGAAGGTCGACTGATCGATCTTCCGCCGGTTTTTGCAAGGGGCCTCGCAGCGATGCGGGGCCTTTTTGTTTGCATCAGCAATCATGCACCCGTCACCCTGAACTTGTTTCAGGGTCCAGCACTCAACATGCACGGAAGGTGATTGGCGAGAGATGGATGCTGAAACAAGTTCAGCATGACGATTGGTGAATGACTGTGCTTGGGTGGGCCTCAGCCCTTGAGTGCAGCCAGTCCGCCGGTGGAGCCGAAGCCGCCTTCGCCGCGGGTGGTTTCGTCGAGTTCCTCGACTTCGAGCCAGGTGCCGCGCGTTACCGGGGCGAGGACGAGCTGGGCGACGCGGTCGCCCCGGCGGATCGAGAAGACCTCAGCGCCGAGGTTGATCATGATGACTTTGAGTTCGCCGCGATAGTCGCTGTCGATGGTGCCGGGCGTGTTGGGCACGGTCACGCCATGCTTCAGGGCGAGGCCGGAGCGAGGGCGGACCTGGATTTCGTAGCCTGCCGGGATCGCCATCGAGAGGCCGGTGGCGACCGCATGGCGCGCGCCGGGAGCAAGATCGACGTCTTCGGCCGAGACCACGTCCATGCCGGCTGCGCCATCGGTGGCGTATGCCGGAAGTGGCAGGCCCTCGCCGTGGGGCAGGCGCTTTAGAAGGACGGGGACTTCAGGCGAGTGCATCGGCGATTCTTTCGATCAGGAGCGCGGCGGCGGCGTCCTTGGGGAGTTCGGGCAGGGTCTCGACACCACTCGCGCTGACGATGTGGAGGACGTTGATCTCGCCGCCCATCTTGTGCGTGGCGACATCGTTGGCGACGATCCAGTCGGCACCCTTGCGGGCGAGCTTGGCACGGGCGTGGTCGAGCACGTCGTTGGTTTCTGCAGCGAAGCCGACGACCAGCGGCGGGCGGCGCTCGGACTTGCACAGGGTGGCGAGGATGTCGGGGTTCTCGACCAGGTGCAGCGGCGGGACTGCGCCGGAGCCGTCCTTCTTGATCTTCTGCGCGGCTTCTCCGGCGCTGCGCCAGTCGGCCACGGCTGCGACCATGATCGCGATGTCTGCGGGCAGCGCGGCATCGACGGCGGCGGCCATCTCGCGCGCTGTCTCGACGTCGATACGGGTGACGCCCTGTGGTGTCGGCAGGTTGACCGGGCCGGAGACGAGCGTGACCTTTGCGCCCGCCTTCGCGGCGGCGGCGGCGATGGCGTAGCCCTGCTTTCCGCTCGAGCGGTTGGCGATGTAGCGGACCGGGTCGATCGGCTCGTGCGTGGGGCCGGCGGTGATGAGGACGTGCTTGCCTGCGAGCGGCTTTGCTTCACTGCCAAGCTGGCGGGCAATCTCCGCACAGATCGCGGGCGGTTCGGGCAGGCGGCCGGGGCCGAATTCGCCGCAGGCCATTGCGCCTTCATCAGGCTCCATCACGCTCACGCCATCGCCGCGCAGGGTGGCGACGTTGCGCTGCGTGGCGGGGTGCTGCCACATGCGCACGTTCATGGCGGGCACGGCGAGCACCGGCTTGTCGGTGGCGAGGAGAAGCGTGGTGGCAAGATCGTTGGCGATGCCGCCGGCCATGCGCGCCAGAAGGTCTGCCGTGGCGGGGCAGACGACGACGAGATCGGCCTGGCGCGAGAGCTGGATGTGGCCCATCTCGACCTCGTTCTTGAGGTCCCACAGCGTGGTGTGGACGGGGTTTTCCGACAGCGCCGCCAGCGTCATCGCGGTGACGAAGTGCGATCCGCCCTCGGTCAGCACGCAGGTGACGTCCGCGCCTTCCTTGCGCAGCAGGCGGACGAGTTCGCACGATTTGTAGGCCGCGATGCCGCCGCCGACGATCAGCAGGATGCGTGTTCCCTTCATGGGTGCGGCTTGTGCAATGGCATGGGCCCGTGTGCAATCCTTTTGCGCGAGGGAACGCGTTGGGGCACACTCCCTGCAAACCATAACGGGGGATCGAGTGATGAGACTGATACTGACGGCGCTGGTGTTCCTGGCGGGGCTGTTCGACCTGTTCCTGGCGATCAGCTTCCTGACCGATCCCGTTCAGCAGGCGACCGGTTTCGGCATTGGCGCGACCGGCGCGAGCGGCATCTCGACGATCCGCGCGGATTTCACCTCGTTCTTCGGCGTGGCCGCGTTCTGCATGATGTGGGGCGCGTGGCGCCGGAATGCCGACCTGATGCTGGTTCCTGCGCTGCTGTTCGGTACGTCGTTCGTGGGCCGTGCGATCGATCTGGTGGTGACAGGGGCCTATCCCGGGTGGCAATTGCCGATGGCAGTCGAGGCCGCCCACGTGGTGCTGATGCTCGCGGCGTGGCGGATGCTGCCGCATCATCGGCTGGATGAGATTGCAGGGTGAGCGTCCGCGCCTATCCTCTGGGGCCGTGGTTTGCGCATCTGGCAGGGGCGGATCGCTGCCTGCCGGTCGAGGTGGACGCGGCGTTCTGGGAGAGTGGGGTGCAGGCGCTGCC
>JBKBUD010000010.1:0-49660 GCA_046290865.1 Novosphingobium sp. | reverse complement strand
CTCCCGCTCCGCCACTTCACCTTGCCAGGCTCGCACCTGCGATTGGGTGCGGGGTGGGTTGGTTGCGTATGCTCCTGCTAGAGCCGGTTTTGCTGTGCGATGTTGCCGAGGATTGCTGCGCTTGGTTTGGCGGTGCGCTGGAATGTGTCGCGGTCGAAGGAATGCAGGCCGAAGCGGTGGTGGTAGCCGAAGCCCCATTCGAAGTTGTCGATCAGCGACCAGTGGAAGTAGCCGCGCACCGGCACGCCATCGTCCATCGCGCGCTTCAGTTCGGCGAGTGCGGCGGGGATCAGCCACTGGCGCAGGGCATCGTCATCGGAGTTGACGCCGTGTTCGGTGACGTAGATCGGCAGCTTTGTCACCTCATAGGCATAGCGCACGGCGCCAGCCAGTGACCCCGGCCAGACTTCCGCGCCGCCCGTGTTGCGCCGCGCGTCGGCAGGCGGCGGAAGCGCGCCCTTGTCGTTCCACACCTTGCGTTCATAGTTCTGGACACCGACGAAATCGCAGGTGTCGCGGGCGAGGCGAAGCCATTCGTTGTAATAGCGCTCGCGGATCTGGTCGCGCATCGAGTTCTTGCCGATGGCCTGATCATCGATCATCGCGAGGCTCACGCCCACAGGCAGGTCGGGACGCACCGCTTTGATCGCGGCGAGGCCACGACGATGGCCTTCCATCATGTTGGCGCGGTAGGTCTTCGGGTCCTTGATGTAGAGCGAGACACCCGGCGTATAGAGCGGCACGCCCAGTTGCTTCGCGGCGGCTTCCTGCGTCGCCTTGTCGCCTGCCACGAGTTGCGGGGGCAGGATCTCGCCGATGACGCCGGCAAGGTTGGGTTCGTTCAAGGTCGTGGCCAGTTCGAGGCCGGCGGCGAGGTGTCGCGCCGCGCGGTCGCAGAAGCGGGCGAACAGCGCGGGCGATTCCGGATTGTGCCAGCCGCCCTTGGCCGCGAACCAGCGCGGGGTGGTGAAGTGGTTGAAGGTGACGACCGGCTTGAGGCCGCGCGCGCGGCAGCCTGCGATCATCGCCTTGTAGTGATCGAGCATGGCGCTGGAGAAATGTCCTTCGTCCGGCTCGATCCGCGCCCATTCCAGGCTGAAGCGATAGGAATTGAGGCCCATGCCCTTGACCAGATCGAGGTCGACCGGCCAGAGTTCGAAGCTGTTGGCGGCGTCGCCCGAGCGCTCGGCGAAGATCGTGCCGGGCACGTTCTCGATCACCCACAGGTCGGCGTTGAGATTGTTGCCCTCGATCTGGTGCGCGGCCGTGGCAGCGCCCCACAGGAAGCCATCCGGGAACTTCGGGTCAAGCGGTTTGACCTTTGCCGCCCGCGCCAGCGCGCTGCCGTCCGCGATGGCGGTAGCGCTCAGGGCTACAGCCGAAGCCATCAAGCTGCGACGATCGATCATGGTCACTTCTTCTCCGTTGCCAAAAGGCCTTGCGTGCGCATCCAGCGGTACATCAGTTCGAGCCATCCTTCCTCGGGCGACCCGGCGGGGCCAGCCCCGAAACCATGACCGCCCGAGGAGAACAGGTGGAATTCTATAGATTTGCCCGCCGCGCGATAGCTGTCGAGCAAGGGCAGGCCTTTCTCGCGCGCGAGCAGGAAGTCGTCGGCAGCGATGGCGACGAACATCGGTGGCGCATCGGCAGGCACGGTCATGGCACCCATGTTGGGGTAGATCGGAGCGGCGAAGTCGGGGCGGTCGGCGCCGCCCTTTTCGACCACGCTGCGTGTCAGGAAGGCGCCGGCGGAAAAGCCCATGAAGCCGACGCGCTTCGGGTCGATGCCGTAGCTGGCGGCATTGGCGCGGACCTGGCGCAAGGCGGCGATGCCGTCCGCCAAGGCTTCGGCGGGGGTGTCAGCTGGTGGAGCGAAGGCGGCCTTCTGTCCGCTGATCATCTTGTCGAGTTCGGCGACGAAGACCTTCTGGTCGGGCGGCGTCGGGAGGGTGCGGTACTTGAGGACGAACGCGGTCACGCCGTGATTGGCGAACCAGCGCGCCACTTCCCAGCCTTCCTTGTCCATCTCGAGGCCGAGGAACGCGCCGCCCGGAGCGATGATCACTGAGGCGGGCGAGGGCTTGCCGACGGGCTGGAACACGGTGAGCGTCGGCCGGGTCACGTTGCGGACGGCATAGCGGCCCGTGTCGCTGGGGTGCCAGACTTCGCGGTCAGTCTTTTCGGCAGTGGGCAGCACCACGGTGTTGGGCTGCACGGGCGCGGCGACTGTCACGGTCGGGATACCGGTCTGGGCGAGAACGGATGAACTTGCGAGGAGTGCGAGGCTCAGGCCAAGCAGCGAGTGCCGAAATGCGGGCATGATCATCCAGTTCATCCTTCTCGAAAGAGGTGCCGTTCCGCTCTTCGACGGATGCGGCAGGAGCAAAGGACCGCCACCCGAAGGCGGCGGCCCCTTTATGCATCAGAAGTTGATGCCGGCTCGCACGCCGATGGTGCGGACCGATTCAAAGCTGAAGCGCTGGTTGAGCGTCAGCACCGGCGGCGCAGTGCCGACCGGGTTGGCATCGCCACCGTCAGACCCGATCGAGATCGGGCGGACTTCGTTCGTGCAGTTCTTGCAGAACAGGCTGATGGTCCAGTTGTCAGCCTTCACGCCGGCGCGCAGGTCGATCGTGTCCCAGGTGGGGATGGTGAACGGCGCACCGATACCGGCCGACTGCGGCGAGCGGTGGTAGTAACCGACGCCGAACTGTGCCTCGAGGCCCTCCGTGATCGGCGCGGCGTATTCGGCGCCGAGCGTTGCGGTGAACTTCGAGGACAGCGGCAGCTGGTAGCCCTTGGCGTTGAAGGTGCCGACGAAGCCGGGCAGCGACGAGTTGATATCGGCCTTGCAGCCGCCGGTCGTCTGCGTCGGGTAGCACTGCGCGCCGGGGTAGTCGTCGAACGTGGCATCGGCGTAGGACGCCGAACCCGACAGGGTCAGGCCTTCGAAGGGCCGGGCCTGGAACGAGAAGTCGATGCCCTTGGTCGTGGCGGTCGCGGCATTGCCGAGCACGAAGGTGCGCAGTGCCTGGACGAAGGCCTGAACCTGCAGGTCGTAGAACTTCGTGTAGAAGCCCGAGACGCTGAAGGTCAGCGCGCCGTCGAGCGCCTTGCCCTTGATGCCGAGTTCGCCGCCGCGCGAGATTTCCGGACGAACCGCAAGATCTGCATTGGGAGCAGGCGCGGTGTTCGAGAAGCCCGGTCCCTTGAAGCCTTCGCCGTAGAAGCCATAGACCATCAGGTCAGGCGTTGCCTGCCAGTCGAAGCCGACCTTGTAGCTGAGATCGGTGGCGTCGGTGCTCTGGTCGGTGACGTTGTTCTTCACGCCGAGCGTGACGAAGTACTGGCCGAAGTTCTCGCGCAGGTTGATCTGCGCCTTTTCGTAGGTCAGGCGCGCGCCGGCGGTCAGCTTGAAGGTGTCGGTCAGCTGATAGCTGAGCTGGCCGAAGCCGGCATAGCTGTCGTTCTGCAGGCGGTACTGGAAGTCCTGGCCGAGGAACGAGGTGTTGCTGACGCCGCAGGCGGGCGGCGGACCTGCAGTGACAGTCGCGCCGATGCAGAACGGGAAGCCGCGCAGCACGAAGTCGGGGATGCCGGTATTGCCGCCGCGGAAGCCGACATTGTTGCCGACCGAGCGGTAGTAGTAGAGCCCGAACTGGCCCGACAGCGCATTGCCGGTCGGCAGGGCGAGGCGCAGTTCCTGCGAGTACTGGTCGTACTTCTGGTTGGCGCCGTTGTAGCTGAAGAAGTTGAACGGGGTCTGGTCGGAATCGAACTGGAAGTTGGTCTTGGCCTGCTTCCACGCAGTGATGCTGGTCAGTTCCATGCCGTTGTCGAGCTTCAGGCTGACGTTTGCCTGAAGGCCGCCGGTGTCGCTGTCGCGGTAGTTGGGGGCTTCGGCCGCGAAGGTGAAGTTCTCCGCACCGGCCACAAGGCCCCGAGCCGGGTACTGGCTGCCAGGACCGAATTCGCGGAAGGTGATGTCGTAGCGACCGGTGATGCCGCGCTGGCGGTTGTAGTCGCCGATCACATAGACCGAAAGGCTGTCGGTCGGTTCGAACAGCAGCTTGGCGCGAAGGCCGAGGTTGGTCAGGCCGAGGTCATTGCGGACCGCCGGGTTGACCTTCGACACGGTGATCGGGTCCTGATCGCTGTAGATGGCGTTGAGGCGCAGGGCCGCCTTGTCGCCCAGCGGAGCATTGACGGTCGAACGGATCTGATAACCTGTGCCATCGTCACCCGGGCGGGCGCGCTGGACGAGTTCGCCATCGGCGCTGAACGAGAACTCGCCCAGCTTCGGCTTGTTGGTGGTGATGTTGACGAGGCCAGCCGAAGCGTTCTTGCCGAACAGCAGACCCTGCGGCCCGTTCAGCACCTCGACGCGAGCCACGTCATAGAATGCGTTGGCGGCATATTCGCGGTTGCCCAGCACGACATCGTCGACGACCTGCGAAACGCTGGCTTCGACGGTGTTGGCAAAGGTTGCCGTGCCGACGCCGCGCACCGAGAAGGTATTGTCCTGCGCAACTTGAAGGCTCGGGGCGAGCTTGGTCACGGCGGTGAGGTCGTTCGCGCCGCGCTGGATCAGCTGCTCTGCGCCGACCACGGTGACGCTGACCGGCACCTTCAGCACGTTTTCGCTGCGGCGCTGGGCGGTGACGATGATTTCGCCCGGAGCAGCCGTTTCTGCGGTAGCTTGTTCATCGGCAGCTTGTGCGAATGCCGGAACAGACGAGAACAGCGCGATGGCTGCGATTGATGCCGACTGGACCAGCCGGGTCTTCCTGTGGATGTTCAAGAGTTTCTCCTCCCACTCATTTGGCCAGCGCGGATAAGATCGATGCCCCGCCGGTCCGCGTCGCCGGCGTCCTGCCCCGTCAGGGCAGGATGATCGTCGCGTGGCGTTCGTTGCGGACGATGGCGGGCTGGAATTCGGGCGGGAAATACGGGTGGCGGTAGCGGATCGCGCTGCCCACGAGATGAACCCCGCGTGTCAGGCCGCCTTCCTTCGGGACAACCACGGTGAAGTAGTCGCCAACGTAAAGACGCGTCTGCGTCGCCTCGTTCATCTGCTCGCGGGTGTAGGTCTTGTCACCCAGGCGGAACAGGTTGCCCTCGGCCGGATAGAGAATGCCATCGACCGTGATGTCCACGCCCTCGATCAGGCTCAGCCGCGAAGAGCGGTAGTTGGCCTGGCGGATCCGGACTTCGAACCCGGTGCGGGCGCCTTCAGGGCCGACGTTGCGGAAGCCGGTGCTCTGGATGTGGCTGCGCTCAAGCATTGGCCGTCTCCAATTTCGCGGCGTCGTATTCTTCTTCAAGCTTGCGGATCAGTGCGTGCTGGCGGCGCACCTGCTCGATCGCGACCCACGCAGAGCGCTCGCCCTCGTACTCGCTCGAAAGGTAGCCCGCGTAGCCGAGCTTCTTGAGCATCGGCACGATGCGCTCCCACGGGATCTGGTGGTCGTGCAGGTTCTCGTCGATGTTGTGGAACTTGGCCTGGATGAACGGCACGTACTGGATCACGTCCGCGAGATGTTCGACCGGCGTGTTGATGCCGTTGAGGAAGCTCAACGCGCCCTTCTTGATCTCGTCGGTGATGCCGCCGCCCCAGTGGTCGATCGGACGATCCTGGAAGATGCCGGTGTCGATCATCAGGCCGAAGTTCTTCGTGCCGGTGCGTTCGATGAACTTCACGTAGGCATCGGTGACCGGATGGCGGATCGGGGTGGGCGAATGGATCTCGGGCAGGATCACCAGGTCGAGCTGGTGGGCGAGATCGAGATTGCGTTCGACCGCGCCTTCCCAGATCGGGTCGGGCGTCAGGTCATGGTCGATCACGCCGAACTTCGGGCGGATGAACCTGAAGCCCAGCTTGTGCGCCAGACGAAGGTCCTGCGCGATCTGCGCCGCGCCCTCTTCGACGCTCATGTTGCGGTCGATCTGGATCCGGGTGTCGACCCAGCATGCGAAATTGGTCGGTTCGAGCTGGTAGCGCTCAAGCTTGGCAAACCAGTCGTCGATCCAGGCGACAGGCGGCTCCGGATAGAGCGGCACGCTGGTTTCGCCCAGAATCTCGATACCGGTCGAACCGGTGTCGGCCACGTGATCGAACGCATCGTCGAGCGTCATCACGGTGCCGAAGTCGTCAGTGTAGCTGTACAGCGATACGCCGTACCTGAAGCTGCTCACGCTAACCTCTCCCATCGCGGCAGCGCCCGGATTGACGCTATTGATCACCGCTTATTAAGAGCGCTATTAATCGATGATCAATAGCGATGCAAGAGGGGGCGGATGCGCTCTTGCGCAACGCCGGCAAAGCAAGCAAAGCAGGGGAATGACGGGGAAGACAGCGATACGGGAGAGGCGGGGCAAGCCTTCGCACCGCGACGATCTGCGCAGCGAACTGCTCGCTGCAGCGTTCGCGTTCGTGGCGCGTGAAGGCCATGAGGGCCTGTCGATTCGCAAGCTCGCCGAAGAGATCGGCGTGTCACCGGGTGCGCCCTATCACCATTTTCCGGATCGGCGGGCGCTGCTCATCGCGGTGGCGCTGGAAGGGTACCGCCAGCTTTTTGCCGAGACCGAGAAGGCCGTTGCGGAATCGTCGGAGGGATTGCTGTTCGCCCAGCTGCTGCACTTCATCCGATTTGCCGCGGCAAACCCGAACATTTTCACACTGATGTATGAAAGCGAACTGGTTCGCCCCCAGCTTGCACCCGAACTGGCAGAGCAACAGGACGTAGGGTTCCAGATGCTGCGCCGGGAAGTCTCGCGCGCCACGCAGCACCTGTCGGAGCGGGAACGCAGCCTGCGCATCGCCACGATCTGGAGCGCGATCTTCGGCTTCGCGCTGCAGACCAACCGCGCGATGCTGCGGGCGCATCCCTTCGAACCGATGCCGGACGAACTCGCACCCGAGATCGTCCGGCAGGCTCTCAGGCTCATTGCCTGAAGGTCAGTTTGCTCAGCCTCGGAGGCCGTGCTTGAGGTTGCGCATCTGGTCGTGGCCTTCGCGCACCGAACCCCATGCTTCGTTCACCGCCTGCCGTGCGACGGCCGACAAGTCGGCGTTCTTCATCGCGGTCTCGAACTTCTCCTTCAGATAGTCCTCGCCGCGCTCGACCTCGTTGATGATCGCCTGGTCGTCGCGGCCCATGACGGCGGATTTCAGATCGACGAAGGCGCGGTGGATGGCGCCCATGGTGGAGCTGTCGTCTTCGGGATTGCCGCCGAGCTGGCCGACCGCCGCCTGCAACTTGGTGACGACCGCCTGACGCTCGCGCGCGCGGTCGAGAAAGAGCTGGCGATACTGCGGGTTATCGAGATCTTCAGCCGACTTCTGGTAACCCTCGACGCTGTCCAGCAAGGTGGCGATGAGCGTGTTGAGGACGGTCACGTCGCCATCCGGATCGCCGCCGGTCGCATGAGTTCCGTTCATGCCCGAGGTTGGTGTGAAGTTCGGGTTGCTCGAATCCATCTTGGCTCTCCGTGATTGGGTGTGCCCCGAAAACGGTCGGCAGGCGCAAGAGGGTCCGGCGCAGGGGGCGCCTGTGCAACGGTACCTCGCATGCAGAGGGCCTCCTGCCGAAAAGGAGCAGGTTCAGACTCTCCGGTACACGACAGCCCAGCGCGGGCAGGGTGATGACCCGCGGTCAGGAACCGTCGGTGATCAGGGTGCCCCCGTCGACGACGAGGTTGTGGCCGGTGACGAAGGCTCCGGCGGGCGAAGCGAGGAAGACTGCGGCTCCGGCGACTTCGGCGGGGGTGCCGGGGCGGCGCAGGGGCGTCATGGCCATGCGGCGGGTCATGAACGCGGCGTCGTCGAGCAGGGGCTGCGAGAGTTCGGTGGCGATGAAGCCGGGAGAGATGGCGTTGACGCGCACGCCCTGCGGTCCCCATTCGACCGCGAGATTGCGGGCAAGCTGGGCAACGCCCGCCTTGGCCAGCGCGTAGGCATTGATCCGGCCGTTGCCACGCAATCCCGAGAGGCTGGAGACGAGGATGGCCGCGCCACCGCCGGAAGCCGCAATGTGGGGAAGGGCAAGGTTGCACAGCACGACCTGACTGCGCAGGTTGATGGCCATGACGCGGGAGTAGTCGTCCATGTCCATATCGGCGAAGGGTCCCGCCTTGCCGGTGATCCCGGCGTTGCAGACCAGGACGTCGATGCCGCCGAGGCTTTCGGCTGTGAAATCGACAAGCGATTTCAGCGCTTTGTCGTCTGCCACGTCGCAGGCGATGCCCGGCATGGCAAGCTCTGTTGCGACGCGCGCGGTGTCGGCGGCGTCTTCGCTGGAGATGACGACCCTGGCGCCTTGGGCGATGAGTGCTTCGGCGATGGCACGTCCGATGCCCCGGGTGGAGCCGGTGACGATGGCGCGCTTGCCGGAGAGGTCGAACAGCGGTCCGGCCATCAGTGCGGCTTGTCTTCGGGCAGCGGTTGCCCGTCATGGAGATAGGCGGGAGCCTCGATCAGGATGAAGGCGATGCGGCAGACCTTGTCGGTCGTGTTGCGCCACAGATGGTTGGTGCCGCGCTGGATGATGATCCCGCCCTGGCGGACCGTGCGCTTTGCGCCGTCGTCCAGTTCCAGTTCGATCTCGCCTTCGAGCACGATGCCGTAGTCGATGGAGTTGGTGCGGTGCATCGGGCTTTCCTTGCCCGGCAGCATATCAACCACGCGGATGACCGAACCGCCGTCGAGGGTCAGCCCGGCGTCGCGATGGCGTCCGTCAGTCTCGTCGTTGTTGTCGGCGGGGACGGTGGGCGTGGTCCAGATCAGCAGGAACGAGGCATCGCCCGAAGGGATCATCTTCGTCGGCGTGACATCCTCCGACTTGAAGATGGCGCGACCTTGGGCGTCGTGGCCCGTGACCACGCGCTGGACCGGGGGCAGGCCGGAATCTGACAGGACTTCGCTCATGCCTTTACAACCTTCTGTTCGAGGACGCCGAAGGGCGCGTGGCCATCCGCGTCGACTGCTTCCATGCGCACCGTATCGCCAAACTTCATGAATTCCGTCTGTGCCTCGCCCTGATCGATCACCTCGATCCCGCGTCGCTCGGCAATGCACGAAGAGCCGATCTCGCGGAAGTTGGCGTTGGAGACCGTGCCCGATCCGATCACTGTGCCCGCGACGAGATCGCGCGTGCGTGCAGCGTGGGCGACGAGTTCGTGGAAGCCGTGGCCCATCGGCTCGCCATTGGCTGCGCCGAAGCGCTTGCCGTTCCAGTCGACGTTGAGGTTCAGGCAGACGCGACCGTTGCGCCAGGCATTGCCCAGCTCGTCAGGCGTGACCGCAAACGGTGCCATGCCGCAGGGCGGTTTGGCCTGGACCCAACCGAAGCCGGTCTTCATCTCGGGACCGGCCAGCGTGCGCAGCGACCAGTCGTTGATCTGCACGACGAGGCGGATGTGCTGCATCGCCGCTTCGGCACTGGTGCCCATCGGCACAGCATCGACGATCACGCCGAATTCGCCCTCGAAATCGATACCCAGCGCCTCGTCGGGGAACTTCACCGCATCAGTCGGTCCGTAGAAGCGGTCGGAGGTTCCCTGGTACATCATCGGCAAGTCGGTCTTCGGCTTGGTGATCCCCAGAACTGCGTCCATCAGATCGCCATGGCTCTGGAAGGCCGAACCGTCGAGCCACTGCCAGGCGCGGGGCAGGGGAGCCATGATTGCGGCGGTATCGAGCGTATCGGGGAATTCATCGGTCGCACGCAGGGCCGGGGCGACTTCAGTCCATTCCTCGAGCGCCTGCTGCAAGGTGCCGACCGGCGCAGGTGCGCAGGCCGTGCCATCTGGCGAGACGACGACGAGCCGTCCGTCTTTCGATCCATCACGCAAGGTGGCCAGACGCATGTGTGCTCTCTCTCCCCGACAGTAGTTGATCCTGCCGTTAGGCAGGGCGCTTGAACAGGACAAAGGCATTCGGTCGATAGGCTTGCATCGATACAATGCGATGGTCGTCCCAGGGTCTGGGTTGCAATGGCGAGGGAATTGCCAACAAACTGCGGGGAGACTCATGGCCATCTGGCTCAAGCGCGGCGCGGCCGCTGACGTGAAGGCGCAAACCGATCGCGAGGTCCGCGACATCGTCGAGGCCGTCCTCGCCGACATCGAACAGCGCGGCGACGAAGCCCTGCGCGACATGTCGATCAAGTTCGACGGTTGGGACCGGGACGACTACCGCCTGTCGCAGGCCGAGATCGACGCAGCGGTCGACAGCCTTACCCCGCAGGAGCGCAAGGACATCGAGTTCGCGCAGGCCCAGGTCCGCAACTTCGCGAAAGTCCAGCGCGCCAGCATGCAGGACGTCGAAGTCGAGACCTTGCCGGGCGTGGTCCTCGGCCACAAGCACCTGCCGATCCAGAACGCGGGCTGCTATGTGCCGGGTGGCAAGTATCCGCTGCTGGCCTCCGCACACATGAGCGTGATCACTGCCAAGGTGGCGGGCGTGCCGCGCGTCATCACTTGCGCCCCGCCGTTCCAGGGCAAGCCCGCGCGCGCCATCGTTGCCGCGCAGGCCATGGCCGGGGCCGATGCGATCTATGCGCTCGGCGGCATACAGGCGATCGGCGCGATGGCCATCGGCACGCAGAGCATCGATCCGGTCGACATCCTCGTCGGCCCGGGCAACGCCTTCGTCGCCGAAGCCAAGCGCCAGCTGTTCGGTCGCGTCGGCATAGATCTGTTCGCCGGGCCGACCGAGACCCTGATCATCGCCGACGAGATCGGTTGCGATCCGGAATTGGCGGCCACCGACATCCTCGGTCAGGTCGAGCACGGCCCCGACAGCCCCGGCGTCCTTTTGACCAACAGCGAGAAGCTGGCACGCGCGACCATGGCCGAGATCGAGCGTCTTCTGCAGATTCTCCCCACCGCGGACCATGCACGCAAGGCGTGGGAGACCTTCGGCGAAGTTATCGTGGCCGACAGCTGCGAGGAGATGGTCCGCATCGCCGACGACATCGCCAGCGAGCACGTCCAGGTGATGACTGCCGATCCCGACTACTTCCTCGAGAACATGACCAACTACGGCGCGCTGTTCCTTGGGCCACGCACCAACGTGTCCTATGGCGACAAGGTGATCGGCACCAACCACACCCTGCCGACGAAGAAGGCGGCGCGCTATACCGGGGGCTTGTGGGTCGGCAAGTTCCTCAAGACCTGCACCTACCAGAAGGTGCTGACCGACGAGGCCTCGACGCTCGTCGGCGAATATTGCAGCCGTCTCTGCGCGCTCGAGGGCTTTGCCGGGCATGGCGAGCAGGCCAACATCCGTGTGCGCCGCTATGGTGGCCGCAACGTACCCTATGCGGGGCAGGCGGAACCCAGCGAGTTGACCCGGGCGTGACATCCGTGCCGGTTACCCCGTCGTTCCGGCTCGATGGCAAGCGCGCCGTCGTGACCGGCGCTGGGCGCGGCATCGGCCTTGCCGCCGCCGCTGCCCTGGCGCAGGCCGGAGCGCAGGTGACGCTTGTGGCGCGCTCTTCGGGCGAGATCGAGGAGGCCGCATCTGCGATCGGCTGCGGCGCGGTCGCGGCCACGCTCGATGTCTCGGACCTCGATGCCGTGGCTGCCTTCTTCGCCGCTGCCGAACCGTTCCACGTCCTCGTCAACAATGCGGGTACCAATCGCCCCAAGCCGATGTGGGACGTGACGTCAGCCGATTACGATGCAGTCCTCGGCCTCAACCTCAAGGCCGCGTTCTTCGCGGCGCAGGCCTGTGCGCGGCGGATGATCGAGGCTGGCACGCAAGGTTCGCTGATCCACATGGGATCGCAGATGGGCCACGTCGGCGGGCCGAACCGCTCGCTCTACTGCGCCAGCAAGTGGGCGCTCGAAGGCATGAACAAGTCCTTCGCGCTTGATCTCGCGCCCCACGGCATCCGCTCCAACACCATCGCGCCCACCTTCATCGAAACGCCGCTGACCGAGCCGATGTTCGCCGACCCCGCGTTCAAGGCCAGCGTGCTGTCGAAGATCAAGCTCGGCCGCATCGGCAAGCCCGAGGACCTCATGGGCGCGGTCCTGTTCCTCGCCAGCGATGCCTCGGCGCTGATGACCGGAACCAGCCTCGTCGTCGACGGCGGCTGGACAGCAGAATAGCACAGGATATCCACCATGTTCGAACCCTTCCCCGGAAACTACGTCTGGAACCTCGGGATCAACCTCGCGCTGATCGCGGGCGGAAATCATGGCGAACTGGACGAAGTCTGCCGCCCGGTGCGCGAAGCGGCCAAGGCCAGTGCCGATGCCGGATCCGCGCAACTGTTCGACAGCTGGATCGCCGTGGCCGATCAGGTCACCCGCAATGCCGAGCGCGATGAGGCCGAGGGCTTCGCGCTTTCGGCTGGCGCAAAGTACCTGCGCGCCTCAGGCTACTACCTTGGCGCCGAACGCCTGCAGAGCCGCGACTATGCGCCGCGCTGGGCCGCCTATGACAAGGGCCTCGAACTCTACGCCAAGGGCAGCACGCTGAGCGGGCTGCACGTCGATTTCGTCGAGATTCCCTACGAAGGGTCCAGCTACCCCGCGATCTTCGTCCACGATGGCTCCGGCACGCCCCGGCCGACGCTGGTTTCGGTCAACGGCCTCGATTCGATGAAGGAGCAGGTCAACATGGCCGGCCACGGCGCGGTCAATCTCGCGCGCGGCATGAACACCCTGTTCCTTGATCAGCCCGGCACCGGCGAGGCGATCCGCAAGCGCGGCCTACCCGCGGTCTATGATGCCGAGCGCTGGGGCAGTCCCGCCTTCGACTACCTGCTGACCCGCAGCGACGTGATCCATACCCAGATCGGCATCTTCGGCCTGTCGTTCGGCGGCTATCACGCCCCGCGCATCGCCGCCAACGATCCGCGCTATGCCCTGTGCGCGGTGATGGGGGCCAACCACGTCTGGGGCCAGCGCCAGCGCGAACGCGTCGCCAACGAAGGCGAGAACCCGGTGCCGCACTACTGGGACCACGTCATGTGGGTTTTCGGGATCGATGATCAGCAGGCCTTCCTCGACTATGCCGACCAGATCACGCTCGACGGGCAGGTCGAGAAGATCCGCGTGCCTTTTCTGATCACCCACGGCGAGCACGACCGTCAGATCCCGGCATTCAACGCGCAGAGGTCCTACGACCAGGCGGTGAACAGCCCGAAGCGGACCTTGCGCGTGTTCACCAAGGCCGATTTCGAGGTGGAGCATTGTGGGGCAGACAACGGCACCGGCATGCGCGACTACATCGCCGACTGGTGCGCGCAGACCTTTGCCGAGCTGGGGTGAGCGAGTGGCCGAATTCACCTTCCACCACGGCGGCGTATCGGTGCCCTCGCTTGACGAGGCGATCGACTGGTACGGTCGCGTGCTGGGCTTCGAGGTGGAGAAGCGGTTCTACATCGAAGCCGCGCGCAGCCACACGGCGATGGTGCGCAAGGGGGCGCTGCGGTTCGAGATATTCGAGGTGGAGGGAGCCGCTCCTCTACCTGACGAGCGCCGCCATCCCCCGCGCGACGTGCGGACCCACGGCAACAAGCACGTCGCCTTTCGCGTCCACGATCTCGAAGCTTTCCTCGCCGAAATGGAAGGGAAGGGCGCCGACATCGCCTTCGTCGTGCGCGAGGACTTCGGCAAGGGTTGCTTCCTGCGCGATTGTGCGGGCAACCTCATAGAATTCGTGGAGGAAAACGCGGCCTGATCCCGGGCGCGCGCTTGGCGCAGCCTGGATCAGCGTTGCTTTCAGATGGCGTGCTCGTCTTCCTCGGTCAGGTTCGCGAGGTCCCCGGCGATGGGGCGCTTGCCCGGCTTGGTGCGGCGATAGGGCTCGAAGCTCGCGCGGTCGGCGTCGAAGGTCATGTCCCAGGGAATGTCGTCGCCGCGGAAGATCGCCGGTGCATTGTGCGACCACAGCAGCGAGCCGAACTTGAAGTCCCACGCGCGCGGTGCCCAGTTGTCGTCAAGGTAGTCGGTGTCGGCGTGGTACTCCGCCTCACCGGCATGGCCGGGAATCTCGCAATAGTAGTATATTGCTGACGAGATGCGGTGGCGCGAGATGCCGCCGCTGGTGTTCATCGTCGTGTTCTTCCAGCCCCTGTTGTCCATGATGTTTGCGCCGAGCATGACTTCGTCGATGTCGTCGCAGCCGAACGCGATGTGCATGAACCTGAAGTGGTCGGGCGCGATCGGCAGGTCGCAGTTTACCCAGAAGATCGAGTGATGCTCGAACGTGCCGCCCGCGCGCGCGAAGATGCCGGTGCCCTTCGAATGGTCGACATAGCGGAAGCCAAGGTGCCGCTCGTAGAATTCGAAGCTGCCGACATAGTCGGGGCTGAAGAAGACGACGTGGTTGATCGTCTTGGGGATGGCGCGCTTGCGCCAGATGCGATGCTGGTTGAAGCGCGGCCAGTTGGTGGGCGTGTTGACCGGACTGGCCACGGACACGACTTGGCGCTTGTCCCAGAGGCGCAGGGCAATCGGCTGGCCATCCGGGCAGACGCAGTGGACGGTCCCGTCCGCATCGCGGGTGACGGCGACTTCAGTGTCAAGGCTGGCGGCGATCCTTTCGAGGTTCGCGACCGTGTCCACGCCCCACACGGTTTCCTTCACGCCGTCGCCAGCGAACGGATCCGGAGTGGGCAAGCGCGGATCGCCGTGGCGCAACAGGATCACCCGACTGCCCGACTGGAGCCGGAACACGGCCTCGCTTTCACTTGCCGATTCCAGCGGCAGGCCGAAATCGGTCCAGAAGCGGGTGTGTTCGGCAAGGTCGGTCACGCCGAACAGCACGCTTTCGACGCCGAGCACGGCGCTGGTGAGGGCAAGGGGCATGGGATCTCCGCAAGTCTGTCAGGAGACCCTCATGCCCAAGGCGCTGCGCGTCAGGAAACCGAAGTTTCCGGACGCAAGCTATCGAGCGGAGCGATGGCTCGAGGCTGGTTACTCCGCTGCCTCGGCCATCGGCGCAGGATCGGCGGGATGATAGTGAAGCTGATCCTGCCTTGCGTAAACGACATCCCAGTTGGGCTCGCCCTTCATGAAGTCGGGCAGGTTTGTCATGTAGATCGCGGTGCCGAATGCGCCGTCCCAGATGCGCGGGCGCCAGCTGTCGTCGACGCAATCGCAATCCGCGCCATATTCCGCCTCGCCGCCCGCCGGGCAGGGTACGTAGAAGAACGCCGCAGAGGTCAGTCGGTGGCGGCCGAAGCCCCAGTTCCAGTCGCCATAGGTGTAACCGCGGCGGTCGAGATAGTTCTTGGCCACCATCAGTTCGTCGATGTCTTCGACTTCCCAGTTGGCGTGGTGGAACTTCAGGGTGCCGTTGAACCCCGGCATTGGTGCGTGGGCATCGGCGAGAAACACGTTGTGATGCTCGTAACAGCCATCGGCGCGCATGTAGACGCCAAAGCCCTTCTGCATGTCGGTGATGCGGAAGCCGAGGCGATCGCGGTAGAAGTCCACCGCCTGCTGCACGTCGGGAAAGGTCCAGACGCAGTGATGGGTGCGCTTGGGCACGGCGCGGTCGATCCATTTGCGCGGCTGGTTGAGGCGGGCGATGCGGCCCACCGTGTTCTGCGGCGTCGGCGCACCAAAGACCCCGCGCGGGTGCCACACCTGCAAGCCGATGGCCTGCCCGAACGGGGTGACGAAGTGTACCACGCCTTCGCCGTCGGTCGAAAGCGCAACCACCGGCTCCAGCCGCGCCTTGAGCCGCGCCAGGCCGTCCTCGCTGTCGACGGCCCATACGCATTCGTGCACGCCCCTGGTGGTCTGCGCGGTGCCCTTGGGCAAGCGGTCGTGCCCCTTGGCAAGAAACAGCGATTGCGACCCGTCCGCCGCCTCGAACAGCGCTGAGTTCGCGTCGCTTTCGATCAGCGACAGCCCGAAATCGGTGAAGAAGCGGACGCAGGCGGCCACGTCCTCCACCATCCAAGTCAGCCGCCTGATGCCGATGATCGCCATTTCATGTCTCCGTTCGCGTTTGACGAAGCCATGGTGCGAACCGCGCGGGGGTTTGTTGACCCAGCGCAAATCAGGATCATGAATTGTTTGGCTACATCAGCATTCGCAAGATCTATGATTCAGCCGTTCCGAAACAGCGGCCTCGGACTGAGGCCTAGCGCTGCGGGTGGTTCATCCGGTATTCGACCTCGATCTTGTTGCGGTCGATCTCTGCGTCGTACGAAATCGGGACGACGTTTTCGGCCCCGCCTGCCGTCTTGCTCGTGGCTGCCGCATGCATGCGTTCAACCACCCAGCGCAGGGCACGGTCGTTGTTGTTGGCTAGGTTCCATTGCACCACTTCGCGGATCGGCGGGATGTCGAAGGGAATCTCGCGCATGACCAGCGGCATTGATCGCACCACGATCTCGGCCATGCGCCGATGCATCGTCGCCACGCGGTTGGTACCGACGATCAGCCCCGGTAGCGACAGGAACGAAGGCGCCACCACCTCAACGCGACGCTGCTGCTTCTGCCGCCGCACGAACCAGTCCTCGAAGGCCGGGACCCGTGCCTTGCCGAAGCGCGCGGTGACATGCCCGAGGCTGAAGTAGAGGTCGCGCGTCATGGTGCCCGCCATGGCAGGATTGGCCGGATCGCCGACCACGACGTAGTCGTCCTCGAACAGCATCTGGCTGGGGTGATCGGCGGAGATTGCGTAGTCGATGGTCAGCAGAAGATCGATGTAGCCACGCTCGATTGCCTCGATCGGGGTGTCATTCATCGGCTGGATCTCGAACCGGAGGTGGGGCGCTTCCTTCTCGAGGTCGGCAAGCACGCCGGTCAGCAGCGCTTCGGTCGAGTAATCGGAGGCCATGATCCGGATCGTGCGCTCGGCCGTGGCCGGGTCGAACGGCGGGGCTACCGCCACCGTCGTGCGGATCTGCTCGAGCACGGCGCGCACCGGCTCGATCAGTTCCTCGGCCCGTGCTGTCAGGATCATGGTGCGACCCTTCACCACCAGCAGTTCGTCACCGAAATATTCGCGCAGGCGGCCGAGCGCGCTGGACGTGGCGGACTGCGACAGGCACAGCCGGTCCGCGGCGAGGCTGACGCTGCGCTCTGTCAGGAGGGCATCGAGCGCCACCAGCAGGTTGAGGTCGAGCCGTCCGAATCGCATCGCCATCCTCCGTGCCGCCCGTCAGATCGTTGCGAGGGCGCTGGCAACGAGTGTAGCAAGGTCGCCGTCGTGCGCAAAACCGGCGCGCTCGGCCGCAGGCGTCGCCAGCGGTGGCTGCGCCGCGAAGGCCGCCTCGAGCGCGGCATCCGTAGCATGGCGGACCAGATCGGGCGAAACCCCGCACTGCCGTGCGATCTCTGCCGCCAGATCGCCCATCGCGACGCGCTGCGCCGGCAGGGTCACCGCCCGCGTCGGCGGCAACAGCGCGGAATCCATGACAAGTGCATGCAGGAAGTTTTGTGCGCAGCATCGCACCGATTGTGCCCAGATCGTTCCCGATGCGGATACCGGGCAGGTGAACTCCTCGCCCGCCTTCAGGGCATGGAACAAGTCCGACATGAAGGCCGATTTCATGCCTGATGGCCCTTTGGGCCGCGCGAGGATGCCGGGCAGGCGCACGCTCACTCCGTCGATCATGCCGCGATTGGAGAACATCGCGACTGCGTCCTCCATCATCGCCTTGTGCCCGCCGTAGATCATCCTGGGCGAAAGCGGCGTGGCATCGTCGACCAGTGACGGCAGCGGGTCGCCGAACACGGCAATGGAACTGGCATAGACCACGCGAAGGCCGGGCCTGAGCGCCGCGGCTTCGAGCAGCAGATCGTACATCGCATCGACATTGATCCGGCGCGAAGCTGCAGGATCGGCTTCCGCGGCGCCGCCCGGAACGGTGGCGAGGTGGATCAGTGCATCGCATCCGCCATTCAGGGCTTCGGCCCGCACGGCAGGATCGCCAAGGTCGCCGGCTACCACCCGCGCCACATCGGGGATACCGCCCGCTGCGGTGTCGATCCCCGTCACCGCATGACCGGCGCCCACAAGCAGGCGGACACGCTCACGTCCGACAAAGCCGCCGGCACCGGTCACGACAACGTTCACGATTTCATTCCCCGATCAGAAGTTGAAGTCGATCGCGAGGCCCACCACGCGGGTGGTGATGCCCGCTGCGGGCCATGCCCGGATGCCACCATCGGCGTTGCCTGCAAAGTCGCTTGCGAGATAGGCGGTCGGCTCGCGCTCCTTTGTCAGGTTGCGTGCGAAAATGGATGCGCTCCAGCGGCCATCGGCATCGCGCAGACCCAGACCTGCGTTGATCAGTTCGTGCGCCGGATAGCGATAGGCTTCGCCGCCGTACTGGCCGAGCAGCACCTTGCTCTTGTAGACGAGGTTCGCGTTCACGAAGGCTTCGATATCGCCGCTGATCGCCGCCGCATACTCGCCCGAAAGCGTGAACTTGTGCTTCGGAGCGTTGATGAACTGCTTTCCGGCCAGCGAGATGCCGTCGTTGCCAACGAAGCCGGCCGGGAAGCGGACGTCGTTGAACTGGTAGCCCGCATTCACGGTGAAGCCCGGCAGCACCGTACCGATGGCATTCAGCTCGAAGCCTTTCGAGATGACCTTGTCGATGTTCTGGGTGACCGAGATCAGCGCACCAGCCGAATTGAAGACGCTCGACTGGGTCTGGAAATTCGCAACCTTGTTCCAGAACGCGTTGGCCGAAAGCTGGACCCGGCCCGCTTCCACCTTGGCACCAAGTTCGAACGCATCGGACTTTTCGGGCTTGAGGTTTACCACCGGATCTGTCGCAATGGTCGGCACCACGATGGCCGGCGGCTTGTAGCCTCGGGCATAGGACGCGAAGATCGTGGAGCCCGGCGATGGCTTGAAGCTCAGGCCGAGGCGACCGGAAACATCGTTGTCCTTGATCTTCGAGGTGCGGCTGGCGACGAGGGCATCCACGCCAACGCCGGTGGTGTTGCGGTAGTTCGAGTAGCGGATGCCTCCGAACACGTCGAGCTTCTCGGTCAGAGGTACGGTCGCGTCAGCGAAGAAGGCGACCGTCCGGTTGGTGGTGTCCTCGTAGGTGAATGCCAGTGGCACCACGCAGAAGAACCCGGCGTTGAGGCAGACGCTGAAGCCGGTGCGCTGGCCGGGCAGCGGGTTACCGAACGTGGTTCCCGTTACAGGTGTCGTCTCGAGCGAGAAGCGCGAATAGAGCGCACCGACCAGAACGTCGATGCCATCGTTCTGGTAATCGAGGCGCAGTTCCTGGCTGAACTGGCTGGATTCGCTCTCGATGTTCTCGTTGCGTGCGGCAACGCCAAGGCGGCGCGAGAAGTTGACCGTGTCGGTCTCCCGGTCAAGCGTGCGGTAGGCGGTGACCGAGGTGAGCGAAAGGTTGTCGGAAAGCTCGAAGTCGATCACGCCGGAAACGCCGCGCGCCCGGTTGCGCAGGCGGGCCTGGCTGTCCTCGCAATAGAACTCGGCGCGCGCGTTGATCACCGGGATGTTGCAACCTGCGGGATCGGTGAAGGCTCCGTTCGAATAAGCGGAAACCGGCAGGGTCGGTGCCGGACCGGGACCATCGGGATCGATCAGAGTGCCGAGGTTGGGTGCAATCGCGATTGCGAAGAAGTTCCAGCCGGCCGACTTCTGGTCGCTCATTTCCGCCGAGAGATTGACGGTGACGGTCTCGGAAGGCTTGAGGAGCAGCTTGGCGCGCAGTCCGTACTCCCGGATCTTGTTGTCGAGACCGAGGAAGGTATTGCGCTGAAGCCCTGTTTCCTTCTTGTACTGGCCCGAGATGCGCAGTGCGGCCATATCGCCCATGGGCAGGTTGAAGCCGGCGCGGGCGTTGACTTCGCTGACTTCCGAACCCGCGGTGCCCTTGTCGGCAATGTTGATGCCGCCGGAAACCGACAGCTTGGCCAGCGAAGGCGCGACGGTCGTGATGTTGATGACACCCGCCGATGCGCCCTGGCCGAACAGCGTGCCTTGCGGGCCGCGCAGGACCTCGACCTGGGCAAGGTCGAACAGCAGGGGTAAGGTGAGGTTGCCCTGGGGGACCTGGTCGACGACAAAGGCGACCGAGGGCGAGACGCTGGCGTTGAACACGCCGGTGCCAAGGCCGCGCAGGCGGGCGCCGCCGTTGACTTCGCCACCCGAAGTCTGGCTGATTTCAAGCGATGCAGTCGTGCGCTGGAGGTCGGTGATCGAAAAGACCTGATCGCGCTGAAGTTGCGCCCGGGTCGCGACCGTGACCGGAAGCGGCACGTCGATGAGGTTCTCCTCACGCTTGCGAGCGGTCACGATGATCTCGTCAACGGCGCTGCTCGCGGACGAACCTGATCCAGCTTCCTGCGCTTGGGCCGGCATGGCCAAGGCGAAGGCCGTGAGAGCGGTCGTCCCGAAAAGTGCAATGCGCATAAGATTCCTCCCCATATTTTGCGATTATGCGATTGCCGCAGGCGATAGTGCGGGCAGGCCTGAAACTCCCGCCGTTTGTATCAATGCGTTTCTATCCACGGTTCGAATGGCATTTCCGAACCAGACAGTGCCGGTGATGGTCCCGCTGCCGTCGATGGGTTCCTATCCATCCTTCGAATTTGCCTCCTGCTTTCCACCCCTCCATTCACGCAAGCATGAGCGGAGAGAACATCAGCAGCATCGCCACGGCGCTTGTCGTGGGCGGGGGTATCGGCGGAATGGCAAGCGCGATCAGCCTTGCCGAAAGAGGCGTGAAGGTCGACCTGATCGACCTCGATCCCGAATGGCGCGTCTATGGAGCCGGCATCACCATCACCGGCCCCACCTTGCGCGCCTACCGACGGCTTGGTCTGCTCGAACAGATCAAGCAGCATGGCGCCATTACCAGCAAGACGCGGCTGTTCCGCTTCGACGGTACGCACATGATGGATCTGGATGAACCGGTGATCGAGGAAGGCCTTCCGGCAACCGGCGGCATCATGCGCCCGGTGCTGCATCACATCATGCAGGACCGCGTGCGCGAACTGGCAATTCCGGTGCGTCTTGGTCTGACGGTCGATGCGCTCGGGAACGAGCCCGAGGCGGTGGCAGTGTGCTTCTCGGATGGTTCGCAACAGCGTTACGACCTCGTGATCGGAGCGGACAGCGTCTATTCGCGTGTGCGCGATCTGGCCTTCCCGCACATGGGACCGGCACAGCCGACCGGACAGGGCTGCTGGCGCATCTCCATCGCCAAGCCGCCGGGCCTCGACGCAGGCGAGTTCTTCCTCGGTCATGCCAACCCTTGCGGCATTACCGCCTGCGGGTCCGACACAGTCTACATGTGGATGCTGACGGCGCACGAAGAGCGTGAAAGCTACATGGACGAGGAGGAGCTCTTCGTGACCCTGAAGGCCCTGCTGGCCGATTTCGGCGGCAATGCCGGCTGGATCCGCGACAACATGACGCGTCAGGACTGGATCAACTATCGCCCGCTGGCTGCCGTGCTGCAGCCGAAGGACTGGTTCAATGGCCGCATCGTCCTGCTTGGCGATGCCGTCCACGCGACGACCCCGCACCTTGCGTCAGGTGCCGGCATGGCCGTGGAAAGCGGCGTCGTGCTGGCCGAGGAGCTGGCCCGGACCCCCGATCTCGGGGTAGCGCTGCAGGCCTATCAGGAGCGTCGCTTCGAACGCTGCCGGGACGTGATCGAAACCAGCGTTGCGGTGGGCAGGCTGCAACTTGCGCATGGCGATCCGCAGGTCCACGCCCATATGCTCGAGGACGCGCTGGGGCGGCTCAATCAGCCATTCTGACTTCGCCTGTGCCGCGTCCGCGAAATTCGAAGGGCAGGATGCTCGTCGACCGGACCAGCCGAGCGCCGGCAGGCCGAATTCGGCAAGCAGCAGCCGACCGATGCCCAGCGGTACGCCGAGGCTCGCCAGCGATGTGAGGATGCCGATCCGGATCGCGACTGTCAGCCAAATGTCAAACATGTCGCTGAACTGACGCGAAAATTCCATCATCCTGCAACAGCCCGCGCCTAGCAGGCCCTCGCCACGCCAATGTGGTCTATGAGGGATAACACCATGCGTATCGTCGCCGTGCTGCTTGCCAGCACTTCGTTCATCGCTGCTCCTGCCTTTGCTGCGGAAGAGACCGCTCCTGTTGCCGATGCTGCAGCCCCGGCTGAGTCTGCCGACGCAGAGATCGTCGTGCTGGGCACCGGCCAGACCCGCCAGGTGCAGGAACTGTCGACGCAGGAGCTCACCATTCTCGCCTCGGGCACCAGCCCCTTGAAGGCGATCGAGAAGCTGCCTTCGGTCAACTTCCAGTCGGCCGACGCTTTCGGCAACTACGAATGGTCGACCCGCGTCACCATCCGTGGCTTCAACCAGAACCAGCTGGGCTTCAGCCTCGACGGCATTCCGCTCGGCGACATGTCCTATGGCAACGCCAACGGCCTGCACATCAGCCGTGCGATCAGCCCAGAGAACATCGGCGTCACCCGCGTCAGCCAGGGCTCGGGTTCGATCACCACGCAGTCGACCAACAACCTTGGCGGCACGCTCGAATTCTTCTCGATCGATCCCAAGGACGTGCTCGGCGCTGACCTCAGCGGTTCCTATGGTTCGGAAGAGACCTATCGCGGCTTCGTCCGCCTCGCCCTTGGCAGCGCCGATGGCTTCCGCGCCTTCGGCTCGCTGCAGTACCAGAATGGCAAGAAGTGGAAGGGCGATGGCAAGCAGCGCACCCTGATGCTGAATGCCAAAGCCGTGATGCCCTTGGGCGGCGCGACGCTCGATGGCTACATCAGCTATTCCGACCGCGCCGAGCAGGACTATCAGGACCTCAGCCTCGAACAGATCGGCCGTCTCGGCTATGACTGGGACAACTTTGGCCCCTCGCGCTATGCCGATGCGATCAAGGTCGCCGACATCGCCGCCAACCGTGGCGATACCGGCACAACGCCGCTCAACCCGGCCGCCGGTACGACCTATCCTGCGCCGATCGCCAGCGCCGACGATGCCTATTACGACGCTTCGGGCCTGCGCAAGGACACCCTCGGCGCCATCGGCCTCACTGCGCCGCTGGGGGACAGGCTGACCTTCAAGGTCAAGGGTTACTACCACGAGAACGACGGGCAGGGCACCTGGGGCTCGCCTTACGTCAACAGCCCCTCGGGCGTGCCGATGGCACTGCGCACCACCGAATACGACATCAAGCGCAAGGGCGTGTTCGCCTCGCTTGCCGCTGATCTCGGCATGAACAAGTTCACTGTCGGCGGCTGGTACGAAAACAACGATTTCATCCAGTCGCGCCGCTTCTACGCCTACGAAAGCCGCGCCAATGCCGGTCGCGATCACCTGAAGTTCCAGGAAGGCCCGTTCTTCACGCAGTGGTCGATCGGCTTCGAGACTGACACCATCCAGTATTACGTCACCGACGATATCGACCTCGGTGATCTCAAGGTGAACCTCGGCTGGAAGGGCTACTCGGTCGACACCACCTCCAAGGCCAAGGTCAACCTCAGCGGCCTCGCCACCGGGCAGATCAAGGTCGAGGACTGGTTCCAGCCCCACGCCGGCCTCAACTACAAGCTCGGCAACGGCCTCGAAGCCTTCGCCGGCTTCACCCAGGTTACCCGCGCCTATCAGGCTTCGGCCACCAGCGGTCCGTTCTCGACCTCGCAGGCCGGGTTCAACGCGATCAAGGATACGCTCAAGCCGGAAAGCTCGGACACCTACGAAGCCGGGCTGCGCTACAACTCGGGCGTGATCAACGCCTCGCTCGCCGGTTACTACGTCAACTTCCGCGACCGGTTGCTGGTGATCCCGACCTCGGTCGGCATCGTCGGCTCGGCCAACGTGCTGCAGAACGTGGGCAATGTCCGCGCGCTCGGCATCGAGGCAGCGGTGGACGTCAAGCTGCCGGGCGGCTTCGGCGCCTTCGCTTCGTACAGCTACAACGACACCACCTACCGCGATGACGTCGTGATCACCGCAGGCGGCAGCACCACGATCCGCGCCACAAAGGGCAAGACCGTCGTCGACACGCCCAAGCACCTGTTGCGCGGCGAACTGTCGTATGACAGCGATACCGTGTTCGGCCGCGTGGGCGTCAACTACATGTCGAAGCGTTACTTCACCTACCTCAACGACAAGTCGGTGCCCGGCCGCGCGCTGGTCGATGCCACCATCGGCTACCGTCTCGACATCGGTCAGCGTCAGCCGATCGAACTGCAGCTCAACGCAGTGAACCTGTTCGACAAGCGCTACGTCGCCACTATCGGCTCCAACGGCTTCGGCTTCAGCGGTGACAACCAGACCCTGCTTGCGGGCGCGCCGCGTCAGATCTTCGTCTCGGTCAAGGCGGGCTTCTGATGATGCGTGGCCTTGCTCTCGCAAAGGCCCTGACTGCGGGCGTCGTGCTGTTTGGCAGCACGGCGCCTGTCGTCGCAAGGGCCGAACCCGTGCTGCTCATTTCCATCGACGGGCTGCGACCCGGCGACGTGCTCGAAGCGGAAAAGCGCGGGCTGAAGGTGCCGAACCTGCGCCGGTTCCTGGCAGAAGGTTCCTATGCCACCGGCGTCACCGGCAACCTTCCGACGGTTACCTACCCCAGCCACACCACCTTGATTACAGGAGTGGCTCCGGCAAGGCATGGCATCGTTTCGAACACGACCTTCGATCCCAAGCAGATCAACTACGGTGGGTGGTACTGGTTTGCGCAGGACATCAAGGCGCCGACGCTGTGGGATGCCGCCCACGCCGCCGGGCTGTCCACCGCCAACGTCCACTGGCCGGTCAGCGTCGGCGTCAGGTCGCTGACGTACAATATGCCGCAGATCTGGCGCACCGGCCATGCAGATGACCGCAAGCTGATCCGCGCGCTCGCCACCGATGGCCTCTATGACGCGCTCGAACACGATTGCGGCGCCTATGCCGATGGCATCGACGAAGGCGTCGAGGCCGACGAGAACCGCACCAGGTTCGCTATCCGCCTGATCGAGACGAAGAAGCCTGATTTCCTGACAGTCTATCTTGCCGCGCTCGATCACGAAGAGCACCTCTACGGCCCTGGCAGCGCGCAGGCCAATGCCGTGCTCGAACGCCTCGATGCCGCAGTGGGCAAGCTCGTCTCTGCCGAAATGGCCGCGCGCCCCGAAGCCACCGTCGCTGTCGTCAGCGATCACGGCTTCGTTGCCACCGACACAGAGATCAACTTGTTCCGCCCGCTCATGGCCGCCGGACTGATCAAGCTCGGTGCGGACGGCAAGGTCGCTTCGTGGGAGGCGATGCCGTGGCCATCCGGCGGCTCCATCGCCGTGGTGCTGGCGCGCCCCGACGATGCGGCGCTCACGACGACGGTCGGCAACCTGCTCGAAAAGCTGGCAGAAGATCCGAATGCGAAGATTGCCCGGATTGCCGACCGGGCAGAAATCGCGGCGATGGGCGGCAACCCGCAAGCCAGCTTCTACGTCGATCTCAAGCCCGGTGCATTGGCCGGCAACTTCGCCGTCGACGCGCCGCTCGCAAAGCCGTCGCGATACAAGGGCATGCACGGCTATTTTCCCGCCATGCCCGAGATGGGCTCGACCTTCCTGATCATGGGCGAGGGCGTCGCCAAGGGGCGCAACCTCGGGGCAATGGACATGCGCGCGATCGCACCGACCATTGCCGCGAAACTGGGCGTTACCTTGGTCGATGCACAGGTTCCGGCAGCGGATATCGCCGGTCGCTGATCGTGGGCAGCCCTGCCTTGCCGCAGGGCCGCCATCTTTCCAGATCGCAAGAAATGTAAAATTTCGGCGCAGGTCCTTCTAAAGCCTGACGCACCCGCATTCGTTAGATCTTGCCTCGAGGCTCGCAGAAGCCGTTTCTTGGGGAGAGATTTGACATGGCGTCCAGGCCCTTCGTGTGCACATTTGCCTTGGCACTTTCGTGCGCCGTTTCACCGCTGGCTCTGGCCCAGCAAGCAAGCCCGCAGGAAGCGCAAGGGGATGACGGTAACGCCGACATCGTCGTGACCGCACAGCGGCGCGAACAGTCGCTGCTCGACGTGCCACTGGCCGTGACCGCACTCGGCGGTGACAACCTCGCACAGCGCGGCATCAACAACTCGGCGCAACTGGGTGAGGCGGTGCCCAACCTCCAGATCAACAGCCCCTATGGCAATACCCAGCCCAACTTCTCGCTGCGCGGGATCGGCGTGGCCAACGAATACAATTCCAACCAGGCCTCGCCGGTCGGCGTCTACCTTGATGACGTCTATCTCGCCCCGCGCACGAGCCACGGCATGGGCCTGTTCGACCTCGATCGCATCGAAGTGCTGCGCGGTCCTCAGGGCACCCTGTTCGGCCGCAACACCACCGGCGGCGCGATCAACTTCATCACCCGAAAGCCGGACCTTTCCGGCACCGCAGGCTATCTGCAGGCGGGATATGCCAACTTCGACACCTTCACCGCGCAAGGCGCTGCCGAAACCACGCTGAGCGAGGACAAGCTCGGCCTGCGCGTCGCGGCGAACTACGCCAAGGGCGATGGCCAGATCAGGAACGTGTTCCCTGGCGGGCGGGATGCCATGTCCACCGACACGCTGCAGGGCCGCGTCTCGCTCCGCGCCAAGCCCAGCGAAGCGCTCGACATCACGCTGCGCGCCTATGGCGGGCGTGATCGCGGAACGCAGGCGGCAGTGCATGGCCTTGGCGCTTTCCGCACTGGTCTCGGCTTCTTCGAGATCAACGAGAACCGCGTCGGGACAAACCGCACCGATGCCTGGGGCTTCTCGGCCAATGTCGCGCTCGAACTCAGCGATACCCTCAGTCTGACCTCGATCACCAGCTACGACGGTGGTGGCCAGAACCTGCAGCAGGCCGCGGACGGCTCGCCGCTCGACATTCTCGACATCAACTGGCGCTCGCAATATCGCCAGTTCAGTGAGGAACTGCGCGCCAACTACGATGGTAACGGCGTGAATTTCGTCGGCGGCCTGTTCTATGGCTGGGACCGCAACGTGACCGACAATACCTTCAACCTGCCGCTGCCCCCGGCTGGCGGCTTCTTCCAGCACTATCGCCAGGTGCGCAACAGCTATGCCGTGTTCGGGCAGGCCGATATCGACCTTGCCGACAAGCTCGTGCTGACGCTGGGTGCGCGCTATACGCACGATACCTCGCGCTATGACGATGCCTATGCCTACCTCTTCGTCGGCGCGCTCGGTGCGGCCCAGACACCGATCGCCACGACCGTGCCCTGTGCAGGCGTTGCCGGCACCTGCGCCTATGATCCTTCTGCCCGCTTCGCCCTGTCGGACAAGAACGATGCGCTCACTGGCCGCGTCGCGCTCAGCTACACCTTCGACAGCGGCACGCTGGTCTATGCCAGCTACAACCGCGGTTATCGTGCAGGGGCCGTGAACGGCGGCGGGTACACTTCGTCCTCGGGCATCGGCTACATCAAGCCGGAGCGGGTCAACGCCTATGAACTTGGCTTCAAGGGCCGCGCGGGCGGACGTCTTCTGACCTATGCTGTCTCGGCTTTCTATTACGACTACACCAACCAGCAGCTGCAGGACACCCGCGCCGGGCCGGTCTCGTTCCTAGTCAACGCGCCCAAGTCCGAAGTTTACGGGCTGGAAGCGGAGACAACGCTGCGTCCGGTCGATGGCCTGCGCATCGATGCTTCGGTCGGCCTGCTGCACTCGAAGTACAAGCAACTGACGCTGCAGGGTGCGAACCTTTCGGGCAACAGTCTGCCGTTCGCTCCCCGCGTCACAGCTCAAGTCGGCTTCGAATGGGACATGCTGGAGATGGGCGGCGGCATGCTCACGTTCGCCCCCAACATGGCCTATTCGAGCCGCCAGTACTTCTCGCCGTTCAACGCCGAGAACGCACCCGGTTCGGCACAGCTCAACAGCGAGTTGCAGCAGGGCGCCAATGCCAAGGTCAACGCTGCGCTGAGCTGGACCAGCGATGCGATCACCGTCCGTGCCTTTGCCAACAACCTGTTCAACCGCAAGACCTATGGCTACGGCCTCGATCTGCGCGGGGCGGGGTTCCCTTACAATTTCCTCGTACCAGCAGCGCCGCGCACTTATGGTGCAAGCGTGCGGTACAGCTTCTGACATGGTCGACCTCAAGAACCCCGACACTTACGCGGGCGGCGTTCCCTACGCCGCCCTTGCGGAAATGCGCGAGGCAGGGCCGGTACACTGGAACCCCGAAAGCGATGGCGCGGGGTTCTGGGCGGTGCTCGGCTACGACGAGATCGTTGCCGTATCCCGCCAGCCCGATCTGTTCTCCTCGGCCTACGAGAACGGCGGGCACCGCATCTTCAACGAGAACGAGGTCGGTCTGACCGGGGCAGGGGAGTCCGCCATCGGCATTCCCTTCATCAGCCGCGATCCGCCGAGCCATACGCAGTATCGCAAGTTCGTGATGCCCGCGCTATCGCCAGGGCGGCTTGAAGGCATCGAAGCACGCATTGCGGAGCGGGTCGAGCGGCTGTTCGCGCAAGTTCCCCTGAACGAGGCCGTGGACATCCTGCCGCTGCTTACCGTTCCGCTCCCGCTGTTGACACTGGCCGAACTGCTTGGCGTGCCCGCAGATATGTGGGGCGACCTCCACCGCTGGACCGATGCCTTCGTTGGCGAGGACGATCCCGATTTCCGCCAGTCTCCCGAAGCCATGCAGGCGGTGCTGGGCGAATTCATGGGCTTTGCCAGTGCCCTGTTCGAAGATCGCCGCGCCAATTCCGGCCCGGACATCGCCTCGCTGCTCGCCAATGCCGAGATCAGGGGCGAACCGGTACCTTTGCGCGATTTCATCGCCAACCTGATCCTCGCGCTCGTCGGCGGCAACGAGACCACGCGAAATTCGATCAACCACACCATCACGGCGTTCGCCGCCAACCCCGACCAGTGGGACATGCTTCGCGGCGACACCGCATTGCTCCCCGGAGCGGTCAAGGAAATGGTGCGCTTCGCAAGTCCCGTCATCCACATGCGCCGCACCGCCATGCGCGATACCGAGCTTGGCGGGCAGGCGATCGGCAAGGGCGACAAGGTGGTGGTTTTCTACCCCGCCGGAAACCGCGACCCGGCCGTGTTCGCCGAGCCTGACCGCTTCGACATCGCCCGCCCTGCCAAGCAGCATCTCGCCTTCGGTTCGGGCGCGCATGTCTGCGTCGGCTCGCGCCTTGCCGAGATGCAATTGCGGCTGGTTTTCGCCGAACTCGCGCGCCATGTTCGCGCTTTCGAGGTGGTGCGCGAGCCGTCGCGCGTGCGGTCAAACTTCATCAATGGCTTCAAGCGGTTGGAGGTCAAGCTTCTGGCATGACGCAAGGCACCGACTGGGACAACAAGGCGATCATCTGCGACGTCCTCGGCCGGTCACCGGACGTCGAGATGGGTTCGATCGGCGAAGGCTGGTCGTTGTGCCGCTGGCGCCAGTTCGTCGGCGCCTACACGCTCCCCGCGCTGCCGCAGCCGATCTTCACCGTGCACCTTGCCGGTAAGCCGCAGGTCAAGACCTGGGACAAGGGCGGCTGGACCGAGACCAGTTCGATCCCCGGCTGCGCCACCATCGTGCCCGCCGGAATGCCGACCGGCTGGCTGGTCGATGGCGAACTTGATGTCGTCACTCTCTCGATGTCCTCCGACGTGCTGGCGGGGCAACCCCATGCCGACCAGTTCAACCGCATGCGCTTTGCCTTCTCCGATCCCTTGGGCGTGGCGCTGACGAGGCAGATCCTGTCCGAACTCTACGCCCCCCAGGCCGAGGAGCGCACTGCCTATGTCTCGGCCATGGTCGGAGCGCTCAAGGCGCATATCCTCTCGGGACCGCCCGCGCATGGCAACCCGGTCGACATTCCGGTCTCGGACTTTTCGGCCTATCGCCTGCACAAGATCATGAACGCGATTCTCGCCGATCCCGCCGCCGAGCACAGCCTCGAGGAGATGGCGGCTGTCGCGGGCGTGACGCCCTCGCACTTTTGCCGCCTGTTCAAGAAGGCAATCGGCATCACGCCGCACCAATATGTCATGAAAGCGCGGCTCGACCGGGCGCAACAGATGCTCGTACAAACCGAGATGAGCCTTGCGGCGCTGTCCGAAGCAGCGGGATTTGCCAGCCAGAGCCACTTCAGCCGCGCCTTCCGTGGCTGGTTCGGCATGGCCCCGAGCGACTTCCGCCAGCAGGAACGCCGCCGCATCGATTGAGCGGATTTTGGGAGATAGATCGATGGCACAAGCCACAGCAGCCGTGGTGCGCGAACCCGGTGGCGCATTCCTGCTCGAACAGATCGAAGTGGAGGAGCCCCGCGCCGGTGAAGTGCGCGTGCGCATCGCCGGCGTCGGCCTGTGCCACACCGACCTGATCTTCCGCGACCAGTTCGCCCCCTTCGCCTTGCCCGGCGTGCTCGGCCACGAAGGGGCGGGCGTGATCGATGCCGTGGGCGAGGGTGTCGAAGGCCTGGCCGTTGGCGACGAGGTGGTGATCGGCTTTTCCAGCTGCGGCACCTGCCCGCGCTGTGCCGAGCACCTGCCGAGTTATTGCCAGAGCTTCGTGCCGCTGAACTACGCAGGGATGCGGCTCGAGGACGGCTCCACCGCCTATGCCAAGGACGGCGAGCAGGTTACATCGCACTTCTTCGGCCAGTCCTCGTTCTCCGCGCTCACGATCACGCGGGCGCGCAACGTGGTGAAGGTCGATACCTCGAACGTGCCGCTCGAACTGCTCGGCCCCTTGGGCTGCGGTTTCCAGACCGGAGCGGGAGGCGTGATGAACTCGCTGGCTTGCCCGGCAGGTTCGAGCATTGCCGTGTTCGGTGGCGGCCCGGTGGGCCTCGCAGCAGTCATGGGCGCGGTGATCCGGGGCTGCGCCACCATCATTCTCGTCGAGCCGGTCGCCGCGCGCCGTCAGATTGCGCTGGATCTCGGCGCGACACACGTCATCGACCCAGCCAACACAGAAAACCTCGCCGAAGCCCTGCGCGAGATCGTGCCGCTGGGCCTCGATTTCGCATTTGACACCTCGGGTGTCGTGCCGGTGATAGAGGCCGGTTTGGCCGCGCTCGGCAGCCACGGTGCGATCGGCCTAGTCGGCGTGCCGTCAAAGCCTGAAGCGGCGATCACCGTCAACATCGCCGCGCTGATGACGCCGGGCCACCGCATCATCGGCATCATCGAAGGCGACAGCGATCCGCAGGCGTTCATTCCGGAACTTATCGCCCATCATGCTGCCGGGCGCTTCCCGTTTGACCGGCTGATCCAGACGTTTCCGCTCGCCGAGATCAACGAAGCGCTGGCCGCACAGGCGCGCGGCGAATGCATCAAGGTCGTGCTGGTCCCATAGGCAACTGCCCTGCTGGTCAGATAACGGGCTGGTCGTTGCGCGACCATCTGTCGCGGTGGCCCGATCCAAGACTTGTCGTCGACGGGCTCGTCATGAGATCGATCAGCGCGAGGATAGGCGGGGCAAGCAGCAGCCAAAGCCAGAGGTAGTGTTGCATGGCAGGGTCCTCCAAGGGGGATCCTCCCTAACCGATCATGATGTGGCCGGTTCCTTCGTTAGTTCAAAGACTAACCAGCGGCAGGAACAATGACTTGCTTGCCTGAAATACCCCGGATCACAGTCGTGGCGCGCTTGCAAACACGGCAACAAACAGGCAACAATCCGCGCTGACGGGGTCGGGGGACATCTTGGTTTGGAATTGACGGTCGGGGTCCATCGGGACCCTGTGCTTCCTTTGGAGCTCGCAGATGGCTGGTCGGCTTTGCTGGCGAGGCAGGCGGGCGCGTCAGTCGCGCAGGGACCGGCCTATGCTGCCGCGGCTCTGGCTGCCGCGCGGCCCGAGGGCGCACAACTGGCGCTGATCACCGCGCACCATGCCGATGGGCATCTCGCCGGCATCTGGCCGCTGTGGACGGAGCGAGATGGAGACTTGCGCATCGCGCGGCACATCGGCGGCGGATCGCGGCAGGAGTATGCCGGGCCGCTGGCCGAAAGCGCCGAAGCTGTTGCCGCAATGCTGCAAGTCGCCAAGGCTGAAGCCGATGCGCTGCACTTGTGCAATCTGCCCGTCGGCAGTCCGTTGCTGCGGCTTGTGCGCGGATTGAACACGCATCGCCATGCTGTCAATTCGCCAGTCACCCGCTGCGCGACCGCCGGTACGTTCGACGCCTGGCTGGCAGGGCGCTCCAAGAGCTTCCGCCAGAGCATCCGGGCCGGACGCCGCCGCTTGGCCGATTGCGGCGTCTTGCGCATGGGCCGTCCCCGCAGCGAGGAATTCGACCGCTTCGTCGACTGGCTGTTCGATGCCAAGTGTGCATGGCTCGGAGCCAACCACCACCATTCCGACTGGCTTTACGTGCCGGGAGCCCGCGCTTTCGCCAAGGCCGCGCTGCGTGACCCTGCTACCGGCGTGGTCGGGCACGGCATCTGGATCGGTGACCGGCAAATCGCCGGATCGCTGTCGCTGGTTGGCCCGGTCTGTGAATACTTCGTCACCACCTTCGACCCCGCCTTCGCGCGCTTTTCGCCCGGTCACATTCTCACCGCCGAAGTTATCGCCGAGGCGATCGGGCTGGGGCTCGACGTCGATTTCAGGATCACCAATGAAAGCTACAAGGAGCGCTGGATCGACGACTTCGACCCGCGCGTGACGCTGACCATCGCCACAAGCTGGCGCGCCATGCCCCTGTTGGCGCGCGAGCATCTCAAGTCTGCGCGGCGCAAGGCGGCGCAAGTCCGGCGCCAGCTCCGACCATGAAACTGCCAGCCGACAGGTCGCCATGGCGCGCATAGAAGTCGAACCTCTTTCGTGGGATGCCATCGACGCAGCCGACTGGGACGACATGGTGCGTGCCAGCGGCGGAAGCTATCAGGCTGCCTACGCCAAGCTTGCACCGTGGCGGCGCTTCCAGCGGATGAGCGGTGCGCGCGTGAGCCTGCTTGAACTGCGGTGGGAGGGGCTGGCGATCGGCGTCTGTGTCCTTTCCCAGAAAGGCGGCGTTGCCCGGATCCGGGAGCGCATCATGCTCTTGCCGGAGCACGAGGACCTGTGGCCGGAAGCCATGGCCGCCATACTCGCCCATGTCGGCCCGGGCCGCTACAGTTACGGCAGGTCGACCTCGATCGCCCCCGCCCGCGAAGCGCAGATCGCGCGATTGCCCGGCGTCACGATCGCCTCGACTAGTCCCTATCTCATTCAGGCGGTCGACTTCGGGGCCTTTGACGACTGGGATCATTACTGGACCGGCCTCAAAGGCAACATCCGCCGCAACCTGCGCCGGGCGAGCGAGGAGTATGCGCTCGATCTCCAGTGCCAGCGGGGAAATGCGATCCTTGGCTCCTTGCCAGCCTTCGCGCTCGCCATCGCCCGGCAGAAGCACCGCAAGGGAGCTCTTCGCGCGACCCTGGCCGATGCCCGTGCGATTGCGATGACCGCAACGGGAATGGGCCACTCGGCAAGGCTGCTGCGCGCGACCTCCGGATCGAACAATCTCGCGTGGCAGTTCCACGTCTCCTTCGGGCGGGACGACTATTACGTCGCCGGAGCCGCGCGACGCCTGCAGCCAAGTCCTGCGTGGTGGCTCACGGTCAAGGCACTGCAGGATGCCTGGCAGCGCGATCCCGATCGGCGCGTGGTACTGGGCCCGTTCTACCCGCACCTGCACGACGAGACGCTGGGCGGCGGTCTGCTGCAGTGGCGCAAATGGTGCCGGGCGCAGGATTTCCCGGCTTGCGTGGTCGAGTTCGACTACGCTGCCTGATCGCCCGTGCCAGGGCATCGCGGCGGCCGCCCGACGCGTATCCACCCGCTCCTGCCAAAAGCGCCAGTATGCATTGCCGGTCTGGCTCTGCGATGAAACAGGCAGGTGTGCCGGATTTTGCCGGTATCCAGAGAAATAGCCAGCGATCAGCGCAGGTTGGGAGATGAGCAATGGGCCTTCGCGGGCATGTTCCGGCGCCGATGGACGGGCGCGATCCTTCGCACTTGCGGGGCGATGCGATCACCGGTGACCGGTACTTCTCGGCAGAGTTCGCGCAGAAGGAATGGGACCACATGTGGACGCGGATCTGGCACATCGCCGGACGCACCGCGGACATTCCCGAGGCCGGTGATTTCCTCGTCCACAATTTCATGAAGGAATCGGTGATCGCCGTCCGGCAGGAGGATGGTTCGGTCCGCGCCTTCTACAATTCCTGCGGTCATCGCGGCATGCGGATGGTGCACGATTCCAGCTCGGTCGAGGCTTTCCATTGTCCCTATCACGGCTGGAAGTGGGGCATCGACGGCGTGCTGGCCCATGCTCAGGACGCCGATCTCGATTTCAAGGCGGGCAACCCTTGCGGCAAGCTCAAGCTCAAGGAACTGCGCTGCGAGATCTGGGGCGGGTTCGTGTGGTATTCGATGTCGGACGACAGTCCTTCATTGATGGACTTCCTTGAGCCGATGCCCGAACTGTACAAGAACTACCCGATGGACAAGGCCGTGCGGGTGGCGTGGTACCGGATCGAGATCAACGCCAACTGGAAGTTCGTCACCGACAACTTCTCGGAAAGCTACCACACCCGCACCGCGCACCCGCAGGTGCCGCCATGGATCGACCAGGACGTGGATTCGGCGCGGCACGAGATGTGGCCTAAGGGCCACGGCCGCACGGTGCAGCCGATGCGCCCCTCGCTGTCGGACCGGCCCGAGGGCGGTGGCAATGCGATGTTCGAGGCGGAACTGGCGAAGTGGGACATCGATCCCGCAGCTTACGCGAGTTACGAGGACTTCGCGATGCAGGGCTGGCTCGACCTCAAGGCCGCCAAGCAGAAGCTGTGGCGGGAGAAGGGCTATCTCCACTACGAACACATGGATGACGAGGAGATCACCGACAGTCCGCACACGGTGATGTTCCCCAACGTCACGATCAGCTTCCTGCCCGACAACCTGATCCTGTTCCGCAGCGAGCCGCACGCGACCGATCCGGAGAAGTGCTACTTCGACCTGTGGTGCATGGCCTTCCCGGTGGAGGGGCAGAGCGAGGTCCAGTCGATCATGGCGGGGATGAAGCCGCTGCGTGAAGTGGCCGAGTGCGAGCATCGCGTGTTCGATGGTGGGCGCGGGGTGCCGGAACTGGCCGGACAGATCGTCTATCAGGACATGGAACTGGCCGAGGCGATGCAGGCTGGCATGCACTCGCGCGGGTACACGGACGCGTACCTGTCAGACCAGGAAACCCGGATCCGCTTCTTCCACGAAGTGCTGAACGATTGGATCGAAGGGCGGCAGGGGAAGGCCTGACAGCCCCTCAGCCCGGCAACGTCCCGGTCTGGCGCAAGGCTTCGCCGAGCGCCACGGCGGCGGACGTCGCGAGGTTCATCGACCGGACCTGCGGCCGCATCGGGATGCGCACGCGAGCATGGCAGGCCTCGGCAACTTCTGCCGGAACGCCTGCGCTTTCCTTGCCGAACAGCAGGATATCGCCGGGATCGAACGCGAAGTCGTAGATCGAGGCGCTGCTCTTGGTGGTGAACAGGACGAGCCGCGCCGGCCCCACAGCCTCGCGAAAGGCGTCGAAGCCTGCGTGGCGGCGCACGGTGACGTGGTCGATGTAGTCCATCGCCGTACGGCGCACGCGGCGGTCGTCCCAGGCAAAGCCCATCGGCTCGATCAGTTCGACCTCTGCACCGAGGCAGGCGCCGAGCCGCATGACGGCACCGACGTTGCCGGCGATTTCGGGTTCATAGAGGGCGATCCGCATGCGGCCTGATAGCCATCGCCTGCTGGCCCGCGCAAGGGTGGAGGCGTTTGCCGGTTGCGGCGCGCTGCGGCACCGCTAATCTGCCCCTCCACTTGAGCGAGGCTGGCATGTTCGATTTCCTTCGCAAGCAGTTTGTCGACGTTATCGAATGGCTGGAACGGCCGGGCGAACTGGCATGGCGCGTGCCCTTTGCCGACCGCGAAATCCAGCATGGTGCGCAGCTTACAGTGCGCGAGGGCCAGATCGCTGCTTTCGTCAACGAGGGGCGCGTGGCCGATTATTTCGGACCCGGACTGCACACGCTGGAAACGGCCAACCTGCCGCTGCTGTCCAACCTGATGAACTGGGACAAGGCGTTCAAGTCGCCGTTCAAGTCCGATGTCGTGTTCCTTTCGCTCAAGGAGCAGCATGGCCTGAAATGGGGCACCGCGCAGCCGGTGACCGTGCGCGACGCTGAATTCGGCGCGCTGCGCCTGCGCGCATTCGGTTCCTATTCCTTCCGCGTGAACGAGGTCGCGCCGTTCGTCTCGCGGGTGCTCGGAACGCTTGAGGGTGTTGCGGTGCCCACGCTGGAGCCGCAGCTGCGTGCGGCGATCCAGACCGCGATGGCGACCGCGCTCGGTGGCAGTGGCATCGCCTTCCTCGACCTTGCCGCCAACCAGCAGGCGCTGTCCGACCGGATCAAGCTGGAAGTCGACAAGGCCTTTGCGCAATGGGGCCTGACCTGCCTGTCGTTCTACGTGGAAAGCGTCTCGCTGCCCGACGAGGTTCAGGCCCATCTCGACAAGGCCAGTTCCATGCGGGTGCTCGGGGATCTTGGCAACTACACCCGTTTCCAGGCCGCCGAAGCCATCGAGGACGCGGCCAATCAGGACGGCGGCGGTGTGGCCGGGATTGGCGCCGGGGTTGCCGCAGCAACTGCGCTTGGCGGTGCGATGGCGCAGGGCTTGGGGCATGCAGCGGCTCCAGCGACACAGCCGGAAGAGGATCCGCTGGCGACAATCGAGAAGCTCCACAGTCTCGTTACCCTTGGTGCATTGAGCCAGCAGGAGTTCGATGCGAAGAAGGCCGAGCTGCTTTCGCGCATTCGCTGATCGCGGCAAGGGGGAACTGCAAGCGGTGCTCAACTGTCCGTCGTGCGGAGCGCAAGTGCCGGTGCGCGGGCCGTCCTTGCCCTATGGCACGTGCCCTTATTGCCAGACGCTGATCCTGCGCGAAGGGCTTCGTGTCGAAGACATCGGCAAGGTTGCAGTCCTGCCCTACGACGTCTCGCCGATCCAGCTTGGCACCATGCTGGTCGCTGATGGCAGGGGAATGACTGTGGTCGGGCGTGTGCGCTGGGCATGGTCCGGCGGCTCGTGGAACGAGTGGCTTGCCATTGCGGAGACGGGTGCGCAGTTCTGGCTGGCCGAGGCTGCGGGCATGTTCATGCTCACCGCCGAATGGCCGCAACTGCTCGATCAGCCCAAGGTGCGCGATTTTGCGCGAGGGGAGGTGATTGCCCCCGGCGATGTCGTCGAAGTCGAGGGCCGGAAGCTTTTTGCCATTGACATCAAGCAAGTCGAATGTCTCGGCAGCGAGGGTGATCTGCCGATCCCGACAGCGATCGGCACCCGCATGACCAGCGTCGATTTCCGCTCGGCGAGCGGCGAGGTGCTGTCACTACAGCGCGACGAACGCGGCACCACGGCATGGTTTGGCGACAGCTGGGACCTTCTGAGCCTGAAACCCGGAAACCTGCGCGAGCTTGAAGGCTGGACGATGCCCGGGGACTTGCGATGACGGGCGGGAAGGCCGTCACCTGTCCGGCATGCGGCGGCACCATTGAGGTGCGCGCGGCAGGGTTCTCGGTGAACCTTGCCTGCCAGCACTGCGGTTCGCTGCTCGACGTATCGCGCCCCGAAGTGGCTCTGATCCGCAAATACAAGCGCGCCAACGATCGCTTCGCGCTCGATATCGGCAAGCGCGGGACGGTGTTCGGGCAGAAATGGGAGATCGTCGGTGCGCTCCGGCGCAAGGATCAGATCACGATCTGGCAGGAGTTCCTGCTGTTCAATCCCTACCTCGGCTATCGCTGGCTGGTGGTGGCGGATGGCGAATGGCAGTTCGGCACGCCGCTGGCCGACCGTCCGCAGGGTGATCGCAACCGGGTGTTCTGGCGGGCCGAGAACTTCGCCCGGCTGGGTCGCGATCAGACTACCTCGACGACGGCGGTGGCGGGCGAGTTCTACTGGCGGGTCAAGGCCGGCGACACCGCGACCGCCACCCTGTTCCAGTCGGGCGAGACGATGCTCTCCCGCGAGGCTTCGGAGGGTGAGGAGAACTGGACGCAGCTCGTGCCGGTTTCGGAGACCGAGATCGAGTATGCATTCGGCCTGAAGCGTCGCAGCCTGCCCAAGCGCAAGGCCGCGCAGGGCCTGATGAAGTTCCGCGCCGCGCCGGGCATGGAGCAGGATGATCTGGGTCGCATGTTCCTGCTGGCCACTGCCGTCTCGCTTTTCGCCGCAATCGCCATGGCGCTGCTTGCAGGTCCCGCGACCACGACCAGTTCGATGATCCAGGTCCCGGTCGGCGGGCAGATCGCCCCGGTGAAGATCGGCACGATCACCGTGCGCAGGCCGTGGCAGTTCGTCACGATCGATGCAGATACCAACATGTTCGAGAACCGCTGGGTCGATCTCGAATACAATCTCGTCGACCGTTCGAGCGAGCAATCGATCGACGCGTTCGGGCTGGTCGAGCACTACGCCGGTAGCGATTCCGACGGACCGTGGACCGAGGGGAGCTATCACGGCGACACCATGTTCGGCCACGTCCCGGCAGGCACCTACGATGTCTATGCCAGCGGCACCGCTCACGGCTGGCCGGTAGATCCGCTGCCCAACGATGCCTGGGGACAGCTTGAGACCATCAACGTCTGGGTCAAGGCCGAGACGGGGGCAATGGCCTGGGGCATGTGGTGGACGCTGGTCATCGCCCTGTTCGTCTGGCCGGTGACGGTCCTGTGGTGGAGGCATCGCGACAAATGACCAGGCGCCTGATCCTCTTCGCCCTGTGGTGCGCGGTCCTGCTCGGCGGCGCGCTCTTCGCCGCATTCAACGCGTACTCGTTCTACAGCGACGACGAGGACCGCCCCACCGCTTCGGGCCACGCCGGCCCCACCCACAAGTGATCCCGCGATCCTGAAAGGAGCCTGCCATGCTCTCTGCCACCACTGTCATCGCCACGATGCTCTATGCCGCGCTCGGCATCGTCATCTTCATTGTCAGCTTCGTGCTGGTCGACCGTCTGACCCCCGGCGAGCTGTGGCGCGAGATCATCGAGCGCAAGAACATGGCTGTCGCCCTGCTGGCAGGCGCGGTTGCCATCGGCATCTCGAACATCATCGCCGCCGCCGTGCATGGATGACCTGACCGACGCCGCGACGACGGGGGAGGGTGGTACTGCACCCGCCTCGCTCGCGGTCATCCTGCTCGTTTCGGTCCTCGTCGTTGCGACCTGCGGGCTGATCTACGAACTGCTGGCGGGGACGCTGGCCAGCTACCTGCTGGGCGACAGTGTCACCCAGTTCTCCACTGTCATCGGCACCTATCTTTTCGCGATGGGCGTAGGCAGCTGGCTCTCGCGCCATGTGCGTGCCGGCGAGATGGCGGTGTTCGTGCGGGTCGAGATCCTGATTGCCGCGCTCGGCGGATGGTCGGCGGCGGGGCTGTTCCTGCTGTTCCCGCTGGTCGGCGATTTCCGCGTCGTGCTCTACGCGCTGGTCATGGCAATCGGCGTGCTGGTCGGGCTCGAGATCCCGCTGCTGATCCGCATCCTGCGCCACCGCTTTGCCTTCCGCGAGCTGGTCTCGAACGTACTGACCTACGACTACGTCGGCGCGCTGATTGCGTCGCTGCTGTTCCCGCTGGTGCTGGTGCCGCAACTCGGCATGATCCGCACCGGCTTCGTCTTCGGCCTCGCCAACGTCGGCGTCGCCATTGCCCTGCTCGTCGCGCTACGCAAGCAGGAGCGCATCGGGCGCGACCTGGCAGCGGCGCTGATCGTCACCGCCTCGCTCCTTGCCGGACTGGTCTTTGCCGACCGGTTGCAGCGCATGAGCGAGGTCGCCTTCTACAACGAGCCGGTGGTTTACGCCCGCTCGACGCCCTACCAGCGCATCGTCATCACCCGCCGCGATGGCGACTTGCGGCTCTATCTCAACGGCAACCTGCAGTTCTCGACCCGCGACGAATACCGCTACCACGAAGCGCTGGTCTGGCCGGTGCTGGGGCGGGTAACGGCACCCCGCAACGTCCTGATCCTGGGCGGCGGCGACGGCCTTGCCGCGCGCGAAGTGCTGCGCGATGCCCGCGTCGGACACGTCACGCTGGTTGATCTCGATCCCGAGATGGCACGCCTGTTCCGCGACACTCCGCAGCTTGCGCAACTCAACAACCAGGCGCTCGCCTCGCCGCGTCTGACCATGGTCAACGCCGACGCCTTCCGCTGGGTGCGCGCCGAGCAGCGCCAGTTCGATGCGATCATCGTCGATTTTCCCGATCCCACGGAGTTTTCGCTCGGCAAGCTCTATACCGAGAGCTTCTACCGCGAAGTCGCGCGACTGCTGGCGCCGCAGGGCATGATGACGGTCCAGAGCACATCGCCGCTGATCGCCCCGCGCTCGTACTGGACGGTCGCAAGTACGCTCGAAGCCGCAGGCCTGACTGCACGTGGCTACCACGCCTACGTGCCGAGCTTCGGCGAATGGGGCTTCACCATGGCCGCGCACCAGCCCATCGGTGATGCCGTGCGCCTGCCGCCGCATCTGCGCTTCCTCGATCCCGCCGCCGAGCGCGCCATGTTCGATTTCCCGCCCGACATGGCGCGCAGGCCAACTCCGGTGAACCGCCTCGACAATCAGGCCCTCGTGCGCAGCTTCGGCGAGGAATGGGGCCGCTATGAAGGTTGAGCCGACCCGGCGGCAAGTGATCGGCGCGGCTTTGGCGGGTTCGGGCGCGGTGTTGCTCCCCGGCTGCACAACCGCAAACTTTCCGGGCGAGCTCGGCGGCGCAGACTGGCAACGCGGCCACCTCATCCGCGAGGGCAAGTTTCCTGCGCCCAGCGGCCCGATCGAAGAGATCGGCGTCCTGATCGCAGGCGGCGGGATTGCCGGACTCTCCACCGGCTGGCGTCTGGCAGAGGCAGGCTTTGCCGATTTCGCCCTGTGCGAATTGGAAGACACCACCGGTGGCAATGCCCGTTCGGGCCGCAACACAGTCAGCGCCTATCCGCTCGGCGCGCATTATCTGCCCGTCCCCAATCGTGAAGCGCGCGCCTTGCGCCACATGCTCAGGCAATTCGGCATGATCGTGGGCGAGGAGCAGGGCGCGCCGGTCTATGACCCGCTGCAACTCTGCGCCGACCTCGAGGAACGCCTGCTCTGGCGCGGCAAATGGCAGGAAGGCCTCTACCCGGCGTCCTCCCTGACGCCGGAAGACCGCGCCCAGCGCAGCCGGTTCGATGCCGCGATGGCCTCGTTTCGCAACGCCACCGGCTCTGACGGCAAGCCAGCCTTTGCCCTGCCCATGGCCCTTTCGAGCGAAGACCCGCAATACCGAGCGCTGGACAAGCAATCCTTCGCGCAGTGGCTCGATGCGCAGGGCTACACCTCGCAGCCCTTGCGCGCCTATCTGCGGTACTGCTGCCGGGATGATTACGGCACCGAGCCCGAACGCGTCTCGGCCTGGGCGGGCATTCACTACTTCGCCGGACGGCGCGGCTGGGCGGCGCGGGGCGATGGCGAGCGTGAACTGACCTGGCCTGAGGGCAACGGACGCCTTGCTGCTTTGCTGGCCGAACGGCTCGAAGGCCACATCCGCCCGGCACGATCGGTCGTGCGCGTTGAACGCTACGGGGAGGGTGTTCTGGCTGACGTGTTCGATCACCGCCTGAAACAGACCCGCCGCATCCGCGCCCGCGCCGCCGTCCTCGCCATGCCGCATTTCGTTGCGAGCAGAGTGGCGCCGGACTTTGCGGCCAAGGGGAGCTTCAGCTACGCGCCGTGGGTCGTCGCCAACGTCACCGTCAACCGGCCACCGGTAGGGAAGGGCACACCGCTCGCATGGGACAATGTCTCCAGCGCCAGCGAAAGCCTCGGTTATGTCGTCGCTACCCATCAGAGCTCATCGGCTGGCAGCGGTCCCACAGTGCTCACCTGGTACATGCCGCTCAGCCGCGAGACGCCGACCGAGGCGCGCAAGATCCTGATGACCCGCAGCCTCGAGGCGTGGCAGGCGATCATTGCCGATGATCTGCTCGCCATGAACCCGGACCTGTTTGGTGCCATCGAGCGCATCGACGTCTGGCGCTGGGGCCACGCCATGGCCAGCCCCACGCCGGGGTTCCTAGACGATCCCGCCCGCAGCGCCGCCGCCCGCGGCGAGCCGCCGGTGTGGTTGGCCCATTCCGACATCTCCGGCCTTTCGCTGTTCGAGGAGGCGCACTATCGCGGCGTCGTTGCTGCCGAGAGCGTGCTGGCCCACCTCGCGCATCCGTTCGAAAGCCTGAGCTGACATGGCCCACCCGCCCGGAACCAGCGTTCACCTTCTCGCCGATCTCGCGCATTGCCAGGGGCTTGGTGACGCCGCGCTGATCGAACAGGCCCTGCGCGAGGCGGCCAGCGCGGCAAACGCCCGCATCGTCGGCCTGCACCTGCACCACTTCGGCGAAGGCATGGGCCTGACCGCCGTCGCCATGCTCGCCGAATCCCACATCTCGATCCACACCTGGCCCGAAACAGGCGTTGCGGCGGTCGACCTGTTCGTCTGCGGTGTTTCGGCCGATGCGCAGGCAGGCCTCGCCCGGATCGTGGACTTGCTCGGCGGCGAGGTCGTGCGCCAGCAGGCCGTACGGCGGCTCTGACGTGTGAGCAAAAAAGAAGCCCCGGAGCTTGCACTCCGGGGCCTTCGAGGGGTGCCACCGCCGTTGGGAGATCCGGCAGCAGCAAGGTGGCTGGTTTGGCGATGCGCCGGGATCAGTACTCGAACCGTGCGCGGATACCGAAGTAGCGACGCGACTTGCGGTCCAGCGCCTGGCTCAGCAGGCCTGCCGAGCCGCCGGCCGCCACGGTCACGTTCGAGGCATAGTGCTTGTCGAACAGGTTGTTCACGAACAATGCCACACGCATCCCGCCGCGCTCGTTCTGATCGATCCCGATGCTGCCATTGACCACGGCATAGCCGTTCTGCACGGTGACCGGGTTGTTCAGCAGATCGAAGTTTACCTTGCTCTGGTAGGCCACGTCTGCCTGAATGAAGGCATCGAATGGCGCCGAAGGCAGGAACACATTGTAGTTGAAGCCTGCATTGGCCTTGAAGCGCGGGGCGTTGGGAAGGCCCTTCCCGGCCAGGCTCTGGCCCTTGACCGTCGAAGGTCCGGCGCCATCCAGATCGAAGCAGCCCGTGGTCTGCCCGGCATAGCACTGGGCGCCGGCAAACTCGATGATGCGGGTGTCGGTAAAGCTCATTGCCGCATCAAGCGTAAGTGCGGGCGACGGCCGGGCCGACAGTTCTGCCTCGAAGCCCCGGGTGCGCACCCGTCCAACGTTGTTGAGCGTCAGCAGGATGGTGTTGTCCGGCAGCAGCTGGCCCGACTGCGCCTGGAAGTCACGGAAGTTGCTCCAGAACCCTGCAATGTTCAACTGCACCTTGTTGTCGAGGAAGCGCGACTTGATGCCGATTTCGTAGGCGTCGGAGGTTTCCGGACGAACCGGGTTGGCAGCCCGGAACGGGGTGAAGCCGGTGCTGATGTCGAAGCCCTGACCCTTGTAGCCGCGCGCAAATGAGGCATAGGCCATGACCGCATCGGACAGGTCCTGCCGCACGGCGGTCTTCCAGGTTACCACGCTGTCCTTTGCCGTGCCGACGCAGAGCGAAAGGCAGGTTGCATTGTTGGCTGGCGGGTTTGCGCTCGGTGCGCGGTTCAGGAAGCTAGCCCCGACCTTTTCGTGATTGAAGCGAACGCCGGCATCCACGTGGGTGGTTGCCGCAATGTCGTAGGTCATCTGACCGAACGCCGCGTAGCTCTCGGTCTTGCTCTGCGAAGTCCAGTTGGCGACGACCGGGCCAGAGGGGCCACGCGCAAAGTCGCGATCGGTCTTGCCGTTGGCATAGAACAGGCCAAGCACGTAGCTGAAATTGCCCTTGGACGGCGAAACGAGCCGCAGTTCCTGCGCGAACTGGCGGGCGTGATAGCTGCTGTTGGCAACCACACCGCCCGGAATGCCGAGCACGTTCGAGATTGTGTAGTCGAAATCCTCTTCGAACTGGAAGCGCCAGTCCTGATAGCTGGTGACAGAGACAAGATCGGCAAAACCGAGGTCGAGCGTGGCACGACCCGACACCGTGGTCTGCTTGCTCTTGTTGAACAGCGGCTTGTCGAGGCGCACGGAATAGTTGTCCTCGCCCGGCGTGATCGCGGCAAGGCTTGGCGCGAGCGGAGTGCCGAACACCGCAGCACCGGTTGGCACTGCGCGGAACGTGCGCGCAAAGCCGTCGCTTTCGCTGATCGAGTGGCTGGCGATCAGGTCGAGCTTGAGCGTGTCGGTCGGTTTGAACTCAAGCCGGCCGCGTACGCCATAGCTCTTGTCGTTGTTCAGTCGCGAGCCATCCTGCAGGTTGCGGATATAGCCCTTGCGGTCGCCGTAGAAGGCGTTGACGCGGAAGCCGGCGCTGTCTCCCAGCGGGCCGGAGAGCGAGGCATCGACGCGATATTCGTCATCGGTGGTGGCCGTGCCGGTGACCGAGCCGGCAAACACGTCCGACGCGCCCTTCGACACGATGTTTACCGCACCGGCAGAGGCGTTCTTGCCGAACAGCGTCCCCTGCGGACCGCGCAGCACTTCGATGCGGGCGATGTCGCTGAGGCCGGAGAAGGCCTGAGCCTGCTGGAGAAGGGCGACGTCATCGACGATCACGGCGACCGAGGGTTCGATGGCTGTGCTGAACGCAATCGTGCCGATGCCGCGCAGGTTGAGCGAGTTGTTGGTCGGTACGTTGCCCTGCGTCAGCGTAAGGCTGGGAGCGAGGCGGGGGAGGTCCGACACCGATGCGACGTTGCGATTGGTCAGCGTCTCGCCGCTGAGCGCCGTTACTGCAACCGGCACGTCCTGCATGTTCTGCTCGCGCTTTTGCGCGGTGACGATAATTTCCTCAAGGCCGCCGTTGCTCTGCGGATCGGCCTGACCGGCCTCCTGAGCAAACGCAAAACCCGGAACCAACGCGCATGCTGCGGCGGACAAAAGAAGCCTGGACACCCTCATGATTCACTCCCTCGTGAAATTTGGCAAACTCGTTGGTCAGGCCGAATTGCGTGTGAAGAGGCGGCTGTCAAGCCAATCTTTATGCGATGAAGGCTTCGAAATGCCCGCTTGAACGCGACTCTTGTGCGATCTGGGCGAGGGAAAATCTTGCAAATCAGCCGATTTCCTGCTTCAATATCGGTAAGGCCAATCCAGTTGTGAGGCCAATCGGGAAGAGGAAAACAGATGTTCTTGGCCAAGTTCGTCCGCCGCTCGTCCTTGCTGGCGCTCGCTTTCGCGTCAGTTCCAGCCTCCGCACACGAGGTCCGGGGCGCGACGTCACTCGATTCGGGCTGGCGATTCCATGACGGCGACGCGCCCGATGCCGTGGCTCCCGACTACGCCGATGCCGCGTGGGAGCAGGTGGCGGTGCCGCACACGTGGAACCGCGTCGGCTATTATCGCCACGATCTTGGCGGCACCAATACTCAGGCGAGCGTGAAGAAGCGGCAGGGGGTGGGGTGGTACCGGCTGCGGTTTGCGGCGCCGGCGGGAAGTGCGGGCAAGCGGCAGTGGCTGGAGTTCGATGCGGCGAGTCGGGTGGCGAAGGTTTGGCTTAATGGTCAGTACCTTGGCGAGCATCGCGGCGGGTTCTCGCGCTTCCGGCTCGATGCCACGGCGGCGATGCGGGCGAGTGGGGATAATGTGCTGGTGGTGCGGGTGGACAATACCCAGCCCGCCGCCAACGGCCCGACCGCCGACGTGCTGCCGCTTACCGGAGATTTCTTTGTCCATGGAGGGCTTTACCGGCCGGTGCGCCTGGTCGAGACGGCGCCCCTGCACATCGATATGGCCGACTTCGGCGGCTCCGGCGTGCGGGCGACCACGATCGCAGCTTCGGCGCAGGAGGCGGTGGTCGATGTGGTAGTGCGGGTTGCCAATGACCGGGCGAAGGCGGCGAAGGCGCAGGTTCGCGTCTCCCTGGTCGATCACGAGGGACGCGAGGCGGCGAGCGCCATGGTTCCTCTTGGCGTGGCGGCCGGAAAAACCGGTGAAATCAGCGCAAAGTTGAGCGTGGCCAACCCGCGCCTGTGGCAGGGAACGGTCGATCCCTACCTCTATGACCTCAAAGTCCAACTCTCCGAGGCAGAAGGGCAACTCTCGCGGGCAGAGGGCCAACTCTCCGACGCGGTGAGCCAACTCTACGGCATCAGGACCATGGCCTTCGATCCCGCGCGCGGGTTCATGCTCAATGGCCAGCCCTATCGCCTTAAGGGTGTTGGATATCATCAGGACCGTGATGGAAAAGGGTGGGCAATTTCCCGGGCCGATGTCGAGGAGGACGTTGCGACGATCCGCGAGATGGGCGCCAACTCCATCCGTCTGACCCATTATCAACATGGACAGGACGTGCATGATCTTGCCGACCGCGCCGGGATCGTGGTGTGGGACGAAATTCCGCTGGTTTCGACGTGGACGCTGGGTGGCAAGAAGGAGGCTGATCCGGCACTGGTCGCCAATGCCAAGGCGCAGCTGACGGAATTGGTCAGGCAGAACCAGAACCACGCGGCCAGCGCGATCTGGAGCATTGCCAACGAAGTCGACTTCGGCAACTCGCTGCCCGCGTTCCTCTTCGGCGGCGCCGACGGGCGCGAAGTCAATCCGCTGCCGCTGTTGAACGAGTTGCAGAAGACCGCCAAGGCGCTCGATCCTTCGCGCCCGACCGCGCTTGCCACCTGCTGCGAGGACCGGGCTTTCGGGAACGACATCGAGATCCCGACCACTGCCGTGGCGGCAGACCTTGGCGGGGCCAACCGCTATTTCGGCTGGTACTTCGGCAAGGCAGGCGACCTCGGGCCGCACCTTGATGGCCTGCGCGCCAAGCGGCCGCAGCAACCCTTGGCGGTGACCGAGTATGGCGCCGGCGGCGCGCTGACCATGCACACTGACAACGTGCTGGGCGGCCCGGCGGATTCGCGCGGCGCGGCGCAGCCCGAGGAATACGAAAGCTACATCCACGAAACCGCGCTGGCGCAGCTCGATGCGCGGCCCTGGCTCTATGCGACCTGGCTGTGGAATTCGTTCGACTTCGGAACGACGGTGCGCACCGAGGGCGATGCGCAGGACATCAATACCAAGGGCCTCGTCGCCTATGACCACAAGACCCGCAAGGACGCGTGGTACTTCTACAAGGCGAACTGGAACCCGGCGCCGATGGTCCACATCACCGGCAAGCGCTACGTGGATCGGGCCTATCCGGTGACCGACGTCAGGGTCTACAGCAACACCGGCAGCACGGAACTGCTGCTCAACGGTCGTTCGCTGGGGGCGAAGGCCGATTGCCCGCAGAAGATTTGCGTATGGACCGGCGTGCGGCTCGACGAAGGCAGCAACGCTCTCGTTGCGCGGGGCACGCATGCGGGCGGAACGGTGGAAGACAGCGCAAACTGGACACTGGCGCCCGAGACTGCGCGCCACATGGTGATCGATGCCGGGACGCTGCTTGCTGCAAAGAGCCAAGGTCGCGTGCTGGGTTCGGACAACTGGTTTGCGGGCGGCAGCACGGCTTCGCTCGACAAGCCGGCGGACTTCGGCAAGCCTTCGGTTCCCGCCGAGATCGCCGGAACGCAGGATCGCGGTGCGCTCGCGACCTTCCGCAAGGGCGCGTTCTCGTACCGCGTGCCGGTGGCTGATGGTCGCTACAAGGTGACCTTGTGGTTTGCGACGGCATCGACGCAGCTGCCCGGCACGTTCGACGTACGGAGCGGCAAGAAGGCGCTGCTGCGCAAGCTCCAGCCCGCCATTCCGGCGAGCGGCGCGGTGGCGGAAGCCAGGGTCTTCAAGGTCAAGGCGAAGGGAAGCCTCGCGCTCGACTTCGTGCCCGGCACGGGGGAGGCCCGCGTCTCGATGATCGAGATCGAGCGGCTGCGCTGAACCTTCATCCGCACAGGGAAGACGACAACATGCTCAAGAAGCTCCCGCTGCGCTGGTGGATCATCGCGCTGATCACGCTCGGCACGATCCTGAACTATCTCGCCCGTTCAACGCTTTCAGTGGCGGCACCGACGCTGAAGACCGAGTTCGCCATGACGACCGAGCAATACAGCTGGGTCGTGCTGGCTTTCCAGGCAAGCTATACGGTGATGCAGACCGTGGCGGGCGCAGTGCTCGACGCGCTGGGCACGCGGGTCGGGTTCTTCGTATTTGCGGTGGGTTGGGCGCTGAGCAACATGGCCCATGCCTTTGCCACCGGCTGGATGAGCCTCGCGGCTTTCCGTTCCATGCTCGGCGCGACTGAGGCGGCGGCAATCCCGGCCGGGACCAAGACCGTGTCGCAGTGGTTTCCGCCCAAGGAGCGCCCGCTCGCCACGAGCCTGTTCCAGATGGGTACGAGCGTCGGCAACATGATTGCGCCGCCGCTGGTGGCGTTCTGCATCCTCGCCTGGAACTGGCAGGCGGCGTTCCTGGTGACCGGTGCGCTGAGCCTTGTCTGGGCAGGGCTGTGGTGGTTCGGCTACCGCGATCCGGCCGTGCATCCGCGCCTGTCGCAGGGCGAGCGCGATGCGATCGTGGCGATGAACCAGCCGGATGCGACCAAGCCCGCGACCAAGGCGCAAGTGCTGCGCAGCCGTTCATTCTGGGCGATTGCCGTGCCGCGCTTCCTTGCCGAGCCTGCGTGGCAGACCTTCAACTTCTTCATCCCGCTCTATCTCGTGGCGGTGTGGAAGCTCGATCTCAAGTCGATCGCGATGTGGGGCTGGATGCCGTTCCTTGCCGCCGATTTCGGCAGTCTTGCCGCCGGGCTGCTGCCGCCGTGGCTGATGGCGCGGGGGAGTTCGATGCTGTCATCGCGCAAGATCACCATGACCATGGGCGCGCTGTGCATGGTGGGTCCGGCCTGTATCGGCCTTGCCACGTCGCCCGAGATGGCGATTGCCCTGTTCTGCATCGGCGGTTTTGCCCACCAGCTGCTCAACGGTGCGCTGATCACGCTGTGCGCCGACGTGTTCGACAGCCGCACCGTGGGCACGGCCAGCGGCATGGCGGGAACCTCGGCCTGGGTCGGCGGCATGCTGTTCACGCTGCTGATCGGGCAGAGCGCCGACGTGTTCGGCTACAACCCGTTGTTCGTGGCGCTGGCGGGGCTGGATCTGCTGGCGGCTGTGGTGCTGTGGAGCTTGCTGAGAGCGAGATCTCAGGCGGCGTAGAAAGATCTGCACTGACGAGATGACCGCTATTGTGGATCGCCAACAGGACCTTGAACGGCAGGAATTGGGTGGTCAGCCGCAGTTCGTCAGTCAAACTCTTCTAGCGCATGCATGCGCGAAAAGGGCCGTTCTCGGTGTCCTGTCGGTGCCAACTCTCAACCACCTTGTAGTATTTGAAATAACCAGGCGGGGTATCAATTGAGAGATATTCGCCGATGCGGGGCAGGAACTCGAACTCCGTCTCAAATAGCGGGTTCGTGGCGTCTTTGTGGTCAAATGCTTCTACCATCGGCATGGTGGCACGCTACCTAAGTGCAATAAGGTCTGCAATTGAGCTTTTCTGCCATGGAACGAATGGCCGTATCGGCGCCGCTCGGAGAATTTCAGCAACCCGGGAGAATGCCGTCGCAGATGCTAGGCGGCGTGGACAAATTTGAGCCAGTATCTGGCGGTAGCAAGATGAACCATGCCGAGGAAGGTATTGGCCAG
>JBKBUD010000118.1:0-6050 GCA_046290865.1 Novosphingobium sp. | reverse complement strand
AGCATGACACGCAAGTCCTTGCTGCAATCTGGGAAAAGGCAGCGTTCAATGCGGCGCTCAATGCGCTCTCGACGATCCTCCACCTCCCGGTCGGCGGGCTCGACACCGCAGAGGGACGCAGCATAGCCACCGCCGTCTTCGACGAAACCATTGCCGCGGCCGCAAGCAAAGGTATCGCCATGGACAGGACACGCCTTATGGCCAAGATGGACTTCGCGCTCGCGAACCACAAGGCGCACAAGCCTTCGATGTTGCAGGATCGTCTGGCAGGCCGACTGACCGAAATCGACGCGATCAATGGCGAGATCGTCAAGGCAGCGCTGGCTGCGGGCCTTGGTGCGCCCGTGACCTCGACCCTTGCCGCCCTTGTCCGGATGGGTGAGCCCGGCCGGAACTGATCCGCGCCGGGCCCTCCGGTATCAGAACTTCGCGCCCGCGCGCACACCGAATGTACGCGGCGTGGTCGGCACGATGTAGGGACGCTGGGTGCAGGCACCGCACTGGACGAAGCGCGAAAGCTGCCCGCGCTCGTCGGTCAGGTTGCGCACGAAGGCTTCGATCGAATAGGTCGACCACTCGCCACCGATGGCAAGGTTGACCTGTCCGAAGCCCTCCAGACGTCCCTGCGCGGCTGCAAAGTCGACGCGCAGGTCCGAGCTTGCCGAGCTCTGGTAGGTCGCGTTGACCTGACCATAGACCTTGCCCTCGCCCATCGGCACGGTGTAGCGCGCCGTCCCGCTCATCTTCCACTGCGGCGTGATCGGGAGGCGGGTGCCTGCCGGAGCGCTGATGCTGTTGTCGGGACCGGCACACGTGAAGGTCGGGTCGACAGCCTCACAAAGATTGTTGCGGATCTTCGCATCGGTGTAGGCCCCCGACAAGTTGATGCTCAACCGATTGAGCGAAATCGACGCATCCAGATCGAAACCGCGGATACGCGCATTCGGGCCATTGGTGATGATCGTGAAGCTGTTCGGGCCAAGGTAGGCAAACTGGAAGTTCTTCCAGTCCTGCTGATAGATCGCACCATTCAGACGCAGCAAGCCGTTGGCCAGCGTCGTCTTGAAGCCGATCTCGTAGTTGGTCAGATAGTCAGGCTGATAGGCACCGAAGTCACCACGACGGTTGATGCCACCGGGACGGAAACCGCGAGACACCGTGGCATAGGCCAGGATGTCACTGTTGGGCTTCCACGTCGCGTTGAAGCGATAGGTACCGCCCGTGCCCGATGCCTTGACCGGCTTGACGCCATCTGTCGTGAACACGCCAAGGTTGGTGCACGGACCGCCCTCCACTTCCGCCGGAAGCAGCGTGGTGTTGGTCTGTCCAGCAAGCTGGGCATCCCGCAGACGCAGGCCCGATTGAGTGAAGCACGCCGCGACACCGGTTCGTGACGAGCCTGCCGCATTGGGCGGAGGATTCCCGGTCGCTCCCTGAATGAAGGCCGGGTTGCGGCCGAAACCGAAGAATCCGACCAGCGTATTGTCGTAGACGAACGCACGGCCGCCGGCGGTCAGCGTCACTGTCGGTGAAACGTCGAGGCTGAATTCACCGAACGCGGCATAGTCCTGATCGACGCGCTTCTGCTGTGTCAGCCAGAGCGTTCCAGGCTGTCCGTTGACCGAGAGCAGCGGGCCGAGATTGGCGATCTGGTAATCCTGATGGATCAGGTTCGACTGGTACTGGTAGAAGAACCCGCCGACGAAGCGGAACGGCTCGGACGAAGGCGACGCGACGCGGAACTCCTGGCTGAGCTTCTTGAAGTGATCCGAACCGATGACCTTCTGGCGCGGGTCGATCGTGTTGCCCAGCGAGTCCTGGTAATAGAAGTAATTCGCAAGACCGCCGTACGACTGGTAGAGCGAGTCATAGGCCTCGGAATAGTCGGTGTAGTCACTCGACTGATAGGTCTTGCGATCGAGGTATGCTGCGGAATAGGTCGCATCCCAGTTGCCCAGTTTGCCCTCGATCGTCAGCGCTGCCTGCCAGAACTTGTCGTTGCGGAATTCCGGGAAGAAGTGTTGGACCTGCAGGTCACCGACCGACGGATCGAAACCGTAGGAGCCGCGGCTCTTGGTTTCCTGGTACATGAACTGCGGCGTTACCGTCCAGTTGTCGTCCAGATCGACCTTGAGGGCGGCACGACCTCCGTAGATGTCGGTGTAGTTGTAGTCCTTCTTGACGAAGGCGGCGTTGTTGACGCTGATACCATCCTTGAGACAGCCGTCGATATCGCCCTTCGCATCGCGCGTTGCGGTACCGCAGAAGGTGCGGGTGCCGGCCACATTGTCGATGAAGCCCGCATCGCGCTGATACCAGCCGACGACACGCAAGGCGGCGCTGGCCGAAAGCGGAGCATTGATCATGCCTTCCAGCTTGTAGCCCTGCCCGCCCTTGTTGACGGTGTTCACCTCGCCATCGACGCTGCCGTAGAAGCTGTTGGTGTCGGGCTTGTTGGTGATGATGCGGATCGTGCCGGCTTCGGACGAGGCCCCATAGAGCGTGCCCTGCGGGCCAGAAAGGCTTTCAATGCGTGCGATGTCGTAGACATGTACGTCGAGGTTGCCGCCGATCGTCGTCACCGGCTGTTCATCGAGATAGACGCCGACCGAGGGAAGGGAGCCGGAGTGGTTACCGTCACCGCCCGAAGCTACGCCGCGCATGTAGACCACGTTCGTGCCCGGCGTGCCGCCAAGAGCCTGAAACGTCACCGACGGAAGCTGCTGAGCGTAGTCGGTGAAGTTGGCGACGCCCAACTGCTCGAGCTTCTGGGTGCCGAGTGCCTGAATCGAGATCGGCACGTTCTGCAGATTCTCGCTGCGCTTCTGCGCGGTCACGATGATCACGTTAGGATCGGAGTTCTCGGCCTCTGTCTGCGCTTGCTGCGCCAGAGCCGGCATGCTGATCGCCGTTCCTGCCAGCATCAGAAGCCGTGCAAGTTGCGTGCGACGATTGGTCTTCAAATTCCCGCGCATACAGAATGAGCCCTCATGTTTCTGTTTTGCGTACGAATGCTGCTCTGCGGCAGGCCCTATCGTCAAGCAGGAGGGTGCGGGAAACGATTGTTAAGTCTGGACCGTGGCTAATTTACAACGATGTTGGTTCAGAATCTGGACGGCGGTTCTGGATACGATTCCAGCACCTCGCCGAGCGCTGCCTTGAGCGGATCTAGCCATGGCTCGAACGGCTTCCATGCCTCGGTGCCTTCGCGGAAGATCGGGCGGCGGACCTGTTCGGAGCTGGCTGTGCGCACTGCACGTTCGGTTTCATGGAAAGCGAGACAGGCAGGCTCGAAAGGAAGGCCGCAATGAGCCAGCAAGGCGCGCACTTCGGTTTCGGTGTCATCCACCATGCGCTCGTAGATCACCCGATGGACCGCGCCGGGCATGACCCGGTCGTAATGCGCCATGGCCCGCACGTAATCCCGGTAGTACCGCCCCATGTCATCCAGCGAATAGCTGAACCCCTGCCCCCGCGCGAAGTGCTGCTTGAAGTTGGAGAAGCAGCAGGCCAGCGGATGACGCCGCGCGTCGACGATCTTCGCGTTCGGCAGGATCAGCCGGATGAACGGTACGTGGAGCCAGTTGTTCGGCATCTTGTCGATGAACAGAGGACGCGAAGTGTGGCGCTGCACGCGCGTGCGCGAAAGGTACGCCTCGCCCAGCTTGCGCAACTCGCCCTGCGGCAGATCGGCCAAGGCTGCGGGATAGCCGTCCACCTGCCGAGCGAGGAAGCCGATGTCGGACAATTCGCTCGTCCCCTCGACCAGAGAATGGCTGGCAAGGATCTGCTCGACCAGCGTCGATCCGGCGCGTGGCATTCCGAGAACGAAGATCGGATCAGGCGCCTCGCACCCCTGCCCCGCCAGCCCTGCCATCAGCGCCGGAGTGAACGTGGCAATCGCCGCGTCCACGCTCTCGGCGGTGTCCTGCGCCTGGTAGGGCATGCGACGGCGGCGCAGTTCGTTGCCCGCCGCATAGTGACCAAACGACGCTTCGGCATCGCCTCGGTCCTCGAACGCCTTGCCCAGCGAGAAATCGAGGTGCCAGCGGTCCTCCGGCGTCAGATCATCCCGCGAAAGGGCAGCCTGCATTGCGGCGATGTCGTCTCCCGAGAACTTGACCGTCTTGAGATTGGCAAGGCTCCACCAGGCCTCGCCCAGCACCGGCAGCAGTTCGATCGCCTTGCGATAGGCGGCAACCCCCTCAGCCTGCCGCCCCACGGTCTTTAGCATGTGGCCGTAGCTCATCCACACGCGAGGCTGGTTCGGGGCCTGTTGCAGCACCTGCTCGTACAGCGCCAGCGCCTCGTCGAACTCGCCCAGACGGCCGTACGCGGCGGCCTGAAGGTTGGCGTGGCCGACGTTGTCCGGATCGTCCACCGTGACCTTGGCCAACTCCGCGAGCGCTTCGGGCGCGCGGTTGGTGCGGTAAAGCACCAGCGCCAGATTCGCCCGCGCCGGGGTGAACTGCGGCGCAAGTTCGATCGCCCGGCGCAGCAGGTTCTCCGCATCGCCATAGCGTCCGATCCGGCCGGCCAGTTCTGCAAACAGACGGATTGCGCGGACGTCGAACGGGTCTTCCTTGAGCAGGGCGCGCAGGAGCGGCTCGGCGGTCGGAAGATCGTTCTCGTTCATCGCGACGGCCGCACGGACGAGGCGCGGGTCGTAGGCGGGTGCCGCGAGGCGAGGGGCGGGAGTTGTAACGTTTGCCATCGTCCGCATCACAAACATGGTGACGGCCCGCGATCAAGCGTTAGTCTCAGCCGAGACCACAATCGAGGGAACTGGATTGCCTATGACCAGTGCGCGCAAGCTCGGCTTCTGGATGACGCTTGCGCTGGTCGTCGGCAACATGATCGGGTCGGGAATCTACATCCTGCCCGCCACGCTCGCGCCGCTGGGCTACAACCAGCTGATCGGCTGGGCCGTTACGCTGGGCGGGGCGCTGTGCCTTGCCTTCAGCTTTGCGCGAATGGGCGCGCGACTGCCGCTGGCGGGCGGACCATACGCCTATGCGCAGGCCGCGTTTGGCCCGATCCTCGGGTTCGTAACGGCGTGGTCGTACTGGACGATGCTGTGGGCGGGGAACGGGGCTGTGGCTGTGGCTGTGGTCAGCAACCTGAGCCTGCTGTTCCCCTGGATCGGCACGACGCCTGCCGTCCCTGCCCTGCTCTCGGTCGGCTGCGTCTGGCTGCTGACGCTGGTGAACATCCGTGGCGTTCGCGCTGCGGGCGACGTTTCGGTGGTGACCACAGCGCTCAAACTGGTGCCACTTGCAGGGCTAATCGGCCTTGCGATCTGGCTGCTGGCAACTGGAGCACCGCCAGTAGAACAGCCTGCAGTGACGCTGTCGGGCGGTGTTGTCGCCACCGCTGCAGGCCTCACCTTCTGGGGCTTTCTCGGCCTCGAGTCCGCTACAGTTCCGGCCGACAAGGTCGAAAATGCCGGCAAGGTCGTGCCAAGGGCGACGCTGATCGGGGTGGCGCTCACCGGCCTCGTTTACATGGGCATTTCGGGCGCTTTCGCGCTTTACATGCCGATGGCCGAAGCTGCTGCCTCGCCAGCGCCGGTAGCGGACTTCCTCGCCAAGTTCTTCGGCTCGGGGATGGGCCAGATCGTCGCAGTCTTCGCCGCGATCAGCGCGTTTGGCACACTCAACGGCTTTATCCTGCTGCAGGGTGAGGTGCCCTGGGCCATGGCGCGGGGCGGCGTGTTTCCGCGCTGGTTCGCGGCAGAAGGCTTGCGCGGGACGCCGGTTCGCTCGCACGTGGTATCCAGCGTGCTGCTGAGCATCGTGACCCTGCTCAACTACGGACGGGGCATGGGCGACCTGTTCGCGTTCATAGCCTCGGTCAGTCTTGCTGCCGGCATGTTGTCATACTTCATCGCAATGCTGGCGGCAGTGCGCCTGCTCCCCGACGAGCGCCCGCTGGTGGGCGCTGCGCTGGTCGGGGCGGCATTCATCGGCTGGGCAGCGTGGGGCCTCGGCTTCGAGGCGCTCACCTACGGCGCGGGTTTCATCGTGCTCGGCCTGCCGGTGTACCTGTTG
>JBKBUD010000117.1:5861-6061 GCA_046290865.1 Novosphingobium sp. | reverse complement strand
CCGTCGTCGCCACCTGGCCCTATGCGCTCAAGGCTGGATCGAAGGGCGCGACGCTCAAGCTGCTGGGCGATGCCTTCCCGGCGGGCCTGAAGCCTTCGGACCTTGATCTCGGCAAGGGCGTTGTGGTCAGCAAGGTCGTCTCGGTCAGCCCGACCGAAGCGGTGCTCACCGTCGATGTCGCGCCCGACGCCACGGTCGGC
>JBKBUD010000117.1:0-5851 GCA_046290865.1 Novosphingobium sp. | reverse complement strand
GATGCGGTGGTTGCCTCGCTCCTCCCGGTCTACAAGAAGGTCGACTACATCAAGGTGGTGCCCGACACCGCGTCCGCCCGCCTAGGCGGTAGCGAGAAGCATCCGGCCGGCTACCAGCAGTTCGATGCCGTGGGCTTCGATGCCGGGCTCGACGGCAGGCCCTACACTGCCGACGACGTGGCGCTCGGCCCGGTCCCGGTGACCTGGGCGATGGAGGAAATGCCGACCGTCTACTACGACGATGACGTCAACTACGTCGGCAAGCTCAGCCCGACCGCGCTGTTCACGCCCGCCATCGACGGGCCGAATCCGGCGCGCAAGTGGGGCCGCAACAACTATGGCGAAGTCTGGGTCGTCGCCACCGCCAAGAGCGAGGTCGACGCGCTGGGCAAGCCGCTCAAGGCCAAGTCGTTCATGGTCGTCTCGGTGCCGGCCTACAAGCACTGGGACCAGCCGGAGGTAGCCAAGTGACGACGATCCTCGCTCCCAAGTATCGCCGCGGCGATATCCACCTGTTCGAAGCCGATGGCGCGGGCTTTGTCTACCTCGCCTCGGCAGGGGCCATCTTCGCGCTCGACGAAGGCGCGGCCAGTGTCATGGCCGTGCTCGGCGAACGTCAGATGGCCTATGGCGAGATGGTCGCCGCGCTGGTCGAGAAAGGCTATTCGCGCGCCGATGCCGAAGACCTGATCCGCGAGCTGCGCGCGGTGCGCGGCATCGTCTCGAACGAGATCCGGGAGGCGCCGCTGGCTCCGGCAGCCCCGCCCGAGGATTACCCGCTCCAGGCGCTGGTGCTCAACGTCACCAACCAGTGCAACCTTGCCTGCACCTATTGCTACGAATTCGGCGCGGACAAGATCGCCACGCCTGCCGGCAAGCCCAAGTACATGACGCTGGAAACGGCCAAGACCTCGGTCGACTTCCTGCTCAAGAGCTCGGGTGAGCGCGAGGTGCCGCACATCACGTTCTTCGGCGGCGAAACCTTGATGAATTTCAAGCTCCTGCGCGATGTCGTGCTATATGCCAACGAAGCCGCGGCAGCGGTCGGCAAGCGCATGACCTACAGCCTGACGACCAACGCCACGCTGCTGACTGACGAGATCATCCAGTTCCTCTCGGATCAGGCGATTGGCGTCACCGTCTCGATGGACGGCCCGCCCGACCTGCAGGACCGCCACCGCGTCTACAAGAACGGCAAGGGCTCCTACGCGGTGATGGAGCCGCGCCTCAGGAAGCTCATCGCAGGGCACAAGACCCGCGCGATCACCGCCCGCGTCACGCTGACCGAAGGCGTGACCGACGTGATCCGCATCTACCGCCACCTCAAGGACGACCTCGGCTTCCACGAAGTCGGCTTCGCGCCGGTGACGGACTCCGGCCAGCAGGCCTACACGCTTGACGACGAGGGCATGGATACGGTTGTCGCCGCATTCCACGAACTCGCCGCCGAATGGCTCGCCTACGCCTTGCGCGGGGAGATGCACGGTTTCTCCAACGTCTCGGAGACGATCAGCGAGCTGATCCAGGGCACCAACAAGTCGCACCCCTGCGGCGCGGGCCTCGGCCTTGTCGGGGTGAGCCCCTCGGGCGACCTTTCGCCCTGCCACCGCTTCACCGATGCCGATACCCACGTGCTCGGCCACGTGACCACGGGTCTCGACAAGGAAAAGCGCACCGACTTCCTGACGCGCGGCCATGTCGGCGCGAAGTACGAATGTTCGTCGTGCTGGGCCCGCCCGCTCTGTGCCGGTGGCTGCCATCACGAGGCCTTCGTCCGCTATGGCGATACCGGCCACGCCAACCTGCACTACTGCGACTGGATCCGCGAATGGACCGAGGCCTGCCTCAAGATCTACGGCACGGTCGCCCAGCGTAATCCCGAATTTCTTGAACGCTTTGCTGCACGAAAGGGCTTGTCATGAAGCACCTGAAACCCCTCAACAAGAAGGCTCTGCGGATCGAGGAAACCATTGCCTCGACCGAGGAAGACGTGATCGCGCTTCAGCAGAAGCCGATGCACACGCCGATGGGCTGTTCGATCTCGTTCTCGCCCGGCTGGGAAGTGGATGCCGGCGGCGGCACGGCAGGCCTGTGCCAGCCGGCCGAGCGCGACATCTACGACTGCTATGTCACCTGCTTCTGGCCGGTGCAGGTCCCCGATCACGTCAACTACTCGCCCGACTGGGCCAGCAATTGCGCGACGGCGGCCAAGGACTGGCGCAGCCTCGACATCATCTTCCCCTGAGGGCTTCCGTCCTCACGTGACCTCACTGCATCGGAAGACCAGACCCATGAAGAAACTAGGGTTAGCTCTCGTCTCGCTTCTCGCCAGCACTGCCCCGGCCCATGCCTCGACCGTGTTCATGGGGTCCTACCCCGACAAGATGCTGATCGTCGACGAGGCGACGGGCGAGATCAAGGACCGCATCACGCTGGCCTCCGGTCTGCCCACGTCGATGCGCATCTCGAACGACAACAAGAAGATCTACGTCACCACCATCACCACCAGCGGCATCGAGGTGATCGACACCGCAACCAAGAAGGTGGTCAATTCCTTCAGCCTGAATACGCCGACCACGCGCTATCGCTTCGGTGGCGGGGTGCCGGACCCTTCGGGCAAGTTCTTCTACACGATGATCCAGAAGTTCGAGAAGTTGCAGGACCGCTGGACCGTCAGCCCGCAGATGTTCGGCGTGATCGACCTGACGAAGAAGGCCGTCGTCCGCACCGCCGACGTGCCGGACGAAGACGTGCGCAATGGCGCCGGACGCGGCAACTACATGCTCTCGAAGGACGGCAGCACGCTGTTCCTGATCCGTGACAAGGTGCTGGTGGTCGATACCGCATCGCTCAAGGTCAAGGACCGGCTCGAGTTCTCCAAGCCCGAGGCGACCGGGATCGAGGGTGTCAGCTTCGGCGGCGGCGTGGAGGCACTGCGCAACCCTGATCAGTACGTCTCGATGTTCACGGCGCAGGACCCCTATATCCGCAACAAGGTCTATGGCGTGGGGCGGTTCGACCTTGTCACCAAGAGCTTCGATTTCCGCCCGATCGGCCCCGCCCCGGTGGGTGGCGGCATGGCCGGCCTGCAAGTGTCGAAGGACATGAAGGAAGGCTGGACCGTCGTCACGCAGGAGAAGGTCGGCAACAAGCGCTGCGAGTTCTGGCACCTCGACCTGACCACCAACCTGGTCAAGAACAAGGCCGAGTTCCCCTGCCGCACGCGCTTCCAGTTCGGCATGTCGGGCGATGGCAAGCTGCTCTACATCTATGGCGCGAGCTACGACATCGAGATGTACGACGCGCAGACCCTGCAGCACGTCAAGACCATCGATCTCGGCAACGACACCACCGGCGCGGGGATGATCATAACCCAGTGACGATCACTGCACTCTTGAGTGGGCAGGGCGTCGCGGTGGCTACGGCCGCACACCTGCTGGACCGGGCCGGGTTTGCGTTCGCACGCGAGCCCGGCCTGCGGCGTCCGGTGCCGGTGATCATGCTGAGCGATGCGGCGCTGGCGCTGCTGCGAGACGTGTTCGGCAATGGGGCGCTTTTTGCCGACAGGCCTCGGATCGAGCGGCGGGTGGTGAAGTGGGGCAGCGCCGAGGCGGTTGCCATGCCACATGGCGCGGTGGTGGTTTCCGAGACCGATCTGACAGATGTTCTTGATATGTTTCCCCGGGGAAACGTAGCGAAGCGAAGTTCAGCGAAGCCCGACCGGGCGCAGCTAAACATCCAACATTCCAATGATTTCAATGCTGAGTTTGTGGTTCAGGCCATGCCGCCGTTCTCGTGCGGGGAAACGCTGCGCTTTGGCGAGCGGCTTTCAGCGACGGCGCGGGTAACGCTGATGCCCGATGCCCCTGCCCGCACCTGCTGGATCGAAGCGGTGGACGCGGGCTGGCTGTTCCTGATCCCCGATGGCTTCGGACAAGCGTGGCTGCTGGCCGTGGGTGGCGATCCCCAGACGCTGGCGCAGAGTGCGCCACTGATCGGCCCGCTGATCGATATGCTGGAACCGACCGGCGGCCAGTTCGACACGAGCCCCCGAATGCTGGCGCCATTGGCGGGTGATGGCTGGCTTGCCTGTGGCACTGCGGCCATCGCCTTCGACCCGATCTGCGGCGACGGCACGGCACAGGCCGCACGCGAAGGCATCCTTGCCGCCGCCGTGATCGGCGCTCTCGCACGTGGGGAGGACCCTGCCCTGCTGGCCACGCACTACCACTCGCTGCTGCTCGCCTCGCTGCGGCGGCACCTGCAACTGTCGCTGCCGTTCTATGCCAATGGCGGCGCCGGCCGCTGGTGGCATAAGCAATACGCCGCTACCAAGGCTGGCTACGAGCAGACCACGGCCCTGTTGGCCAAGCTGCCGGAGCCGCGCTTTGCCCTCCATGGCTTCGATCTCGTTCGGCGCGAGCAGGCGGCATGAGCGAGGCGCCCAAGATCGCGCCGTGGAGCACCTACAAGCGGCTGTGGCCGTGGCTCAGGCCCTATGCGCCGCGTCTGGTTCTGGTGCTGCTCGGCAGCCTCATGGCCACCGGGCTGACGCTGGCGCAGCCGTGGATCTCCAAGCTGATGATCGACGAGGCGCTGCTGAAGCGCGACTGGCCGGTGCTGGTCCGGATCGCCGCATTGATGATGGGCGCGACCGTGGGCGGCTTTGCGGTCAACGCGCTGGTCTCCTACCGCTACGTGTCGCTCTCGGCGCAGATGCTGTTCGACATGCGCGTGGCCCTGCTGCGGCACCTGCAGCGCCTGTCGCCGCGCTTCTACGGCAGCTTCCGGCTGGGCGACCTGATGTCGCGCCTCAACTCCGATGTTTCGGACGTGCAGCGCGTGGCGGGCGATACGCTGCTTTCTGTGCTGAGCAACGTGCTGTTCTTTACCGGCTCTGTAGCCATGATGCTGTGGCTCGACTGGAAACTGTTCCTCGTCGGCACCGTGCTCGTGCCCTTCGCGGTCATGAGCTTCCTTCATTTCCAGCGCCGCATGACCGACCTCACCCGTCAGATGCGGGAGCGCGGCGCGGACATTGGCAGCCTGCTCGCCGACACGATCCTCGGCATGCGCACCGTCAACGCACTGGGTGCCGAAGCGCATGAAGCGGAGCGTTTTGCCAAGGCCAACAGCGGCTTCGTCGCCACGATGCTGCGGATGCAGACGACCTCCTTCCTGACCGGCGCCCTGCCCGGCACGATCGTCACCGCATCGAGCGCGGCGGTGATCCTCTATGGCGGCAAGCATATCATCGACGGCACGATGACCATAGGCGCGCTGGTGGCGTTCATCACCTATCACGGGCGGCTGCTTGCCCCGGTGCAGGCGTTGATGGGGCTGACCGCGAGCCTTGCCACGGCGCGCGTCGCCCTCGCCCGCATCTTCGAGCTGTTCGACACCGCGCCCGAAGTGATCGAGGCCGAAAAGCCCTGGCCGCTGCCGCTGGTTGCGCGTGAGATCCGGCTGGACAACGTGAGCATGCACCATGGCCGCGAGCCGGTGCTGGACGGTGCAAGCCTGACGATCCCGGCAGGCTCGCTGACGGCGATCCTCGGTCCCTCCGGCGCGGGCAAGTCGACGCTGGCGGACCTGCTGGTGCGCTTCCTCGATCCGGTCTCGGGCACAGTGAGCATCGATAGCACGGACTTGCGGGAGGTATCTCTGGCCGACTTGCGCGCCCGCGTCCTGCTGGTCGATCAGGCGCCGTTCCTGTTCAACGCCTCGATTGCGCAGAACATCGCCTTTGCGAAGGCGGATACCTCGGCAGAGGAGATTGCCGCCGCCGCCAGCGCCGCCGGGCTCGATCCGCTGATCGCCCGCCTGCCCGAAGGCCTTGCCACCCGTACCG
>JBKBUD010000116.1:0-6091 GCA_046290865.1 Novosphingobium sp. | reverse complement strand
GCCTTGCGAATGTCGCCATCGGGCAGCGCTTGCGGATCGCGAACGCCATTGGCGAGCACGCCGCGCGCGACGGGCGAGAAGGCGACGAAGGTGGTGCCGAGTTCACGGCAGGCTTCGAGCACGGCGATCTCCGCCTGACGCGTCCACGGTGAGTATTCGGTCTGCATCGCAGCGATGGGGTGGACCGCAGCGGCCTTGCGCAAGGTATCGGCGGACATTTCCGACAGGCCGATGCCGCCGATCTTGCCCTCTTTCACGAGGTCGGCCAACGCGCCCACCGAATCCTCGATCGGCACCGTGAAATCGCGGCGGTGCATGTAATAGAGATCGATGTGATCGGTCTGGAGCAGGCGGAGCGAGACTTCGAGTTCGCTGCGAATGGTATCGGGATGGCAATCGATCCCGCGCTTGTCGCCGCTGGCGAAGATGCCCATCTTCGAGGCGAGGAACACCTTGTCACGGCGGCCCTTCAGCGCGACGCCCACCTGGGTTTCATTGTGGCCGAGGCCGTAGAGGCGAGCGGTGTCGAAGTGATCATAGCCGATGTCGATGGCGTGCTGGAGCAGGCGGATGCCGTCTTCCTCGCTCGGCCTGCCGCCATAGGCCCAGCTCAGCGACATGCAGCCAAGCCCGATCGGGTTGGTCTCGCGTCCGTTGATCGTGCGGCGCTGAATCGGCATGCGAACCTGTCTCCTTCCGCCGCGCCGATGCCAGCCTCGACCGACCATGGTCAACCGCGAAACGGATGCTCCATGACAAAAGCGGCGCCGCCCGGAGGACAGCGCCGCTCATGAAGGCATGTGCGAGTGTTACTGGCCCGAGCGTGCCGCGTTCACGTCGTCCTGGCTGATCGGGACGATCTTGATCTCGACGCGGCGGTTGGCCGAACGGCCTTCCTCGGTATCGTTCGAGGCGATCGGCTGCGATTCGCCGAAGCCTTGGCTGCGGATACGGGCATAGCCTACCCCGCGCGAGGTCAGGTAATCGGCGACGGCACGGGCGCGGCGTTCGGAGAGCGCCTGATTGTAGGTGTCGGAACCCGTCGAATCGGTGTGGCCGTAGACGTCGATCAGCGAGTTGGGGTACTGCACCATCGAGGCCGCGATCTTGTCGAGCGTGTCGCGGAAGCCCGGCTTCACGGCCGAACTGTCGACATCGAAGGTGACGCCGTTGGGCAGATTGACGAGGATCGCCTGGCCGTTGTCGGTCTCGGTCACGTCGACGCCGGTGCCTGCCGTCTGCTCGCGCAGCTGCTTGATCTGCTTGTCCTTCTGGTAGCCGATCACGCCGCCGGCAACGCCGCCCAAGCCTGCGCCGACGATACGCCCGGTCTTCCCGCCGATCAGGCCGCCGAGCAGGGCGCCGCCAAGCGCGCCGCCGATGCCGCCGATGGCAGTGCGGGAAACCTTCTTTTCGCCGGTGTTGGGATCGGTGACGCAGGCAGACAGACTGACCAGCGACACGGCGCACAGGCTCGACATAAGAACACGACGGATTTTCATTTCCTGTCCCCTTTTACCAGCATCCGAACGCGAGCTTAGCGCCGCAATGCCGCTTTGACAGGGTGAAATACGCCCACTTCGACTGAACGGTTCCCGAACGGGAACCTGCGTGGCGCGATCCTCAGGAACAATTCGCGCACTATTCGCCTTTCCCGGTAAATCTGTTAGGGGCCATAGCGTGACACCTTTTCCCTGGTCTGACGTCCTCGTGATCCTGGGCCTCGTCGTGCTCAATGGCCTGTTTTCCATGTCGGAACTGGCGATTGTCTCGGCTCGCCCCGCCCGCCTCAAGGTTGCTGCCGAAGAGGGCAGCAAGGGTGCGAAAGTCGCGCTCGCCCTGGCGGCGGACCCCGGAAAGTTTCTTTCGACCGTACAGATCGGCATCACGCTGGTCGGCATCATCGCCGGTGCCTATTCCGGATCGAGCCTCGGCGGGCCGATGGCCGAGCGGCTGCAGGCCTGGGGCTTTCCGCCGCAATATGCCGACGATGCGGGCTTCGTGATCGTCATCGCCATCACCACCTACCTCAGTCTGGTGGTGGGTGAGCTGGTGCCCAAGCAACTGGCCCTGCGCGCGGCCGAACCCATCGCCAAGATTGCGGCGCCGTTCATGGCGCTGATGTCCAAGATCACCGCGCCTTTCGTCTGGCTGCTCGACAACTCCTCGAGCGCGATCATCCGCCTGCTCGGCCTGAAGCAGGGCACCGAACAGGAAGTGACCGCCGAGGAACTCCACATGATCTTCGCCGAAGCCACGCGCTCGGGCGTGATCGAGGAGGAGGAGCGGGCGATCATGACCGGGATCATGCGCCTCGCCGAAAGGCCGGTGCGCGAGGTGATGACGCCGCGCACCGAACTCCACTGGATCGAACGCAAGGCCAGCGAAGCGGACCTGCGCGAGGCGATCGAGGACAGCCCCCATTCGCTGCTGCTGGTAGCGGACGGGTCGGTCGACCGGATCGTCGGCGTGGTGAAGGTGCGCGACGTGCTCTCGACGCTGCTGCGTGGGCGGAAGGTTCAGCTCGGGCGACTGATGAAGAAGCCCGCGATCGTGCCGGACCAGCTCGATACAATGGATGCGCTGGGCATGATCCAGCAGGCCGAGGTCGCCATTGCGCTGGTGCATGACGAGTATGGCCACCTTGAAGGCATCGTGACGCCGGCGGACCTGTTGGCGGCGATTGCGGGGAATTTCGTCGGCCACTCGGATGCGGGTGACGAGCCGATGGTGGTGGAGCGCGAGGACGGCTCGCTGCTGATCTCGGGCGCGCTGCCGGCCGATGCGCTGGCGGACCGGCTCGGGCTGGACCTGCCCGACGACCGCGAATTTGCGACTACGGCGGGTTACTGCCTGTCGGTGCTGAAGAAGCTGCCGAACGAGGGCGAACACTTCCACGATCAGGGCTGGCGCTTCGAGGTTGTCGACATGGATGGCCGCAAGATCGACAAGCTGCTGGTGTGCCGGACCAAGGCCATGCCGCCGGTTGCGCCTGAGGGGGATGGATAGAGCGCGGGACGCTCTCCGACATTCATCGCCGTCACCCCCGCGCAGGCCGGGGCCCATGACCTTTCGTTTGCAACTGACCGTGGCGCTTGCTCGCAGCGTTATGGGCCCCGGCCTGCGCCGGGGTGACGAGGGTTCGGCTGGGAGGTCCGCCAACGAGAAAGGGGCGCCCTTGCGGACGCCCCTTTCCTGTTCAGCTATGGCTTGAAGATCAGCGCGGCAGTTCGCTGACGCCCATCAGCGCTTCGTCGACGGCGCGAGCGCACTGGCGGCCTTCACGGATCGCCCAGACGACAAGGCTCTGGCCACGGCGCATGTCACCGCAGGCGAAGACGTTGTCGACGCTGGTCTTGTAGTCGACGACGTTACCCTTGACGTTGCCGCGCGGGTCAAGCTCGACGCCGGCCTGTTCGAGCAGACCCTGCTTGCGCGGGCCCACGAAGCCCATGGCGAGCAGGATGAGGTCGGCCTTGAGCACAAACTCGCTGCCTGCGACTTCCTGCATCTGGCCGTTCACCCACTCGACGCGGACGCATTCAAGGCCGGTCACGTCGTTCTCGCCGACGACGCGCTTGGTCAGCACGGCGAACTCGCGCTCGCAGCCTTCCTCGTGGCTCGACGAGGTGCGCAGCTTGAGCGGCCAGTTCGGCCAGCTGAGCGCCTTGTCTTCCTTTTCGGGCGGCTTCGGCATGATTTCGAGCTGGGTGACCGAGGCGGCACCCTGACGGTTCGAGGTGCCGACGCAGTCAGAGCCGGTGTCGCCGCCGCCGATCACGACGACATGCTTGCCGGTGGCGAGCAGCGAACCGCGGGGGGCAGCGCGCAGTTCGTCGTCGCCGGCGTTGCGCTTGTTCTGCTGGGTCAGGAATTCCATCGCCATGCGCACGCTGGGGAGTTCGGCGCCGGGGATGTTGAGGCCACGCGGATCTTCCGCGCCGCCCGAGAGGACCACCGCGTCGAAGTTCTCCTGCAGCGATGCGAACGAGACGGTCACGCCAACCTCCACGCTGGTGCGGAACTGGACGCCTTCGGCCTCCATCTGCATCGCGCGGCGGTTGATGTGGGTCTTTTCCATCTTGAAGTCTGGGATGCCGTAGCGCAGCAGCCCACCGATGCGGTCGTTCTTCTCGAACACGGTGACCGAGTGGCCGGCGCGGGCGAGCTGCTGGGCAGCGGCCATGCCTGCCGGGCCGGAGCCGACGACAGCGACCGACTTGCCGGTCTTCTTCGCCGGAACCTGCGGCTCGATCCAGCCTTCCTTCCACCCGCGATCGACGATGGCGCATTCGATCGACTTGATGGTGACCGGCTGGTCCACGATGTTCAGCGTGCACGCCGCCTCGCACGGGGCGGGGCAGATGCGGCCGGTGAACTCGGGGAAGTTGTTGGTCGAGTGGAGATTGGTCAGCGCGTCGCGCCAGTCATTCTCGTAGACCAGGTGGTTCCAGTCGGGGATCTGGTTGTTCACCGGACAGCCGTTGTGGCAGTACGGAATGCCGCAGTTCATGCACCGCGATGCCTGGCCCTTGAGGCCAGCATCGTCGTGCGGGATAACGAACTCGCGATAGTGCTTCAGTCGCTCCGCAGGCGCATCGTAAGTGCGATCCTTGCGGTCGATCTCGAGAAAGCCGGTTGCCTTGCCCATTGTAATCTAACCCTTACTCAGCCGCGACAGAGGCGGCTTCGAGGCGCTCGGCCTCCATCTGACGGAGCGCCCGCGCATAGTCGCGCGGCATGACCTTGACGAACTTGCCCAGAGCCTCGGACCAGTTGTCGAGAATCTCGCGGGCGCGCTTGCTGCCGGTGTAGAGGTGGTGACGTTCCACCAGCACGCGCAGGCGTTCGGCATCGTGACGCAGCATGTCGCCCATGCCGTAGTCGTAAACGTCGACACCGCGCTGCTGCGGACGGCCTGCACCGTCTTCCTCGTCGCGCTCGCCCGAAATCGGCAGGACGTCGACCATCGCGCCGTTGACGAGCTGGGCGAAGTTGCCGTCCACGTCATAGACGTAGGCGACGCCGCCCGACATGCCCGCCGCGAAGTTGCGGCCGGTGCGACCCAGAACAACGACGACGCCGCCGGTCATGTATTCGCAACCGTGATCGCCAGTGCCTTCGACGACCGCGACGGCGCCCGAGTTGCGCACCGCGAAGCGTTCACCGCCGACGCCGTTGAAGTAGGCCTCGCCCGCAATCGCGCCGTAGAGCACGGTGTTGCCGACGATGATGTTCTCGGTCGGGTCACGATCGACGTGGCTCGGCTGACGCACGATCACGCGACCGCCCGACAGACCCTTGCCGACATAGTCGTTGGCATCGCCGACGAGATCGAGCGTCACGCCATGGGCGAGGAACGCGCCGAACGACTGGCCGGCCACACCCTTGAACGAGATGTGGATGGTGTTGTCCGGCAGGCCCTTGTGCCCGTACTTCTTGGCGACTTCGCCAGAGAGCATCGCGCCGACCGTGCGGTTGACGTTGATGACCTTGCGTTCGAGGCGGACCGGTTCGCCCTTGTCCAGCGCCGGGGCGCTGGCCGCGATCAGGTCCTTGTCGAGCGCGGCTTCGAGGCCGTGATCCTGCGTCTCGCTCCAGTTCAGGGTCGTGCCTTCGACCGGCTCGACCTTGTGCAGCAGCTTCGACAGGTCGACGCCCTGCGCCTTCCAGTGCGAGACGGCCTTCTTGGTATCGAGACGATCGACGCGGCCAACCATTTCGGCGACCGTGCGGAAGCCCATCTCGGCCATGATCGCGCGCAGCTCTTCGGCGACGAAGAAGAAGTAGTTGATCACATGCTCGGGCTGACCGGTGAAGCGCGCGCGCAGCACCGGGTCCTGGGTGGCGACGCCGACCGGGCAGGTGTTGAGGTGACACTTGCGCATCATGATGCAGCCCGCCGCAATCAGTGGTGCGGTGGCAAAGCCGAACTCGTCAGCGCCGAGCAGCGCGGCTACGGCAACGTCACGCCCGGTGCGCAGGCCGCCGTCGGCCTGCACGCAGATGCGGCTGCGCAGGTTGTTGAGCAGCAGCGTCTGCTGGGTTTCGGCAAGGCCGATTTCCCAGGGCGACCCGGCGTGCGTCAGCG
>JBKBUD010000115.1:0-6193 GCA_046290865.1 Novosphingobium sp. | reverse complement strand
ACGAGACCGACTCCGGCCTCGACATCGACGCGTTGCGCATCTGCGGCGAGGGTATCAATGCGATCATGCGCAAGCCTGACAAGGCCGTGCTGCTGATCACCCACTACCAGCGCCTGCTCGACTACGTGAAGCCTGATTTCGTCCACGTCCTTGCCGGTGGCCGCATCGTCAAGAGCGGTGGCCCCGAACTCGCGCTCGAACTCGAAGAGCACGGCTACGAGGCCGTTGCGGCATGAGCGTACTGCCAACCCGCAAGGACGAAGCCTTCCGCTACGCCGACCTCTCGGCGCTGGAAGCGCTCTGGCCGCTGCCGGTGCAGGAAATCCGCGTCGCTGCGGGCGAGACGGGCGCGAGCGCCGTGGTGCTCGATGGCGCGAACGATGCCGCGCAGGACATCGCGATCACGTTGGAAGACGGCGCGGAGTATGACTTGCGCCTGCTCAACGCCGGGTCCGCTTATGGCCGCATTGCGGTCAAGGTCACGCTTGGCAAGGGCGCAAAGTTCCACCTCGGCGCCGCGCAGATCGCAGGCGGCGAACAGACCGCCGAAATCGTCACCGAAGTCGTCCATTCCGAGCCTGATGCGGTGTCGAGCCAGGTCGTGCGCTCGGTCCTCGGCGGCAAGGCCACCGGCACCTACCTCGGCCGTGTCGTCGTCGCGCGCGGGGCCATCGGCACCGATGGCGAACAGTCGATCCGCGCCATGCTGCTTGATCGCACGGCGACGGCCAATGCCCGCCCCGAACTCGAAATCTACGCCGATGACGTCAAGTGCGCCCATGGCTGCGCCGTCGGTGAACTCGATCAGCAGAGCCTGTTCTACCTCGCCCAGCGCGGCCTCCCGCCTGCCGAGGCCAAGAAGCTCATGCTCCACGCCTTCATCGCCGAAGCCTTTGTTGGCGCTGCCGACGAAGAATCGCTGACCGAGGCCGCGCTCAAGGCCCTGGATGCCGTGCTGTGACAGTCGAGGCCCCCACCCGCGCCGCCGATTGGCCCGGCCTCGTCAATCCTGACGGCAGCCGCTGGCACTACCTCGATACCGCCGCCACCGCACAGAAGCCACAAGTGGTGATCGATGCGATGGTGCGCGCGCTGGGCAGCGACTACGCCACCGTCCATCGCGGCGTCTATGCGCGCTCGGCGGACATGACGCTGGCCTTTGAAGCCGCGCGCCGCAAGGTTGCCGCGCTCGTTGGCGGCGCCGAGAACGAACTGGTCCTCACCCGCGGCGCGACCGAAGCGATCAACCTCGTCGCGCAGACCTGGGGGCAGGCGAACCTCAAGGCCGGTGACCGCATCCTCATCTCGACGCTTGAACACCACGCCAACATCGTGCCGTGGCAGATGCTGCGCGACCGGACCGGCGTCGAGATCGACGTCTGCCCGCTGACCGAAGAAGGCTTGATCGACCTCGATGTCGCCGAGCGGATGGTCACGCCTGCACACAAGCTGCTCGCCTTCGCTCACGTCTCGAACGTGCTCGGCTCCACGCTCGATGCCCCGCGCGCGGTCGCGCTGGCGCGCAGTGTCGGCGCGAAGATCCTGCTCGATGGCTGCCAGTCCGTCGCGCGCCTCACCGTCGACGTGAAGGCGCTCGACGCCGATTTCTACGTTTTCTCCGCGCACAAGCTCTATGGCCCCACCGGCATCGGCGCGCTCTGGGCCAAGGCCGAGATCCTCGATGCCATGCCCCCTTGGCAGGGCGGCGGCGCGATGATCGACAAGGTCACCTTCGAGAAGACCACCTACGCCCCCGCGCCGCAGCGCTTCGAAGCGGGCACGCCTGCCATTGTCGAAGCCATCGGCTTTGGCGCGGCTGTCGATTTCGTGACGGCACAAGGCCTCGACGCCATCCACGCCCACGAATGCGCGCTCGTTACCAAGGCACGCGAGGCCCTGCGCGGCATGAACTCGGTGCGCCTGTTTGGGCCGGAGGATAGTGCCGGCATCCTCAGCTTCGCGCTCGAAGGCGTGCACCCGCACGATCTCGGCACGATCTTGGACGAGGAAGGCGTGGCCATCCGCGCTGGACACCACTGCACCCAGCCGCTGATGGCGCATCTCGGCGTGCCTGCCACGGCGCGCGCCAGCTTCGGCATATACAGCGATGAAAGCGATATCGCCGCGCTCGTGCGCGGGATCGAAAGGACCAAGAGGATTTTCGGATGAGCGACAACGATCCCCAGAACCCTGCTGAGGTAAAGTTCGCGGTCGAAGAGGTCGAGGCTGTATCGGCCCCCAAGCGCGCCTTCGTCGAGGACGCGGTGGAAGAGACGCCCGCCGAAAAGCTCGAGCGCAAGCGCGACTATCTCGAAGGCTTCCTCGCGGCCAAGCCGGAAGAGATCTCCTCTGGGGAACCGGGCGGTGACATCTACGAAGGCGTGATCGCGGCGCTGAAAGAAATCTTCGACCCGGAAATCCCGGTCAACATCTACGATCTCGGCCTCATCTATGGCGTCGACGTCTCGGACGACGGGCATGTCGATGTGACGATGACACTGACCACGCCGCACTGCCCGGTCGCGGAATCGATGCCCGGCGAAGTCGAACTGCGCGTCTCGGCGGTGCCGGGCGTACGCGATGCCGACGTCAATCTCGTCTGGGACCCGGCATGGGACCCCGCCAAGATGAGCGACGAAGCCAAGCTCGAACTGGGAATGCTCTGAACGCTCCCCATATAGGTGTCACCATGACGACCGAAACGCAGACCAAGCCCCGCCGCCCCCGTCCCGCAGCCGTGATCCTCACGCCGAGTGCGGAAGCACGCGTGGCGCACCTCATGGCGACCGCTCCCGAAGGCGCGATCGGCGTGAAACTGTCTACCCCGCGCCGGGGTTGCTCGGGTCTCGCCTATTCGGTCGACTATGTGAACGAAGCCAACCCGCTCGATGAAAGGATCGAGACGCCGGGCGGCCTGTTCTTCATCGACAGCGCCTCGGTGCTCTACCTGATCGGCAGCACGATGGACTGGCAGGAAGACGATTTCACCGCCGGCTTCGTGTTCCAGAACCCCAACGCCAAGGGTTCGTGCGGCTGCGGCGAGAGTTTTACCGTCTGATCAGGTCAGCAGGCGGACGACGGCCATCAGGCCGGAAACTGCCAGCAGGAAGCCAACGAACCCGCGCCAGGCCGCGTCGCTGACCTTGCCGAAAGCGCGCGTGCCGAGGTGGTTGCCGATCAGCACCGGCACGAAGAGCACGAGCGCAAACAGAACATCGCGCCAGGAAGCCAGCTTGAGCGCCAAAGCCGCCGCCGTGCTGGCGATCGAAGTCAGCAGAAACACCGTCAGCATCGAGGCGCGCGCCACTTCCCGCGGGATCGGGCGGCGCAGGTAAAAAGGCACGACCGGCGGCCCCGGCATTCCCGCAAATCCGGTGAGCAATCCCGCCGCAGCTCCGGTCAGGCCAGTCTCAACCTTCCCCGGCGCGTGACCCGGCTTGGCGGGCAACAGCACCAGCGCAAACGCGCCAATGGCCACCGCCGCGATGAGCACGCGCGCCACTTCGGGCGGCGTCGCGAAAAGCATCAGAAGACCTGCGGGCGTCAGCAACATCGCCAGTCCGCCGATCACACCTGCGCTTTTCTCGCCCGCGTTCCACACCTGCCGCGCGCCGACCAGACCGATCAGCAGGCCGAGCATGTTGGACACGACCACCGCCTCGCCCGGTGGAATGACCAGCCCGATCAGCGGCACCAGCAGGATGGCCATGCCGAACCCAGCAAGCCCGCGCACGAAGGCGGCGACAAACGCCGCCAGCGCGCAAAGCCCAAGCGAAAGGAGTGGCAGGTCGAGCGAGGTCAGCTCCGCAGATCCGGCGGCGTTGCCTCGCCCTTGAGCAGGGCAATCGCCTCGTCCAGCGACATCACCTTCTGGTGCTGTTCGCCCAGCGTGCGGATCGCCACGGTGCCCTCTTCGGCCTCGCGCTTGCCCACCACCAGCAAGTAGGGGACCTTCTGCAGCGAGTGTTCACGCACCTTGTAGTTGATCTTCTCGTTGCGCAGGTCGGTCTCGGCACGGATGCCCGCAGCCTTCAGCTTGGCGAGCGCGTCCCTGGCATAATCGTCAGCGTCCGAAACGATCGTCGCCACCACCGCCTGCACCGGTGCCAGCCATGCCGGCAGGCGCCCAGCAAAGTGCTCGATCAGGATGCCGATGAAGCGCTCATACGATCCGAAGATCGCGCGGTGCAGCATGACCGGGCGGTGCTTCTCGCCATCCTCGCCGATGTAGGTTGCGTCGAGCCGCTCGGGCAGCACGCGGTCCGACTGGATCGTGCCCACCTGCCAGGTGCGGCCAATCGCGTCGGTCAGGTGCCATTCCAGCTTGGGCGCATAGAACGCGCCTTCGCCCGGTAGTTCCTCCCAGCCATATTCCTCGGTGGCGAGGCCAGCGCGGACCACGGCGGCGCGCAGTTCGGCCTCGGCCTTGTCCCACATCTCCTCGGTGCCGAAGCGCTTTTCCGGGCGCAGGGCGAGCTTGATCGAGTAGGTGAAGCCGAAGTGCTTGTAGATCCGGTCGGCCAGTTCGCAGAACGCCTGCACTTCGGACACGATCTGGTCCTCGCGGCAGAAGATATGCGCATCGTCCTGCGTGAACTGGCGCACGCGCATCAGCCCGTGTAGCGCGCCGTGCGGCTCGTTGCGGTGGCAGCAGCCGTTCTCATAAAGGCGCATGGGCAGTTCGCGGTAGGACTTGATGCCCTGCCGGAAGATCAGCACGTGCGCCGGGCAGTTCATCGGCTTCAGCGCCATCCACTCGGCATCGTCGGAAACGATCGGGCCTTCGTCCTCGACGTTGGGCACCTCGTCGGGGATCACGAACATGTTCTCGCGGTACTTGCCCCAGTGGCCGGACTGCTCCCACTGGCGCGCGTCCATCACCTGCGGGGTCTTCACCTCGCGATAGCCCGCCCCGTCGATGGCGCGGCGCATGTAGGCTTCCAGTTCGCGCCAGATCAGGTAGCCCTTGGGGTGCCAGAACACCGAACCGTGGGCTTCCTGCTGGAGATGGAACAGGTCCATCTCGTTGCCGAGCTTGCGGTGATCGCGCTTGGCCGCTTCTTCCAGCCGCGTCAGGTGCGCATCGAGCTGCTTCTTGTTGAGCCAGCCGGTGCCATAGACGCGGCTGAGCATCGCGTTCTTCTGGTCGCCACGCCAGTACGCACCCGAAACGCGCGTCAGCTTGAACGCGGCGGGATCGAGCTTCCCGGTCGAGGGCAGGTGCGGCCCGCGGCACATGTCGAGCCAGTCGTCGCCCGACCAGTAGACCGTCAGCGGTTCGTCGCCCGGCAGTTCCGCCGCCCATTCGGCCTTGAAGCTCTCGCCCTGCTGCTTCCATCGGCTGATCAGCTGTTCGCGGCTCCACACCTCGCGGCGCAGCGGCTTGTTGGCGGCGATGATCTTGCGCATCTCCGCCTCGATCGCCGGCAGGTCCTCGTCGGTGAACGGGCGGTCCTTCGGGGCGAAGTCGTAGTAGAAGCCGTCGTCCGTGCTCGGACCGAAGGTGATCTGCGTGCCCGGAAACAGCGCCTGCACCGCCTCGGCGAGGATGTGCGCATAATCATGCCGCGCCAGGTCCAGCGCCTCAACCTCGTCCTTCGCCGTCACCAGCGCCAGTTGCGCATCGGCGGTGAACGGCCGCGAAAGGTCGACCAGCTCGCCATCGACCTTCGCCGCCAGCGCCGCCTTGGCAAGGCCGGGGCCGATTGCGGCGGCGATGTCGGCCGGAGTGCTGCCGGGCGCAACCTCGCGCACGGAACCATCGGGCAGGGTGATCTTCAGCAACTCGGACATGCGGGTCTCTCTGCAATCTCTCGGCAGCGCTTTGGCACAGGAGCGCCGCCACCGGAAGGGCGCGCATCAGGCAATTCGGTCGGTTCGGGAGGCGATGCGCAAAGCCACCCGAACCGGGCGGCGGCATCGCGGCAGGACCTAGCCCAGCAGCGACCGCCCCCGGCTCGCGGGGGTAGTGCCCCTACGGGAGTAAGTTGTAGTGCTGGTCGTCAGGCTCGCCATGGTGCCCGCCTTCTAGCGTGGAAGCCGTACAGAGTCATCATGTCTATCAGGTCAAGCACCATTGGCATGATGACAATGACGCTTGACATGGCGCGTAAAAAGGTCAAGTAACCTTGTCATCAGATCAAGGAGGCTTGACCCATGATTCGCTTTGCTCGACCGATGCTCGTTGCACTGG
>JBKBUD010000009.1:0-52411 GCA_046290865.1 Novosphingobium sp. | reverse complement strand
TCCCGGTCCACATGATCGAGACGATCAACAAGCTGGTTCGCACCAGCCGGCAGTTCCTGCACGAGCAGGGCCGCGAGCCGACGCCCGAGGAAATGGCCGAGCGCCTGTCGATGCCGCTCGAGAAGGTCCGCAAGGTGATGAAGATCGCCAAGGAGCCAATCTCCCTCGAAACGCCGATCGGCGACGAGGAAGATTCGCACCTCGGCGACTTCATCGAAGACAAGAACGCGATCATCCCGGTCGATGCGGCAATCCAGGCGAACCTCAAGGAAACGGTCACCCGCGTTCTTGCCAGCCTCACCCCGCGCGAGGAACGCGTGCTGCGCATGCGCTTCGGCATCGGCATGAACACCGATCACACGCTCGAGGAAGTCGGCCAGCAGTTCTCGGTCACCCGCGAACGTATCCGTCAGATCGAGGCCAAGGCGCTGCGCAAGCTGAAGCACCCGAGCCGCAGCCGCAAGATGCGCTCGTTCCTCGACCAGTAAGCGCGGCACAACCATGAACGGCGCAGCCCCGGGACAGGAACTGGACTGGGGTTATCGTCCCGAAGCATGGCCACTTCGGGAGCTTCGTCGGCAATTCCGGGATCTGCAGACGCATTTTCCCGGAACCCGCGCTGCCAAGTTCGCCGCTTTCAATCTGGCCACGCGACATCTGGGTCTGTTTGCCGATCCGGAGTTCAAGCTGCTCGCCAAACTCCCCCCTTTGGAACTCGCCCTCGATATCGGCGGCAACTGGGGACAAAGCGTCGTGGCGCTGCAGCGCTATGCCCGCGCCCGCCGCATAGTCACCGTCGAACCGAACCCCTTGCTGGCAGAGCATCTTCGGCGGCAGTTCGCCGGTGTCGGCCATGTGAGTGTCGTCGAGAAGGGGCTCGGGCTGGCGCAGGGCCAGCATCAGATTCATGTGCCGCGCTATCGCGGCTACGTCTACGACGGCATTGCCTCGCTGGATCGTGACGCCGCGACGCAGTGGCTGCATGCAGGACGCATCGCGCGATTCTCAGAGAGGCACCTGTCGGTCGACAGTTTTACGGTGCAGGTTGATCGTCTGGACGCGCTGGCGCTTGCACCGGACCTCATCAAGATCGACGTGCAGGGTTTCGAAGCGCAGGTCATCGGCGGCGGCTTGCAGACGATCGCCATGCACAAGCCGCTTCTGATCATCGAACGGCCTGACGAACAGGTGGTTGCCATATTGGGCAAGCTAGGGCTGTCGCCCTTTGGCTGGAATGGAACAAGGCTGGTCCAAGGTGATCTGACCCGCAAGAACGCGATGTTCCTTGCCGACAGGCACGTGCCCTTGCTGACCTGATCAATCGACCCTGAAGACGGCCAACCGCACGGTATTCCCCACCTTGCCGCCGCGCGCGATGAACAGGGAACGGTTCACCCAGCCGTAGTCGGCACTCCCGCTCTCAAGACGGATTGCCGTGCGCATGTAGTACTCGGAAGGGTCGACCTGCTCGCCCCCGGCAATGCGCGCATGAACTTCGGGCGAGGCATGGCGTATGCCCTGGCTTACGACCTCGATCACCGCGCCATCGGGAGTCTCGATGGCATAGCGGGCATCCAGATCTGCAATGCCGCCGGCGAACACCGTCTGCCAGTCAGCCCCGATCGGCAGGATCTTTCCGGACAGCAGCGGACCGCTTGCGCTTCCGCCGACGATAGGAATGATCCGCCGGGTCCCGGCTGGGCAGTCACCCATTTCATGGGGTGGCGAAAGTTCGACCACCAGATCCGTCGCGTGGGTCAACATGATGGTCATGCCATCACCGCGGCGATGCGAGCACCCTCGGGGATAGTCCGCGGCGCCGCGTTCAGGCGATCCTTCGCAAAGCCCGCCGCCTGTTGGTAGGCAAGCATGAAAGCGCTGCGCTCCTGCGCAGGAATGACATCATCGATGTTGTCGAACTGTCCGCCGCAGCGTTCGTCGACCATGTTGAGCAAGCCGAACGGCCCAGCCCCACGATTGCGCATTGCGACCTGCCCGATGGGACCGCAGAACTCGGCGTCAAACGTGGCGAGCGCAGCCGGAGTGACGCCATGATCCAGCATGATGCGACCGATCTGGCGGGCATCGACAATGGCCTGCGACGCGCCGTTCGAGCCGGTCGGGTACATCGGATGCGCGGCGTCACCGATCAGCGCAACCGGACCGTCCACCCACGTCGGCAGCGGATCGCGGTCGATCATCGGATTCTCGTAGGCAACGTCGGACTTCGCCAGAAGCTCGGGGAGGTTCAGCCAGTCGTAGACGAACCCATCGAACTCGTGCGCAAACTCTGACATCTCGACCGGGCGGAACCAGCCGGACTTCGTCCAGTCGTGGTCGGTGTCGTAGGTCTGCTCGGCAATCCAGTTGATGTCGGACAGGCCGTCAGCATCCGGCTGCGAGATCGGGTAGATCACCACGCGATGGCGGCTGGTGCCAAGGCCGACGAACGACGAGCCGGAGCGGATCGGCACGCCCTTGGCCGTCCCGCGCCACATGATCGTACCGCCCCAATGGATCGGCGGCTGATCGGGGTGCATCTGGGCACGGATGGCGGAATGGATGCCGTCCGCGCCGAACAGCAAGGTCCCGGCCACTTCTTCGACCTGACCCGAGCGATCCTCGACCAGCGCAGTAACGGTTCCGTCCGCTTCCTTGCGATAGCCGGTGACCCTGCTGCCGAGGCGCACCGCCTGCGGGCCAAGTCGCTCGATCACCTTGCGATAGAGCATCATATGGAATTCACCGCGGTGGACCGCATATTGGTGCCACTCGTAGCCGGCGAGCTTGCCGCGCGGCTCGGCATAGATCTCGCGACCGTTCAGGCCCACCAGCGCCCATTCCCTCGCGGGAATTCCGACAGCGTCCATCTCGGCCTCGCCAATGCCAAGGTCTTCCAGTTCGCGAACGGCGTTGGGCTGGAGATTTATGCCAACCCCCAGCGGTTTCAGTTCACGAACGGATTCGAACACCGTGCAGGAAACGCCAATCTGGTGGAGCGTCAGTGCGAGTACGAGTCCACCGATGCCGCCACCGGCAATAAGCACGTGTTTCTGCGGCATTCCCAAATCACCCCCTCCGGCCCATTCCACCCAGTCCAGCAGCGACCGCCGCGCCTCTACGCGCGCCCGCGGTCGGTCGCAACCGCGATGACGTTCACAGCTGTTACGATGAGCCCCATCGGGCAGATTTCACGCATCGATTTGCGGTGGCTTGTTGCGCTGCAAGAGCCTATGGGCGCGCCAACGATTCCCGTATTACCGCTGTCGAGACACGATCCCCCATGCGTATCGCCATCGCTTCCGATCATGCCGCCGTCGACCTCAAGGCCGAATTGCGCGAGTATCTGATCGGCCTCGGCCATGAAGTTGCCGACCTTGGACCCGAAACAGCCGACCGGGTCGATTACCCCGATTACGGGTACAAGCTGGCTTCGGTCGTTGCCGAAGGCATCGCCGAGCGCGGCGTTGCGTTGTGTGGTTCGGGCATCGGCATATCGATCGCCGTCAACCGAGAGCCGGCCTGCCGCTGCGCTCTAGTCTCCGAGCCGCTCTCTGCAGCCTTGGCCCGCGAGCACAACGATGCAAATGTCATCGCCATGGGCGCGCGCCTTACCGGCGTCGACATGGCCAAGGCCTGCCTCGACGCTTTTCTCTCCACCGAATTCGGCGGTGGCCGCCATGCCGGCCGCGTCGAAATGCTTTCCAACCCCACCGTTTGAAGGAGCCACAGAGATGACCACCGCCACGACAGTGCCGGAAATCCGCAAAGCCGGCTTCTTCACCGAGCATCTCGAGACGGCCGACGCCGAAGTCTTCGCCGCGATCAAGGGCGAAATGCACCGCCAGCAGACCAAGATCGAACTGATCGCGTCGGAGAACATCACCAGCCGCGCCGTACTCGAGGCGACCGGCTCGGTCTTCACCAACAAGTACGCCGAAGGCTACCCCGGCAAGCGCTACTACGGCGGCTGCGAGTATGCCGACATCGTCGAGAACCTCGCGATCGAGCGCGCCAAGAAGCTGTTCGGCTGCAACTTCGCCAACGTCCAGCCCAACTCGGGCAGCCAGATGAACCAGGCCGTGTTCCTCGCCCTGCTTCAGCCGGGTGACAGCTTCATGGGCCTCGACCTCAACTCGGGCGGCCACCTCACCCACGGTTCGCCGGTCAACATGAGCGGCAAGTGGTTCAACGTGATCCCCTATGGCGTGCGCCCTGACGATCACCTGATCGACATGGACGAGGTTGCCCGCCTCGCCCGCGAGCACAAGCCCAAGCTGATCATCGCCGGTGGCACCGCCTATTCGCGCACCTGGGACTGGGCTGCGTTCCGCGCCATCGCCGACGAAATCGGCGCATGGCTGCTGGTCGACATGTCGCACATCTCCGGCCTCGTCGCCGGAGGCGCACACCCCTCGCCGTTCCCGCACGCCCATGTCGTCACCACCACCACGCACAAGTCGCTGCGCGGTCCGCGTTCGGGCGTGATCCTGACGAATGACGAGGATCTGGCCAAGAAGTTCAACACCGCCGTGTTCCCCGGCATGCAGGGCGGCCCGCTCGTTCACGTCATCGCCGGCAAGGCCGTTGCCTTCGGCGAAGCGCTGCGCCCCGAATTCAAGGCCTATGCCCACCAGATCGTCAGCAACGCCAAGGCTCTGGCCGAAAGCATCAAGGATGCGGGCCTCGGCATCGTCTCGGGCGGCACCGACAACCACCTCATGCTGGTTGACCTCACGCCCAAGGACGTGACCGGCAAGGCCGCCGAGAAGGGCCTCGATCGCGCATGGCTGACCTGCAACAAGAACGGCGTGCCGTTCGACAAGCGCTCGCCCTTCGTGACTTCGGGCATCCGCTTGGGCACGCCTGCTGGCACCACCCGCGGCTTCCGCGAGGAAGAGTTCCGCACCATCGGCAAGCTGATCGTCGAAGTGGTCGATGGTCTTGCGCGCAACGGTGAAGAGGGCGATGGTCAGGTCGAACAGCGCGTGCGCGATCGCGTCGCGGAGCTTTGCGCGCAGTTCCCGATCTATCCGGAGCTGTAACCACATGAACGACCAGGACGATCTCGCCGCCCGCGCCAAGGACGAACTGTCCGGCATGGCCAAGCAGGGCCTTGCCCACCCCTCGACCAAGCCGGTGCTGACTGGTGCGGCGATCGGTGCCGTGGCCGGTGCGCTCCTCCCGGTCGTTTCGCTCCCCCTCGGCCTCGCCGTCGGCGCTGGCTTTGCCTTCTGGCAGAGGATCAAGCGCTAAGCCGTGCGTTGCCCGTTCTGCGCCCATGACAACAGCCAGGTGAAGGACAGCCGGCCGAGCGAGGACAACACCTCGATCCGCCGGCGCCGCCAGTGTGAAGGCTGCGGAGCGCGGTTCACCACGTTCGAGCGCGTCCAGTTGCGCGAAGTGGTCGTGGTCAAGAGCGGAGAACGTCGCGAGGCGTTCGACCGCTCCAAGATCGAACAGTCGGTTGCGCTGGCCTGCCGCAAGCGCCCGGTTTCGCAGGAGCGTCTCGACCAGCTTGTCTCTGGCATACAGCGCCAGATCGAGACGATGGGCGATGCCGAAGTGCCATCCAAGGTTATCGGCGAGATGGTCATGGAAGGCCTGCGCCAGCTCGACAGTGTCGCCTACATCCGCTTCGCCAGCGTCTACCGTGATTTCGCCGAAGCCCGCGACTTCGAGGAGTTCGCCTCCAGCGTGCAGGAAGTAAGCGGCAGGACCTGACCATGGACAGCACCGACCAACGCCAGCCGGTCATCGTACTGGTGCGCCCGCAACTGGGCGAGAACATCGGCAAGGCCGCGCGCGCCATGCTCAATTTCGGCCTCACCGAGATGCGGCTGGTCGCTCCGCGTGATGGCTGGCCCAATCCTTCCGCCGGGCCTGCTGCGTCCGGCGCGGATAGCATCCTCGAAAAGGCGCAGGTCTTCGAGACACTGGCCGATGCGGTCAGCGATTGCAGCCACGTCTTCGCCACCACCGTCCGCAAGCGCGGCGTCACCAAGCCCGTGCTGACGCCGGAACAGGCAGCGAAGGACATCATTGCGGCGCCAGGCCGCAGTGCAATCATCTTCGGGCCCGAGCGCTCCGGCCTTGAAACCGACGACGTCGCGCTTGCCCGCGCCATCATCACGGTGCCGATCAATCCCGAGTTCGGCTCGCTGAACCTGGCGCAGGCCGTCATCCTTTGCGCCTACGAGTGGTCGAAGCACGTGGACCTCGTGCAGCCCACGGTCGAAGACATGCTCCCCCCTGCCCCGCAGGAAGAATTTGAAGGCATGTTCGAACAGCTTTGCACCATGCTCGAACCCCGCGGCTATTTCGAGCCCGAGGCGCGCGCGGCCGCCACCCGTCGCACCTTGCGTACGATGCTGACCAAGCCGGGCTGGAACCATCTGGAAGTCCGGACACTGCGCGGCGTGCTGAGCGCACTGCGGCGCAAGGAAGGTTCGAAGCCCGGAGACGAACCCCGCAACTGATGCTCAGTCGTTGATTGCCCGGTTACGCCGCTGGGCTTGTATGGCCTCGGAAGCGTCGAGCAGTCGGTCCCAGAAATCGGTAACGAGGCCGACCGGAATCCCGAGTTCGAAAGCCCGCCGCCGAATCAACGAAAGTTGTGCCTTGCGTTGCTCCTCCGACGCTGCTCCCAGACCGTCATCATCGCCAGCCAAACCAAACCGTTGAGATAACAAGGAAAGTATCTGCAGGTCGATCGCCGCCATACCCTCGGAGACACTCTCGAAGGGTTGTGACTGTTCAGGACGAGGCGGCCTCTCGTGCATCATTGTCGATTGCACTCCAGATTCGCTGCCCTGTCTATGGCTGGTGCCCTTGACAAAGCCCTAAATCTCTGTTCTTGGCCGCCCTTCGCAATTGGCCCTGCATTCCCGGTGAAGCGGTGGCCGCACTTCGCAATTGGCAAAGTGGTGCGTGTCCGGGACTTGAAGCATCGGCGCATTGCCGGTGCAATGCAGATTGAAAGGCAGCGCATGTCCAAGCGCAAGGCATCCAAGTACAAGATTGACCGCCGTCTTGGCGAGAACATCTGGGGTCGTCCCAAGTCGTCGGTGAACCGCCGCTCGTATGGCCCCGGCCAGCACGGCCAGCGCCGCAAGAGCAAGGTCTCGGACTTCGGCATCCAGCTCCGCGCCAAGCAGAAGCTCAAGGGCTACTACGGCGACGTGACCGAAAAGCAGTTCAAGCGCACCTACCAGGAAGCCGCCAAGATGAAGGGCGACACCGGTCAGAACCTGATCGGCCTGCTCGAACAGCGCCTCGACATGGTCGTGTACCGCGCCAAGTTCGCGCCGACCATCTTCTCGGCCCGTCAGGTCGTTTCGCACGGTCACATCTATGTCAACGGCGTGAAGTGCAACATCGCTTCGCGTCGCGTTCGCCCCGGCGACGTGATCAGCCTCGGCAAGAAGGCCAAGGAAATGGCCCTCATCGCTGAAGCGCAGTCGCTGCCCGAGCGTGAAGTTCCCGATTACGTCGCCAGCGAAGGCGACAAGGCCACCTTCACCCGCGTTCCGACGCTGGACGAAGTGCCTTACCCGGTGAAGATGGAGCCGAATCTGGTCGTCGAATTCTATTCGCGCTGATCGGTTTTCCAACCACTGCGAAACACGGAAGAGGCGGGGCGCAAGCTCCGCCTTTTTCATATTTGGAAACAAGCCGTTACGTGTTGTTTCGTGGGCGAATTAAACGCTTCTGCGGGGAACTCCCAAGGCCTCTGGCCATTGGGAAGGCATGTCTCTCTATCGTTTCGTCACCCCGCATCGCATCGGCAAATGGTATCCCGACCTGCTCACCGCACAAAGGCAGGCCTTCGCCATCGGCGCAGGCTTTCTGGATGAGCGAACCGGCGAATTCTACGCCTACAAGGACACGCGCCTCGAGATGCAAGACCCGGTCATGCACGAAGGGTCCGAGGACATTGCCGCCTGATTGGGCTGCCTAGCGCGCGAAATAGTCCCGCCGGAAATCTGCTGCAAACACCGCGAAGCGTCCTTCAGCAATTGCAGCACGCATTCCCGCCATCAACTGCTGATAGAACCACAGGTTGTGCTCGGTAAGCAGCATAGCGCCGAGCATCTCACCCGACTTGTGCAGGTGATGGAGATAAGCGCGGCTGTACTTGGTGCAGGTCGGGCACGGGCAGCGCTCGTCGAGCGGGCCTGTGTCTTCCGCATGCTTGGCATTGCGCATGTTGAGCGGCCCGTTCCAGGTGAAAGCCTGCCCATTGCGACCGGAACGCGTTGGCAGCACGCAGTCGAACATATCGACACCGCGCTCGACCGCGCCGACGAGATCGTCCGGCTTGCCCACGCCCATAAGATAGCGCGGACGGTCGGCGGGTAGTTGCTGCGGCGCAAAGTCGAGGGTGGCGAACATCGCCTCCTGCCCCTCTCCCACGGCAAGGCCACCAATCGCGTAACCATCGAAACCGATCTCGGTGAGGGCATCGGCGCTTGCCTTGCGCAGGCCTTCGTCCAATGCGCCCTGCTGGATGCCGAACAGCGCTGATCGTTCGGCATGTTCGCCACCGGCATCAAAAGCGTCGCGGCTGCGCTTTGCCCAACGCATCGACATTTCCATCGACTTGGCAATGACATCGCGTGGCTGATCGGCACGGGGGCATTCATCGAAGCACATGACGATGTCCGAACCCAACAGCCGCTGGATCTCCATCGAGCGCTCCGGGCTCAGGAGGTGGCGCGATCCGTCGAGGTGGCTGGCGAACGTCACACCCTCCTCGGTAATCTTGCGCAGATCCGAAAGGCTCATCACCTGATACCCGCCACTGTCGGTCAGGATCGGGCGATCCCAGCCACCGAACTTGTGCAACCCGCCCAGACGCGCCACGCGCTCGGCCCCGGGGCGCAGCATCAGGTGGTAGGTGTTGCCGAGGATGATGTCGGCCCCGCTGGCGCGGACGTCTTCCATTTTCATTGCCTTGACCGTCGCAGCGGTGCCGACCGGCATGAAGGCCGGCGTGCGGATGTCTCCGCGCATCATGCGGATCGTGCCGGTGCGCGCCTTTCCGTCGGTGGCGTGGATATCGAAGGCGAAACGGGTCATCGTGCGGCAATCTCGGCAAAAAGAGTGTTGCGGCCCTTAGGCGCAATCGCCAAAGCGCGCAAATGCCAGACCTGCTGATGATCGAACCTGCCCACCTCGACCTCTGGTTCTATCCAGCGCTGACCTGCGTTGCGGTACTCTCGGGCTTCATCGACGCCGTGGCGGGCGGTGGCGGGCTGGTGATGATGCCGGTGCTGCTGTCCACCCCCCTGCCCCCGCACGTGGTGCTTGGCACCAACAAGATCCAGTCGATGTGCGGCACCTCGATGGCGACGTGGCGTTACCACAAGGCCGGCCTGTTCAGCTTCCGCAAGAGCGCGCCGACCGCAGCCTTGGTCTTTGCCGGAGCGATGGCGGGATCATTGGCGATTCAACACCTTAGCGCCGATGTTCTCAAGCTGGTCGTGCCCGTCCTGCTAATCTCCGTAGCCCTTTACACGGTCTTTTCGCCGGGCATGACCGACGAGGATCGCAAGGGACATCTGTCTGAACGCGGCTACATGCCGGTCGGCGCAGGAGTCGCGTTCTACGATGGCTTCTTCGGCCCCGGCGCCGGGCAATTCTTCGCAACGACACTGGTCGGCCTGCGCGGCATGGGTCTGACCCGCGCCACGGGCCTGACGAAATTCCTCAACGTCACCAGCAACATAGCCAGCGTCATCGTGTTCAGCATCGGCGGGCAGGCAATGTGGGTCCTCGGCCTGTGCATGGGCGCCGGCGCGATGACCGGCGCCTGGATCGGCTCCCACTACGCGACGAAATTCGGCGCAAAAGTGATCCGCCCGCTGCTGGTGATAGTTAGCATCGGACTGACGGTTCGGCTTGTATGGGGTTGGTTTTCCTAGGAATTCCAGACCAATGGGATGGACGTGCAAGCTCCGACATTGCCGCCCTTCATGGTGACCGGCTTGCTCGGATCGAGCCGCACTTCGGGCATGCCTGACAGCCATTCTTCAAGGAATACAATCACTTCCATGCGGGCAAGACCTGCGCCGACGCAGCGGTGGGCGCCGACGCCCATCGTGGTGTGCCGGATCGGGGCCATGCCACGGTCGAAACGCACCTCTTCCGGTGCTGAAAAGCTTTTCGGATCAAGGTTATGGAGCACGCTCGGCAGGTAGACCAGGTCGCCCGACCGGATGGTGACGTCGTCAATTTGGATATCTCCAACTGCATTGCGACTCACGGCAACTGTCGGGTATCTCCGCATCAACTCATCGGCAACTCCGGGCAACTCTCCGGGGTGATCGCGCATCCACTTCTGGTCCTCGGGATGCCTTGCCAAATGGAGTGCAACCATCCCGATCATCGCCGCGACGGTATCGAGTCCGCCGAACAGAAGATTGCGACACATCCGCTGTGCCTCATCCACCGTCCACGCTCGGCCGTCGACCGGTTCGGACAGGATGCGACTGAAAAGATCGTCGCCGGGCTCCGCCATGCGCTTTTCGATGAAGGGCCAGAGATAGTCGTCGGCGGCCTGCTTGAGCTGCTCCACCGTCATCGAGCCATCGGGCCTCGTGAGCTGGACGCCGAGCTGGCGCAGGCGCGGGCGGTCTTCGAGGGGGACGTCGATCAGGGTGAGGAAGATGTTGAGCGGGAGGATTTCAGCGAAATCGCTGACGAAGTCGCACTTTCCGAGAGGGCGCAGGCCCTCGATCAGTTCGCGTGCGACCTGGCGCACCTTGGGTTCGAGAGCGACGACGAAGCGCGAGGCGAGGCCCTTCATGACCGGGGTGCGGAATGCCTTGTGGGCCGCGCCGTCTTCCTGAAGCGGGATGAACTGCATCACTTCCCCGAGCCCCGGCGTCACGGCAAGGCACTGATTGGAAAGTCTTTCCGCATCACCCCACAGCTCGCGCACGACATCCCCGCGTGCCGCGATCCAGTGGCCCCCATTGGCGGTGGTCCAGACGAGGCCCGGCCCTTCGAGCAGTGTCTTCCACGCTGCGAAGTAGTCCTGCTCGACGCCCGGCGGGTTGAAGATATCGAAATCGACCACGCGGTCAGCCGGAACGTGCGCCGGAATCATGCCATCCTCCTGTCTCGTTTGCGCGCGAAGCTAGCGGGCGGACGGGAGGCGCAAACTGCGCTTTATGGCAGGAGCAGGCTCGAATCGCCGTAGGAGTAGAAGCGGTAACCGTTGGCAATGGCGTGGGCGTAGGCTTCCTGCATCCGATCCAGCCCCATCAGCGCCGAGACGAGCATGAACAGGGTCGACTTGGGCAGGTGGAAGTTGGTCATCAGCCCGTCGATGGCGCGGAACGTGTAGCCGGGCGTGATGAAGATCGCGGTGTCGCCTTCGAAGGGGTGAATGACCCGGTCTTCGCCTGCCGCGCTTTCCAGCAGGCGGAGCGAGGTGGTGCCGACGGCAATCACGCGATCGCCCGCAGCGCGGGCGGCGTTGAGGCGGTCTGCCGTCGCCGCGTCGATGGTGCCCCATTCGGCGTGCATCTGGTGGTCGGCGGTGTCTTCGGCCTTGACTGGCAGGAAGGTGCCTGCGCCGACGTGCAGCGTGAGCGTTTCGGTGCGAATGCCACGTGCTGCGAGCGCCTCCATCAGGCGCGGGGTGAAGTGCAGCGCGGCGGTGGGAGCAGCGACGGCGCCGTCCTTGGCCGCGAACATGGTCTGGTAATCCTGACGGTCCTGTTCGTCAGTAGGACGCTTGCCGGCGATGTAGGGCGGCAGCGGCATCTGCCCTGCCCGCTCGAGCAGGACTTCGACGGGCTCGTCGCCGGGGAAGTAAAGTGTCCAACTGCCGTCGGCAAAGCGGCTTTCGGCATGGGCAGTGACGCCAGCGCCGAAGCGGATCTCATCGCCTTCGCGCAGGCGCTTGCCGTTGCGGACGAAGGCCTGCCAGCGGCGCAGGTCGATGCGCTTGTGGAGGGTGGCGCCAATGCGCGCTTCACCACGCTGTCCTTCAAGCTGGGCAGGGATGACGCGGGTGTCGTTGAAAACGAGCACGTCCCCCGGATTCAGCAACGACGGCAGGTCCAGAACCGTAAGGTCGCGCAACGGCCCTTCCCGTCCGACGCCAAGCAGACGCGCCGAATCGCGCGGCCGGGCGGGACGCAGGGCAATGTTTTCCTGGGGCAGTTCGAAATCGAAGAGATCTACGCGCATGGCTGCGCCCTAGCCGCAAAAGCGGCGCGGTTCGACCCCTTCAGTTTGACGAAGAGTTGCTGAGCATGTCCGCCGTGATCGCCTTGGCCGCCGACGGGGCTTCCATGGCGGGGACTGGCTTGTTGTCAGCCGCGATCGAGGCTTGCACGATCTTGGTCGGGTTCTGCGGCGGCTCGCCCCGCACGACCGCATCGACATAGTCCATGCCGGCAATCACGCGACCGAAGTTCGTGTACTTATGGTCGAGCGCGAAGCGCGGATAGAACACGATGAAGAACTGACTGTTCGCAGTGTTGGGCTCATTGGTACGAGCCATCGACACCGAGCCGCGAACGTGGGGCACGGCGTTGAATTCCGCTGTCAGGTCGGGAAGCGGCGAACCGCCCTGTCCGGTACCGGTTGGGTCACCGGTCTGGGCCATGAAGCCATCGATCACGCGGTGAAAGATCACGCCATTGTAGAAGCCCTGGCGCGTCAGTGTCTTGATCCGCTCGACATGCGCGGGCGCCCACTCGGGCACAAGGCGAATCGCCACGCGACCACCGTTCGACAGATCAAGATAAAGAATGTTCTCGCGATCGACCGACTGATCGGCATTCACGGCATAGTTGAGCACCTTGGGAGCCGGGGCCGCAGCCTCATCCTGCTTGTCCTTCGCCACTGCAGGCGACACGATCAGGGCAGCGCCGAGCGCAAAGGCGGTTAGAAAGCGCGAAACCATGGACCTTAAGAACTCCGGATAATCTTGACCGCCGATAGGCGTCTCGCGCTGTCGCTGCAATGAACGATTGCCACTGTGTGTCAGCAACGCCCGCTCAGTAATCGCCCATTCGGCCGATCTTCTCAACCCGTGCCACCACTTCGTCGCGAATGGCGGGGGTGACGAAGTCTGCAATCTCACCGCCAAACAGGGCAATTTCCTTGACCAGTTTCGAGGCGATGGGCTGGAGGCTGACGTCGGCCATGAGGAACACGGTCTCGATCTCGGCGTCGAGCTGCTGGTTCATGCCGGCCATCTGGTACTCATACTCGAAGTCCGCCACGGCGCGCAGGCCACGCACGATGACGTTGGCACCCTGGGCGCGCGCGAACTTCATCAGCAGCGCGTTGAAGCCGACCACCTCGACGTTGTCGATGCCCTGCTCCGCCACTTCGCGCACAACCATGGCCATGCGCTCATCGGGCGTGAACATCGGGTTCTTCGAGGGGTTGGTGGTGACGCCGATGATCAGCTTGTCTACCAGCTTGGCCCCGCGCCGGATGATGTCGAGGTGGCCGAGCGTGATCGGGTCGAACGTGCCCGGATAGACGCCGATGCGCTGCACCATCAGTGATTCCTCTCGACAATGAAGCGCGCCAGTTCGCGCAGGAGATCGGCTTCGGGGCCGTAGCTCGCCAGAAACTCGATCGCTTGATCAACCAGAATGCGGGCCTGTTCGCGGGCGCGTTCGGCACCGAGCAGCGACAGGAAGGTTTCCTTGCCCTGGGCCTCGTCCTTGCGCAGTGCCTTGCCGGCCGCGGCTTCGTCGCCTTCGGCATCAAGCAGGTCATCGGCAATCTGGAAGGCGAGGCCGATGTCGCGGGCATAGCCACGCAGGTGGGTGCGGCCTTCGGGCGGCACCTTGCCGAGAATCGCGCCCATTTCGACCGAGGCGGAGAGAAGCGCGCCGGTCTTGAGCTGCTGCAGGCGAGTGACCGTGGGCAGGTCGAAGCTCGAGGTTTCGGCGACGATATCCATCATCTGCCCACCGCACATGCCATTCATGCCGCTGGCGGTGGCCAGCGTGCGGATCAGTTCGATGCGGGTGAAGGGATCGCCGCTGGTGGCGGGATCGGACAGCACTTCGAACGCGAAATCGTGGAGCGCGTCGCCTGCGAGGACGGCGGCGGCATCGTCGAACGCGAGGTGTACCGTTGCCTTGCCATGGCGCAGGGCGTCATTGTCCATGCAGGGCAGATCGTCGTGGATCAGCGAGTAGACGTGGATCGCCTCGATCGCGGTGCCGACGCGGACAGCGGCTTCACGCGACACGCCGAACAGCGAAGCCGTGGCGCAGACCAGCAGCGGGCGGACGCGCTTGCCGCCACCGATGGTGGCATAGCGCATGGCCTCCACCAGACGGTCGCGCGGATCGCCGGGCACGGGCAAGAGCAAGTCGAAACTCTTGTCGATGTCTTCCGCGATCGCCTTGAGTGCAGGCTTGAGCAGACCGGTTTCGGCCATGGTGGGTGCTCCGATCAGCCCTGGGTTTCGTCGAACGGGCGCAGGCCCTGCGGCTTGCCGTCACGGTCGGCCACGATGGCCTCGATCCGTGCCTGCGCCGCATCAAGCCGTGCCTGGCAGTGGGCGCGCAGGGCATCGCCGCGGGCGTAGAGATCGATGGATTCATCGAGCGGGGCGTCGCCGCTTTCCAGCCGCCGCACGACGGTTTCGAGTTCTTTCAGAGCCTCTTCGAAGCTGAGGCCAGCAATGCTCGGTGAAGTATCAGGTCCGGTTCCCATTGGGGCAGCATTGACGGGGCCATGGGGCGCGGTCAAGCTTCGATCCGCAACAAGCCGGGGACCTGCACTCCATGCAATATATAATCGCCTATGTCGCAGCTGCCGTGGTGTTCGGCGCGATGGATGCCGTGTGGCTGGGCTGGGCCGGGTCGAAGCTCTATCGGCCGGCGCTGGGCGATCTCCTGGCTCCGCAATTCCGTGCGGGACCGGCGATCGTGTTCTATGTGCTGTATCTTGCCGGGATGGTGTGGTTCGCGGTGCGGCCGGGCCTTTCGCAGGGGCTTGGCGCAACGGCGCTGAACGCAGCGATCCTTGGCGCGATGTGCTACATGACCTATGACCTGACCAGCCAGGCCGTGCTCGCGCGATGGCCCGTCCACGTGACGGTGATCGACGTGATCTGGGGGACCTTCGCAACGACCGTGGCCGCTACGGTTGCGACATGGGTGGCGCTCAAGTTCGCCTGACAGGACTAGCCTAAGGCGCGCCACATCGCTAAGGCGCGCGCCATGTCCGAAATCACGCCAGATGTCGTCGCCGCCCATGGGCTGTCCGAGGAAGAGTACCAGCGCGTTCTGAATGCGCTCGGGCGCGAGCCGAACCTTGTCGAGCTCGGCATCTTCTCGGTCATGTGGTCGGAGCACTGCTCGTACAAGTCGAGCCGCATTCACCTCAAGAAGCTGCCGACTTCGGCACCTTGGGTGATCTGCGGCCCGGGCGAGAACGCGGGCGTGATCGACATCGGCGATGGGCAGGCCGCCATCTTCAAGATGGAGAGCCACAACCACCCCTCGTACATCGAACCCTACCAGGGCGCGGCGACGGGCGTCGGCGGCATCCTGCGCGACGTGTTCACCATGGGCGCGCGTCCGGTGGCGAACATGAATGCGCTGCGCTTCGGCCGTCCGGATCACCCGAAGATGAAGCACCTCGTGCAGGGCGTCGTCGCGGGCATCGGTGGCTATGGCAACTGCGTCGGCGTGCCGACGGTGGGTGGCGAGACCAACTTCCACAAGGCCTATGACGGCAACATCCTCGTCAACGCGATGACCGTGGGCGTGGCCGATACCGACAAGATCTTCTATTCGGCCGCCACTGGCCTTGGCAATCCGATCGTCTACGTCGGTTCGAAGACCGGACGTGACGGCATCCACGGCGCGACCATGGCGTCTGCCGACTTCGACGAGAAGTCCGACGAGAAGCGCCCGACCGTGCAGGTGGGCGATCCGTTTACCGAGAAGCTGCTGATCGAGGCCTGCCTCGAGCTCATGGCGACCGATGCCATCGTGGCCATTCAGGACATGGGCGCTGCGGGCCTGACTTCCTCGTCGGTCGAAATGGCGACCAACGGCAAGGCCGGCATCATCCTCGACATGGACAAGGTGCCGTGCCGCGAAGAGGGCATGACGCCCTATGAGATGATGCTCTCGGAAAGCCAGGAGCGCATGCTCATGGTCCTCAAGCCGGGCAAGGAAGCCATGGCAGAGGCGATCTTCCGCAAGTGGGAGCTGGACTTTGCCGTTATCGGCGAAGTGACCGACACCGGCCACATGGTGCTGAAGTTCAAGGGCGAGACGGTCTGCGACATCCCGCTGGGACCGCTGGCCGAAGACGCACCGCTCTATGACCGCCCTGCCCTTTCGCTGGCGGACTACAAGGCATGGGCCAACGTAGCGCCGCTGGGCTCGGTGCCCGAGAGTGCTGACCTTGGCGCTGATCTGGTCAAGCTGATCGGCTGCCCGGACCTCGCCAACCGTCGCTGGATCTTCGAGCAATACGATTCGCAGGTCGGCGCGGACACGCTGCAGAAGTCGGGCGGCGATGCTGCCGTCGTGCGCATCCATGGCTCGAAGAAGGCGCTGGCGATCAGCACCGACTGCACGCCGCGCTATTGCTATGCCGATCCCTATGAAGGCGGCAAGCAGGCCGTGGCCGAAACGTGGCGCAACATCTGCGCGGTCGGTGGGCGTCCGCTGGCGATCACCAACTGCCTTAACTTCGCCAACCCGCAGCGCCCTGAAATCATGGCGCAGATTGTCCAGGCCCTGAACGGCATGGGCGATGCCTGCCGTGCGCTCGACTACCCAATCGTGTCGGGCAACGTCTCGCTCTACAACGAATCGAAGGCGACCGGCGGTGGCTCGGCGATCCTGCCGACCCCGGCAATTGGCGGCGTCGGGCTGATGCTCGATCACGAGATCATGACCACGGTCGCGTTCAAGAACGAAGGCGACGTGATCTGGCTGGTGGGTGGCGAAGGATCGCACCTCGGCCAGTCGCTTTACCTGCGCGAAGTGCTTGGCCGCGAAGACGGCGATGCGCCAGCGGTCGATCTGGCGGTGGAACGCAAGAACGGCGAGCAGGTGCGCGAGTGGATCGCGGCTGGCAAGCTGACCGCAGTACATGACATTTCCGATGGCGGCCTACTGGTGGCGCTAACCGAAATGGCGCTGGCCGGTGGCATGGGCTGCGCGCTCGACGTGGCCCTGACCACGGCTGCGGCGTTCGGCGAAGACCAGTCGCGCTATGTCGTGACGACCAAGGCTGGCGAAGTGCTGGACGGCGCAACGAAGCTTGGCACCGTCGGTGGTTCGCAGGTCGCAGGCGTCGAGCTTGCCGTGCTGCGCGAGGCCAACGAAGCGTTCTTCCGGGACTGGATGGAAGCGTGACGCGCGGGTCCATCCGTGTCGGTATCGGCGGATGGACCTACGAACCCTGGCGCGGCGGGACCTTCTATCCGGAAGGCCTACCCCAAAAGCGCGAGCTTGAGTTTGCAGCTTCGAAGCTGACCTGCATCGAGATCAACGCGACCTACTACCGGCGGCAAAAGCCTGAGAGCTTCGCCCGCTGGGCAGCCGCGACGCCTGATGGTTTCCGTTTCAGCCTGAAGGCGCTGCAATACACCATGCGGCGCAAGGTGCTGGCCGACAGCAAGGAGATCGTCGACAAGTTCCTGAACCAGGGGTTCACGGCACTCGGCGACCGGCTAGGCCCGATCCTCTGGCAGTTCCGTGAGGGGAAACGATTTGAGCGCGAGGACTTTGCGCGCTTTCTCGATCTGATCCCGGATCGTCAGGACGGCGTGGCGCTGCGGCATGTAATCGAAGTTCGCGACGAATCGTTCTGCGACCCAACGTTCCTCGACCTCTGCCGCAATCGCAACTTCGCTGTGGCATTCGCCGACAGCGCCGAGTTTCCGCAGATCGACGAGCAGACCGCGGATTTCTCGTACGCGCGGCTGCAGCAGTCAGATGATGCTTGCGAAACGGGCTACGGCGCCGCCGCTATCCAAGAATGGGCTAAGCTCGGCCAGGACTGGGCGAAGAACGGCAGGGACGCCTACATCCTGTTCATCGCCGGGGCGAAGCATCGCAACCCGGCCGCGGCGCAGGCGCTGATCGCGGCCCTCTGAGCGTCAGGCGGCGAGCTTGGCAGCTGTGTTCTTTCCGAGCAGGTCGTAAGGATCGATGCCCATGCCTCGCCAGATGCCGTGCGCTTGCTTGTAGTGCGCGGCGGGCGTGATGTTCAGGCGCGCGCGGACCTGCTCGATCGGAAGCGGCAGGAGTTCGGTGATCGACTGTTCGCACAGGCGCGGGCAGGCCTTGCCGAGGCGCTGGCCTTCGCGGACGGCGCGCAGCACGGGCGCGCTGCGCTTGGTCTGCCGGTTGATGTTCATGCCGGCCATATAGCCGATGAACAGGTGCGCAGGGCTTGGCTGCTGGCTGTAGGTGAAGGCGAGCACACACGCCTCACCCAAGGCGTCGCGACCGTAGCCGGTTAGGACATGCAGCATGTCGTGCACGTCGCGCATGCGGTTCAGATACCACAGGAACTGGTCCTCGAAATGCTCGCGCTTGGCGGCGAAGCGGTCGAATTCGTCGACCAAGCCTTGGGCGGTCAGGCCTTCGCTTTCCATGAAGTCGCAATAGGCGTGGGCGAGCGATCCCTTGGGCGTCTGGCGCAGGGCCGCGTGATCGTCGAGAATCGCCGGGAGATAGGGTTCGGTCGCACGAAGCGCCTGACCACGCTCGCTGCGCAGGAAGGCCTCGGCCCGTTCACGCAGGTTCCGCCATGGCAGCGCTTCGAAGATGTGAAACACCTCCTCGGTGTTTTCCTTGTCCTTCAGGAGGTTCTGGAAGTGATGCCACGCCTTGAGCGGCTGCATCCGCATCTGCGGACGACGCTCGTCGTAAATGGGCAGGTCGGCACTCAACGCACCGGTCATGGCGTTCACGGCGATTCTCCCGGTCTTCTTTTCGCGGCAATACTAACAGCTCTGTAAATAGATCGTCAATCGCCCGCTCAGGCGCACTGCTTGCCAGCGAAACGCATGCAGTGCAGACTTTGGCGAACGCTGGGGGAGACGAGGATATGTCACGCAAGTGGCCCATGGCGATGGGGCTGATGCTGGCGCTGCTGGCGTTGGCAGCCGGTATGGCGGCAGGAACGACGCAACACGAAAGCTGGCAACTCGCCGCGCGTTGGACCGCGCGCGTCGGTTTTCCCGTCTTTCTGCTGACCTACCTCGCCTCCTCGCTCGTGCGCCTATCCCCTGCCCCGTGGAGCCGGGCGCTGGCGCGCGATCGCCGATGGTGGGGCCTCGGCTTTGCCGCGAGCCATACCGTGCATCTTGTGGCGCTGGTCATCGCCACCAGCCTTGCCCCTGAGCCACGCACATTCGCATCGCTTGTCCCGGGCGGTACGGCCTACGTCTTCATCCTCGCCATGGCGCTGACCTCGAGCAACGCGGCGATGCGCGCCATGGGGCGCAACTGGAAGCGCCTGCACAAAGCGGGCATCCACGTGATCTGGCTGATCTTCACGCTGGCCTATGCCAAGCGCATCCCGGTGCCGGAGACGCGCGCCATCGGGCTGTCGATGACGACGCTCGCGCTTGCCGCGTTACTACTGCGCGTACTGGCGCGCAGGCGTCGCAGGGCGCCCGCCTTCGCCTGATCAGTCGAGGACCCAGTCCTGGCGGGCAATGCCAAGAAGGGAAAGAATCGAGGTCAGGTCTCCGCGGTCGATCCAGCCGTCGGCCGCAGCGCGGGCCTTGGGCTTGGCGCGATAGGCGATGCCGTAGCTGGCGGCTTCGATCATCGGGATGTCGTTGGCACCGTCACCCGTAGCCAGGCTGAACACTTCGCTGCCAAGCCGCTCGGTCTCCTCGAGCAGGACCTTCTTCTTGACCGAACTGTCGACAATTCCGCCGACGAGACCGCCGGTCAGCATGCCTTCGTGCAAGCCGAGGCGGTTACCCACCACGCGATCGAACCCGAGCAGTTCCGCCACCGGATCGGCGAAGGAGTGGAAGCCTCCAGTTACCAGCACGGTGTGGCAGCCGCGCGATTTCAGCGTGGAGACAAGTGTGCGCGCGCCGGGCATCGGGCGGATGCGTTCATCGAGGCACTGGGTTATCGCCGAGTCCGGCAGGTCCTTGAGCAGGCCGACGCGTTCGCGCAAGGCAGATTCGAAATCGAGTTCACCCTGCATCGCGCGTTCGGTGATGGCGGCGATGCGGTCCTTCAGGCCCGCGAAATCGGCCAGCTCGTCGATGCATTCCTGCCCGATCATCGTCGAATCCATGTCGGAGACGAAGAGGTTGGGCACTTCGATCAACCCGTTGGACAGCAGCAGATCGCTATCGGGGAAGCACTGGTCGAGAATCTTGCGGATGCCTGCAGGATTGCCCTCGACGACTTCGAGTTCCAGCACGTCTTCGCAGAAATCGAGCATCCCGGCCCCGGCAACTTCCCAGTCGCGCGCCTCGATCATTTCCATCGCGAGCGAGAGATTGTCACCAAGCGTCTCCGGGTCTGCTATCAGGCGCGCGATGATCAACGGGGAATCCTTTTCGATAGATACGGCGGGCAAGCCGCGCGTGGCGCTAATCGCAGGGCCGACGGCCAGCGGCAAGAGCGATCTCGCAGTGAAGATCGCGCTCCGGCTGCAAGCCCAGGGGCGTGAAGCGGCGGTCATCAACGCAGACAGCGCGCAGGTCTATGCCGATCTGCGCGTGCTGAGCGCGAGGCCGTCCGAGGAAGAGATGCAGGGCGTGACGCATGTCCTGTTCGGCGCATGGGATGGCGCGCAGGCCTGTTCGGCGGCCGACTGGGCGAACGCGGCCAAGGCAGAGATCGCTGCGGCCCATGCGCGTGATGCAATGCCGATCCTTGTCGGCGGGACAGGCATGTACATCAACACCCTGCTCCACGGCATCGCGCCAGTTCCGGACATCGACCCAGCCGTTCGTGCGGAGGTACGGGCCTTGCCGGTCGAGCTAGCCTATGCGGCACTGCGCGAAGAGGATCCTGCGCGCGCCGCTCTGCTTGGCCCTGCCGATGTGCAACGCGTGACCCGCGCATTGGAGGTTGTGCGCTCGACCGGGCATTCGATGGCGCATTGGCAGCAACAGCGCGTCGGCGGGATCGGCGACGCTATAGACCTCACCCCAGTCATTCTCCTGCCAGAGCGCCAATGGCTCTATCAGCGCTGCGATCTTCGCTTCGAACTGATGTGGCATGGCGGTGCGGTTGCTGAAGTCGAGGCTTTGCTCTCTCGAGGCCTGCCCGAATCGCTCCCCGTCATGCGCGCCATCGGCGTGCCCGAAATCGCGGCATTCCTGCGCGGCGAAATGTCTCGCGAACAAGCCATGGCGGCGGGTCAGCAGGCCACCCGGAATTACGCCAAGCGACAGTACACCTGGCTGAAGAACCAGAATCCGGGGCATTGGCCTCGGATCGTGTACGAAAATTCCATTGACTTCGACCTCACAGCAAGTTTATTGCGCACTTAGCCGCTTGACACCACCTTTTATGTCAAGTAGCAGGCCGTCAATTGCCTGATCCATCTTGCATGTCGATCAAGCACCCGAAAGGGAGAGACGGCCCGGCGCGGTTAACACTGCAGCCGGGCCGAAATTTTTGTTTTTCCTGCGTGTCAGGAGGTCTAACGGCCTCGCACGCGAAGAAGGATGAAGTAACGTGACAAGCGAGCGCAGCGGCGCCGAGATCCTGGTCGAAAGCCTTGTCGCCAAGGGCGTCGAATTCGTGTTCGGCTACCCCGGCGGCGCGGTCCTGCCGATCTATGACGCGCTGTTCGGCGATGAACGCATCCGCCACATCCTCGTTCGCCATGAAGCCGGCGCGGCCCATGCTGCCGAAGGGTACGCACGCGCGACGGGCAAGCCTGGCGTCGTGCTCGTCACCTCGGGCCCCGGCGCGACCAATGCCGTCACGGGTATTGCCGATGCCTTCATGGATTCGATCCCTATGGTCGTGATCACCGGGCAGGTTCCGACCGGCCTGATCGGCTCCGACGCATTTCAGGAAGCCGATACCGTCGGCATCACCCGTCACTGCACCAAGCACAACTATCTGGTGAAGGACCCTTCACAGCTCGCCGCGACGATCGACGAGGCGTTCCGCATCGCCACCGAAGGCCGCCCCGGCCCGGTCGTGATCGACATCCCCAAGGACGTCCAGATCGCCACGGCTGCTTGGGTTGGCGCGGCACCGCAGCAGCGCAACCGCTATTCCCCGCAGACCGAAGGTGGCGCAAGCGAGATCGCCGAGGCCATTGAGATGATCGCCAAGGCCAAGGCTCCGGTGTTCTATACCGGTGGCGGCGTGATCAACTCCGGCCCGGAGGCAGCACGCCTGCTGCGCGAGCTGCAATCGCTCACCGGTGCGCCGGTCACCTCGACGCTGATGGGTCTGGGTGCGTTCCCGGCGGATCATCCGGCGTGGCTCGGCATGCTCGGCATGCATGGCACCTATGAAGCCAACCTGACGATGAATCAGGCGGACCTGATCGTCTGCGTCGGCGCACGGTTTGATGACCGCGTGACCGGCCGCCTTGATGCCTTCGCTCCGAACTCGAAGAAGATCCACATCGACATCGATCGCGCGTCGATCAACAAGACCGTCGCCGTCGACCTGCCAGTGATCGGCGATTGCGGGAAGGTTCTCGGGCAGCTGATCGAAGCGTGGCTGGAACGCGGCTACAAGGCGCAGGACCTGACCGGCTGGTACGCCCGCATCGACGAGTGGCGCGGCCGCAAGAGCCTCGCCTATCCGCGCAAGTCCAAGCTGATCATGCCGCAATATGCGGTCGAGCGCCTGTACGAACTGACCAAGGCGCACGATCCGATCATTTCAACGGAAGTCGGCCAGCACCAGATGTGGGCGGCGCAGTACTTCCACTTCATGAAGCCGAACAAGTGGCTCACCTCGGGCGGTCTCGGCACGATGGGCTACGGCCTCCCCGCCGCGATCGGTGCGCAGGCGGGCTTCCCCGATACCCTGGTGATCGACATCGCAGGCGACGCCTCGATCCAGATGAACATCCAGGAGCTTGGGACCGCCACGCAGTATCGCCTGCCGGTCAAGGTCTTCGTGCTCAACAACGAATGGATGGGCATGGTTCGCCAGTGGCAGGAACTGACCTACGAGAGCCGCTATTCGAACTCGTACTCGGACAGCCTGCCCGACTTCGTGCGCCTTGCCGAAGCCTATGGCTGGAAGGGCATCCGCATCACCGACGAGAGCGAACTGGATGCCGGCATCCAGGCGATGATCGACCATGACGGTCCAGTGTTCGTCGATTGCCTCGTTGCCAAGGAAGCCAACTGCTTCCCGATGATCCCGTCTGGGGCTGCGCACACCGACATGATCCTCTACGGCGATGAAGTGGCAGGCACCATGGACGACGAAGCCAAGGCGCTGGTGTGAGGACCCCGGATATGATGCACATCGCTCAAGAGGCGCAGGAGCGCCACGTCCTTACGATCACCGTCGACAACGAGGCGGGCATCCTTGCCAAGATCGCAGGGCTGTTCACCGCGCGCGGCTACAACATCGACAGCCTGACCGTGGCCGACATCACCGACGGCCATGACGTCAGCCGCATCACGATCGTGACGCACGGTCCGCCCCCGATCATCGACCAGATCCGCGCACAGCTCGAACGGCTGGTGCCGGTGCACAAGGTCACCGACCTCACCGAAGTCGGCCCCTTCGTCGAGCGTGAGTTGGCCCTGATCAAGGTTTCCGGCAAGGGCGAGAACCGCGTCGAGGCGCTGCGCCTTGCCGACGTGTTCCGCGCCAAGGTGGTCGACACCACGACCTCGAGCTTCATCTTCGAACTGACCGGCGCGCCGGACAAGATCGACAGCTTCGTCGCGCTGATGAAGGAACTTGGCCTTGTCGAAGTCGGCCGGACGGGCATCGTCGGCATGATCCGCGGCGCTACTGCCGCCTGAACCATTCACTCATCCATTCACGAATTCATCAAAGATTGGGAACGACATGAAGGTCTATTACGACGCAGACTGCGATCTGAACCTCATCACGGACAAGAAGATCGCGATCCTCGGCTACGGCTCGCAGGGCCATGCCCACGCGCAGAACCTGCGCGATTCGGGCGTCAAGGAAGTGGCCATCGCGCTGCGTCCGGGTTCGGCCAGTGCCAAGAAGGCTGAAGCCGCCGGCTTCAAGGTCCTCGCCAACGCCGAAGCCGCTGCATGGGCCGACGTGCTCATGATCCTCGCGCCCGACGAACACCAGGCCGCGATCTACGCTGACGACCTGCACGCCAACATGAAGCCCGGCGCAGCGCTGGCCTTCGCCCACGGCCTGAACATCCACTTCGGCCTGATCGAAGCGCGCGCCGACATCGACGTGATCATGATCGCGCCGAAGGGCCCCGGTCACACCGTGCGCAGCGAATACCAGCGTGGCGGCGGCGTGCCCTGCCTGATCGCCGTCCACCAGAACGTGACCGGCAATGCCCATGACGTTGCCCTCGCCTACGCATCGGGCGTTGGCGGCGGCCGTTCGGGCATCATCGAAACGAACTTCCGCGAGGAATGCGAAACCGACCTGTTCGGTGAGCAGGTCGTCCTGTGCGGCGGCACCACCGCGCTGATCCAGGCCGGTTTCGAAACCCTGGTCGAAGCCGGTTACGCGCCGGAAATGGCCTACTTCGAATGCCTCCACGAACTGAAGCTGATCGTCGACCTGCTCTATGAAGGCGGCATCGCCAACATGCGCTACTCGATCTCGAACACCGCCGAATACGGCGACATCAAGACCGGTCCGCGCATCATCACCGAAGAGACCAAGAAGGAAATGAAGCGCGTCCTCGCCGACATCCAGGAAGGCCGCTTCGTCAAGGACTTCGTGCTCGACAACCGCGCCGGCCAGCCCGAACTGAAGGCCGCCCGCGGCCTCGCCAAGCGCCACCTGATCGAGGAAACCGGCTCGAAGCTTCGCGCGATGATGCCGTGGATCGGTGCGAACAAGCTGGTCGACCAGTCCAAGAACTGATCGCTCCACATCAGCACAAGCATTCGGAAAGGGCGGCTTCGGCCGCCCTTTCTTTTGCTCCCCCCAACCTGCTCTTTCCATTAACGTCGTCCCGGGATCGACGAATGCAGTGGACGTAAGCAGTGTGATCTATATCACTCAGATACGGAGATTTTGATCACACGAGGCCGATCCTTGCCAAGGTTCCCGATTTACATGGCCGCGATCAGCCTGCTTGCCGCGCCCGCCCTTGCAGCAACGGAAGAGATGACACCTCGCCCGACTGCGCAGAACTCCCGTGTGGGCAGGAGCCCGCCTGACATGGCCAGTCCGGATTCCTGCGGCCAGCGTGACGCGCTGCGTCTGGTCGGGACCATGCTGACGCCGCAATCCCGCAATGGTTTGTCGCGCAGCGTAGGCCATGACCGGATTCGTGTGATACGGCCGGGCACCGTCATCACGCAGGACTTACGCAACGATCGCCTCAATCTCATCGTTGACGAAGCCGGCAGGTTGCTGACCGCCCGTTGCGGCTGATTGCCCGACTTCCGCTGCGTTCCGTATCCTGAGAAAAGCCGAACTGCTTTGGCGGAGTTTCGCCTTGTGCGTTTGCGGGCACTTTGGCATCCATCGTGCTCCCATCCTCCCCAAGGAGATCCCCTCATGTCGAAGCTTTCGCGGATGCCGCGCGCACTCATGCTCGCCCTGCCCCTCGCTCTTGCCGCTGCCGCCGCTCCCATGGTCGCGCAGATGCCCGAAGCGCCGGGCAAGGCCGACAAGACGCGGGTCGTTGCCGGTTCCTATACTGCCGATGCCAGCCATTCGCTCATCGGCTGGAGCGTCAACCACTTCGGCTTCAATGATTACTTCGGCCTGTTCGGCGACGTGTCGGGCACGCTCGACATTGATCCGGCCAATCCCGCTGACGCCAAGGTGTCGGTCAAGATTCCGGTCAGCAAGGTCATGACGGCAAACGCCGGACTTACCGCGCACCTGCTCAAGCCGGCGGCCGACGGCAAACCTGCCGACTTCTTCGGAGCAGCCCCGGCAGACGCCACTTTCGTCTCGAACAGCGTCGTCCCCGGCGCGGACGGCATGAGCGCGAAGATCACCGGCGACCTCACGCTCAACGGCGTGACCAAGCCGGTGACGATCGACGCGACCTTTGCCGGTGCCGGCACCAATCCGTTCACCAAGGCCGCAACGCTCGGCTTCCACGGGAAGGCGATGCTCAAGCGTTCGGACTTCAACGTGAAGTACGGCATTCCCTTCGTCTCGGACGAAGTGAAGCTCGACATCACGGTGGCGTTCGAAAAGAAGTAGTCTCTATCGCATGAGGGCAAATGCGGCCCGAAGTTCCTTTACGAAGGCTTCGGGCTGCTCCCACGCGGCGAAATGCCCGCCCTTGTCGAGTTCACCCCAGTAGACCAGCTGCGAACATGTCCGTTCGAACCACTTGCGCGGCGCTGGAATGATTTCCTTGGGAAACGCGCTTGCCGCGACGGGAATGTCGATCTGCGATGGGCCGAAGCTGCCGAAGCTTTCCCAATAAAGTCGCGCAGACGAAGCACCTGCCGCAGTCAACCAGTAGAGCATCAGGTTATCGAGCATGTCGTCCCGGCTCAGGGCGTCCTCTGCGCGTCCCGAATTGTCGGTCCAGGCCCACATCTTCTCGTAAATCCAGCCTGCCAGACCTGCGGGAGAATCAACCAGACCATAGCCCACCGTCTGCGGTCGCGTGGACTGCTGCTTGGAGTAACCCGAGTCCTGCTCCTGGTAATGCTGCAGGCCGCCCAGCGCCTTGAGTTCGTCGGGAGCGGGTGCGGCGAGGTCTTCGGGCAGTGGCCGAGCAATCGGCATGTTGAGATGAATGCCGATGCACCCTTCCACCTTCATCGCACCGATCGCTGTCGTCACTGCCGAACCCCAGTCACCGCCTTGCGCCAGCCAGCTGCCATATCCCAGCCGCTTCATCAGCACGCCCCAGCTCTGCGCAATCTTCTGCACGCTCCAGCCCTTTACGACGGGCTTGCCCGAGAAGCCGTAACCGGGAAGGCAGGGAATCACGAGATGGAAGGCGTCGGCAGCGGTGCCGCCATGCTCCTCCGGCCGGGTCAACGGCGCAATGCACCTGCGGAATTCGAGAATCGAACCGGGCCAGCCGTGCGTGAGGATGAGGGGGCGTGCTTCGGCATGGGGGGAACGGATGTGGAGGAACCGGATCATCACGCCATCGATCTCGGTCTCGAACATGCCCCAGTCGTTGAGCATGGCCTGACAGGCATACCAATCATAGCCGTTGCGCCAGTAGGCCACAAAATCCTGCAACGCTGCCAGTGGCGTGCCCTGCGACCAGTCGTCGACCGTCTCCTTCTCGGGCCAGCGCGTCATGTCTATGCGCTTGTGCAGATCCTCGATGGCGCTCTGCGGTATGTCCACAACGAAGGGCGCAACATTCATGGCTTTCTCTCCCAGTATGCCTGCTTTCATTCTGGACAAGTGGCCTTCGATTCACCATAGGCTTGTCGCATGATCGCTCGACTGGACCTTACCCTGCGACTTATCCGCCCTTGGGCGTGAGCTGACGCGTCGGTCCTTCCCGCCGCGCACGGCGCCCAGGGGATGAAAGCCAGAACCGACCAAATCCAGATCATTCGAGTATTCCCATGACCATGCTCAAGAACCCTTCGGCCAAGTATCGCCCGTTCCCGCAGATCGACCTGCCTGATCGCCAGTGGCCCAGCCGGACGATCACCAAGGCCCCGCGCTGGCTCTCGACCGACATGCGCGACGGCAACCAGTCGCTGATCGATCCGATGGATGCCGAGAAGAAGAGCCGGTTCTTCGATCTGCTGCTCAAGGTTGGCCTCAAGGAAATCGAAGTCGGCTTCCCCTCGGCCGGCGCCACCGAGTACGATTTCATCCGTGGGCTGGTCGATGACGGCCGGATTCCAGACGACGTCTTCGTTCAGGTGCTGACCCAGTCCCGCGAAGACCTGATCAAGACCTCGTTCGAGAGCTTGGCCGGGGCCAAGCAGGCCATCGTGCACGTCTACAATGCGGTGTCGCCGCTGTGGCGCAACGTGGTATTTGGCATGGACAAGAAGGACGTGCGCGAGATCGCGATTGCCGGTGCCAAGCACTTGCGCGATCAGGCCGCCCGGTTCCCGCAGACTGACTGGCATTTCGAGTACAGCCCGGAGACCTTCTCCACCGCCGAGGTCGATTTCAGCATCGAATGCTGCGAAGCGGTCATGGAGATTCTCCAGCCGACCACGGACAAGCCGATCATCCTCAACCTGCCGGCAACAGTCGAGGCGGCGACGCCCAACATCTATGCCGACCAGATCGAGTACTTCTGCCGCAACCTGCCGAATCGCGACCGTGCGGTGATTTCGCTGCACACCCACAACGATCGCGGCACCGGCGTTGCCGCTGCAGAACTGGGCCTGATGGCGGGTGCAGACCGAGTCGAGGGCTGCCTGTTCGGCAATGGTGAGCGCACGGGCAACTGCTGCCTCGTTACCGTCGGCCTCAACCTGTACACGCAAGGGGTCGACCCTGAACTGGACTTCTCGGACATCGACGAGGTGATCCAGACGGTTGAGTACTGCAACCAGCTGCCCGTCCACCCGCGCCACCCCTATGGCGGCGAACTGGTGTTTACCGCATTCTCCGGCAGCCATCAGGACGCCATCAAGAAGGGCTTCGCCGCGCAGGAAACGCGCAACGACGAACTGTGGTCGATTCCATACCTGCCGATCGATCCGGCCGATCTCGGCCGCAGCTACGAAGCGGTAATCCGCGTCAATTCGCAATCCGGCAAGGGCGGCTTTGCCTGGGTACTCGAGCAGGACCAGGGCCTGAAGCTGCCCAAGAAGATGCAGGCGCACTTCTCGCGGCATGTGCAGGCATTGGCCGATGAACTGGGCCGCGAACTGCAGGCCGCAGACATCTGGGGCGTCTTCCGCAAGGCCTATCGCCTCGATGCACCGCAGCACTTCCAGCTTGTCGATTACGAGGAGGCCCGCGGGGCCGACGGTACGCGAATCTTCGCCGGCAAGATCGAGGTCGATGGCAAGGTCCAATCTGTCTCGGGCCGCGGCAACGGCCTGATCTCCTCGGTCGTCGCTACGCTCAAGGACGGTTTCGGCGTCGAGATCGATATCACCGACTATTCCGAACACGCCATGGGCGCCGGCAGCAACGCGCGCGCTGCCGCCTATGTCGAGTGCAAGACCAACGATGGTCGTACCATCTGGGGCGTCGGCATTGACGAGGACGTTGCGACTGCCAGCGTCCGCGCCGTTCTCAGCGCAGCAAACGCGGCTGCCTGAACTTGTGCAGGTGGCTCACCCGGAGCCACCTGTTCAATCGGCCAGTTAAATCAGGCTTGCCCGCGACAAGCGATGCGCCATAGTCCTGTCCGTGCCCGCAAGAGGCGCGCAACGGGACAGGACTTATGGCCGAAGAAGCGATACTCGAACCCGACCTGCCGATCATCGATCCGCATCATCACCTCTGGGACCTGCGCCCTCTGATCGCGGCATTTCCTGAGCCACGGCATCAATTCATCGAGACGCTGAGCCATTCGGCCTATTACACGTTCGACCAGTTGCTGGCCGATGCGCGCGGTGGCCATAACGTCATCGCCACCGTCTATATGGAATGTGGCGCGTTCTATCGGGCCTGTGCCGAGACGGCGATGAAGCCGGTGGGTGAGGTCGAGTTCGTCAACGGTGTCGCCGCACAGGGAGCCAGCGGCCTTTACGGCAACTTCGGGCCCTGCGCAGCCATCATCGGCCATGCCGATCTCCAGCTTGGCGACGGCGCACGTCCGGTCCTCGAGGCTCTTGCACAGGCGGGCAATGGTCGCTTCCGCGGCATTCGCCATCAGGGAGCTTGGGACGCCAACCCCGATGTTCTCGGCCCGCCGTTTCACGCACCGCCCGAGCTTTACCTATCCGACAGGTTCCGCGAGGGATTCCGCCACCTCGGTGAACTTGGTCTCACTTTCGATGCATGGTTGCTGGAACCCCAATTGGGTGATGCTCTCAGCCTCGCCCGCGCCTTTCCCGACCAGCCGATCTGCCTCGATCATTGTGGCACGCCGCTGGGCATGTCGAGCTACCACGGCAAGCTGCACGAGCGCTTCGATGGCTGGCGCAGCATGATCCGGCAGATCGCCGAGTGTCCCAACGTCACGATCAAGCTTGGCGGCCTTGCCATGGCATTTTGCGGACTTCCCGAGCAGGGACCCATGGCAGGGCTCTCGTCCGAAACCCTCGCCGCGATGTGGCGCCCTTACATCGAGACCTGCATCGAAGCCTTCGGCCCTGAGCGTGCGATGTTCGAAAGCAACTATCCTGTCGACAAGTGGGGTGCGAGCTACAACGTGCTGTGGAATACCTTCAAGCGCCTGGCCCATGGCGCATCGGAAGCAGAGAAGCATGCGCTGTTTGCCGGCACCGCAGCGCGATTCTACGGCATCGAGGATGTGTTGGCATAAGCGCCTTTGACAAGCGACGCGGCTTCACCTAGCCACTTAACTAACCGATTAAATGCATCCCGAAGGACACGAGCCGAATGCCCCTTCCCCCGTTGTTCGCCAACCTGCGACTTCCCGTCATTGCCTCGCCGCTTTTCATCATCTCCTGTCCGGAACTGGTGATTGCGCAATGCAAAGCCGGGATAGTCGGCTCGTTCCCGTCGCTCAACGCCCGCCCGATCAGCCAGCTCGATGAATGGCTGCACCAGATCACCGAGGAACTGGCCGCGCACAACCGCGCCAATCCGGACCGACCAGCCGCACCATTCGCCGTCAACCAGATCGTCCACAAGACCAACAACCGCCTCGACGAGGACATGGCGCTGTGTGCCAAGTGGCAGGTGCCGATGCTGATCACCTCGCTCGGCGCCCGCGAAGACGTCTATGCTGCAGCGCATGGTTGGGGCGGCATCGTGCTGCACGACGTGATCAACGACCGCTTCGCCCGCAAGGCGGTCGAAAAGGGTGCAGATGGGCTCATCCCGGTTGCTGCCGGTGCCGGCGGCCATGCCGGAGCGCAGTCTCCCTTCGCCTTGATGCAGGAAATCCGTCAGTGGTTCGACGGTCTGGTCGCCCTGTCAGGCGCAATTGCGCACGGCCGTTCGGTCTTGGCCGCACAGGCTCTGGGTGCCGACTTCGCCTATATCGGCTCGGCCTGGATCGCGACCGAAGAGGCCAACGCCAACGCCGCCTACAAGCAGGCCATCGTCGACAGCCGGGCAGACGACATTGTCTATTCCAATCTCTTCACCGGCGTGCACGGCAACTACCTGCGCTCCTCCATCGTCAATGCGGGGCTTGACCCTGACAATCTGCCGGAAAGCGATCCCAGCAAGATGAACTTCGGCTCGGGTGGCAACACCGAGGCGAAGGCGTGGAAGGACATCTGGGGCTCCGGTCAGGGCATTGGCGCAGTGGCTGCGGTCGAACCGGTTTCCGTCCGGGTCGACCGGCTCGAAGCGGAGTACCGGGAGGCCGCCTCCAAGCTTGCTGCAAATTCGGCGCCATTCCTCAAGTAGCAACCGCAGCGCTGCTCTCTGATGCTGTGGCAGACCAGAACAGGTCGACCATCTCGTCGAGGTGACTGAAATCGAGAGCGGGGTCGCGGGCGTTCAACGGCGCTCGCGACCACTTCCTCGGATCGAGCAGACGGCGGCGCAACGCCCGCTGCAACAGATCGAAGCGCATCAACGCGACATAGTCAGCCCCGGAGCCCTGCTCCCGATCACGCGACCAGTCGGCCTCGATCTGGCCGATCCGTTCGATCACCAGTTCGTTGTAGGCCCGGTGGGGACCGCGATGAAGCGGCAGACCTGCGCGCAATGCCGCATTCTCGGACGCAGGGAGCAACTGGCCGTTGCGGCGAAAATCATGGATGCCGAGGCGATCGGCTCCGAGCGAACCGATCATCCGCTGAAGCGGCGCGAAGTGCAGGACCTGCCTCGGTATCAGGTGGTGGCGTTGCTGATCTGGCAGGTAGCCCGATTGGCCGGGAACATTGACGCTGCCGAATGGCAGGCATTCCCTATCTGATCGGAAATGGTCCAGTTTCAGTCGCACCGGGCAAGGATACGTTCGCCTCCCTCAGCCTCAAGCAAGACTGCCCCCGTTCCGGCAAGAACTGCTCGCATCGGTTCCACCACAGGTCCGTGGGCAACCAGCCAGTCCACCAGGCGAAGCGCGACGAACGGAAGCTGGCGCAGATCGCCGGACGCGCTCGGACTGAGCGAAAACTCCTGCCCTGTCAGGAATTTGAGACCTTCCGTGCGCAGTGTACCATCTGCCTCGCGATGCATCGAAACAAAGGCCGGCGCCGGAAATGCGCCGCCTTCGAGCCAAGGCCGGACTGCGCGCTCGAACACGTCGGTTTTTAGGACCAGACGGGCAGGAAGCCATGCAATGCCCTTGGCCGGGCCAACTTTTGCCAATTCCATGAGCAACATCGAAACGACGCGAATCACCGGAAGCAGACGCTCAGCGCCGGCGAGATGCGGCCCCGGAGCCACCGTCAACCAGCCCGAAGGGGCACTATCCGGCCATGCCAGCCCCACCGCGCTCGCAATGTCCGGTGCCGACATGACCGGTCCGTCAGCGAGGCCGCACAGGTCGAACGTCAACCCGTTGCTGAGCACCTCTGCCCAGCCTTCGCTGGCTTCAGGAGCGTGCGAAACAAAGTACTGCAATCCCCGTTCCGGGCCCGAAAGGAGATCGGACAGGGCGGGCATGCTTTCGGCGTCATGCAGCAGTGCTGCGACAGGCGCACAATCTGCAGACCGGTCACTTGCGTCCACTCGCCCACCTTTCAGCAATGACACAGCGTTGCACAGCGCAGGAACAGCGTCGAGTCACCTCGGCCTCGCGATTGTCCCGTTCCGGACCATAGTGTGAGATTGCTTAGAAAACCCCTAGCGCCAGCCCGGCTGCAATTGCCTGTCCCATTTCGCGACAGTCCTTGAGCAAATTTTCACCAAGCGTCTTTGGGGCCAATATGGCCTCGGGCGTCTGCGCCAGCGTGCAGGCAATCAGGGACTCGGCCACCCGCCGCAAGCGCCACCCGGTGACGATGCGATCGATCTGCCGTTCCGCACCCGTGCCATCCGATCCCGCTGCGATCATCGTCGCATAAGGGCGGCCTTCTATCCGCCCGAGGACGGGATAGTAACACCGGTCGAAAAAGGCCTTCATTTCCCCGGTCATACTGCCGAGGTTTTCCGGACAACAGAACAGGTATCCGGAAGCCCCCAGCAGATCGTCGCAAGTTGCCAGTTCCGCACTGATCAACCTGCAGGCTTGGGGACCGCTCTCGGCAATGGCACCTTCCGCCGCAGCCCGAGCCATGGCTTCGGCTGCGCCGGTGCGGCTGTGCCAGACGATAAGCAGTCCTTCCGCCATGCCGTCAGCAACCGTCACCGCCGGCGCCCGGAACGCCCTGGGCGCCGCCCACTGCGCCACCAAGCAGCCCGCCCAGCCCCTTCTTCTTGGGCTTGCATTGTGGCTTGGGTGCCGGACCCGCCGTATCGGCCGCACCGCCAAAACCTTCGATTCCCACGAGGAAACCGGTCGTCGAGCGGTGGCGGATGCGCGCCGTCCACTCTGGTACCCACTTCACCTTCGGATCGGCTGGTCGCGGCGGGTAGGCAAAGGACTCCTCGGGACCGTAGGCGTGCAGCGTTCCGAACATGTAGTCGGGAGCCGCAGCCTTGACCTCGGCCGGAATGGTGCAGGTCGTCGTCTGGGGCGACATCACTGTCTTTTCCGCCACGAGTTTTGCCACGGTGGCCGGTGCCAGCCAGTCGGAGAGTCCGCCGCCGAACTGGCGCGATGCGCTCGACGTCCACCAGACGATGTCCGTCATGTCCTGCCCCTTGGGTGCCTGCCTCCCGCCAATGATCATAGCGTAGTACCCGGTCGCATCGGAAACCGCCCCCCACCGCAGCAGCGTCGCCCCGCTCGGCTGGGAGCTGTTCGAAGCGTTGAGTGGCCCCATGAAGTCCTTTGCCAGACTGAAGGCGATGTCCGGGGAGTAGTTGCCCACAACACGATGGGCACCGATCAGCGACGAATCCGGCTTGGCCGACTTGCCGTCATCGCTCGGCCAGGTCCCGTATGTGCGGCTGGATGATGGAGAAACCCAGCGGTCGACCGGCACCGCAGTGGTGAACAATCCGGGCGGGATCTGTCCTGCCGCCAGCTTGCTGAAATCGATCACCACCGGCTGCCCCTTGGGCGCATGTTCGCCGCAACCCCAGAAGATCAGCATGCGCCCCTTTGGTCGCTGAAACTCGGCGGTGCCGGGCTCTGCGGGCATCTTTACCGGCGTTTTCAGCAACACCGACTTTCCGAGCTTGGCCCCTGTCGGCATGAAATGCTCGGCCTTGGGCTTGCCGTCGGCCGCCAGGCGCGACGAGCCGAGGTCGAGCCAGAGCATGTGCTGTGCCTTGGGAGTGCCGCCCATCGCCATGGCCATGGCGGCGCCCATGCCGCCCTGCCCGCCAGCACCAAAGCCCGACATTGTCTCCGCCCGCATTTCGTAGCGGGCAACAGGAGCGCTGGATTGCTGGGCAAGAACGCCCACTCCCGCTCCTGCCAGGACCAGACCACCGATGAGGTAACGTCCCAAGTTCGCGCGCATTTCAGCATCCTCCTCAAGGATTACAGAACCGATGCGACCCTATGCGCCGGGGACAATTCCTTGGCGGTGAGCAACTGCACACCCGCCTGCCCTTTCCGCAGCCTGCGCCATGGTATAGCGCAAAGCGATGATTCCGGTCACGGCTATTACACAATCTCTTTCCGGGCAGGCCTGGCGCTGGCGCGGCGGGAACATGGACCTCGGACTTTCTGGCTCCGCTCAGGGCGGCAGCGGCGTGGATGATGTCATCGTCACCCAGCTCCTGCTCTCGCGCGGGGTGAGCGAGGAGGATCTCGAACGCCACCGCCGGCCGACCTTGCGCGATTTCCTGCCCGATCCTTCCCTGTTCCGCGACATGGACACCGCCGCACGCCGCCTTGCCGATGCCGTGCTCTCGGGCGAACGCATAACCATCTACGGGGACTACGACGTCGACGGCGCCACCAGCGCAGCGCTGCTGATCCTGCTGCTGCGCGATCTCGGCGTAAGTGCAGGCCACTATATCCCCGACCGCCTGCTTGAAGGCTATGGTCCCTCCGGCGAGGCCTTGGTCAAGCTCGCGCAGGAAGGGTCGAACCTGATCGTCACAGTCGATTGCGGGGCCATGGCGCACGAGGCGCTCGCCGCTGCAGCCGAAGCCGGGGTCGATGTCATCGTGGTCGATCACCACAAGTGCTCGCCCGAGCTGCCCCGCGCCGCTGCGCTGGTCAACCCGAACCGGCTCGACGAGTGCGACGAAGCCGCTGCGCATGGGCACCTTGCAGCCGTGGGCGTCGCTTTCCTGCTCGCCGTGGCGACCGTTCGCGAATTGCGCACGAAAGGCTACTTCGAATCCCGCAAGGCGCCGGATCTGATGCGCCTGCTGGATCTGGTCGCACTCGGCACGGTCGCTGACGTGGCGCAATTGAAGGGCCTCAACCGCGCGCTCGTCTCGCAAGGCCTGAAGATCATGGCACGGCGCGAGAACATCGGGCTCTCGGCTCTGATCGACGCCAGCCGACTCAGCCGCGCACCAACATGCAGCGATCTTGGCTTTGCGCTCGGCCCGCGCATCAATGCCGGCGGCCGCGTCGGCGAGGCCACGCTCGGCGTGCGCCTGCTGACGACTCAGGACCCTGACGAGGCCCGCGACATTTCCGCGCAGCTGTCGCGCCTCAACGATGAACGCCGGGCGATCGAACAGGTGGTGCAGGAGGAAGCCGAGGCGCAGATCGCTGCGCAGCACAACCGCGCGGTGATGGTGCTGGCAGGTCACGGCTGGCATCCCGGCGTGATCGGCATCGTCGCAGGACGAATCAAGGAGAAGACCGGCAAGCCCTCGCTGGTCATAGCGCTTGGCGCGGATGAGGCGGGCCACGGCAAGGGCTCGGGCCGATCCATTGCCGGGGTCGATCTGGGTGCGGCTATCATTGCAGCCCGCGAGGCGGGTCTGCTCGTCGCGGGAGGCGGCCACGCGATGGCCTGCGGACTGACCATCGATCCGTCGCACCTCGATCGACTGGCCGATTGGCTGGACGAACGCCTGGCCCGGGAAGTCGTAGGCGCGCGTGCCGCGCAATCGCTCTTGCTAGACCTGTCGCTCGCGCCGGGTGGCCTGACGCCTGCACTGGTGGAGACGCTGGAGTCGGCAGGGCCGTTCGGAATCGGCTGGCCCGGTCCGCGCGTGGCGGTGGGTCCAGTGCGTCTTGTAAAATGCGACCTTGTCGGCACCGATCACGTGCGCATGATTGCGGCTGGAGCGGATGGTCGTTCTTTCAAGGCCATCGCCTTCCGCGCTGCGCAGAGCGAGATGGGCCAAGTGCTGCTGCACGGTTCACGCGGCCGTCAGTTCTGGCTCGCGGGCCGCGCAAAGATCGATGACTGGGGCAGCCGTCCCGCTGCCGAACTGCACGTCGAGGACGCAGCTTTCGCCGACTGACAATTTTCTGCAATTCGCCGCTTGACGCCCCGGCATCATCCCCTTAGAGGCGCGGACCTGCCCAGCGGCGCAAGCCCAGTGGCCCCTTCGTCTAGCGGTTAGGACGCGGCCCTTTCACGGCTGAAACACGGGTTCGATTCCCGTAGGGGTCACCACTTGCTTCTTCCCGAACCGGAAGAAGCCGGCAGTGCACAGCTTGGCCCTTCATGCAGATTGGCCCCTTCGTCTAGCGGTCAGGACGCGGCCCTCTCACGGCTGAAACACGGGTTCGATTCCCGTAGGGGTCACCAGCACATCAGCAGGATCACTGTGAGGCTTTTCTGCGACATGCCGGTGTCCGAATGTGACAACGCGCGCCCGTTGCTTGCACCCCCTCCCCGGTCTGGCCTATCCGCGTTGCAACGAAGCCGACACATCGTTCGGCGATTCGCAGGCACGAGCAATCCACACGGCGTGATTCGATGAAGGGTTTGTCGCTGCCACTTCCCAGCATCTTCGTTGCCGTGTGCGCGGCAATCGTCATGTATCTGGGGGGCTCAGGTTTCTGGATGGCGCTCGCCATCCTCCTCGTCTGGCTCGCCACCTTGTGGCTGGCCCGTCCCGAACCGGTGGTCGAGACGATCAGCCGTGACGATGGCAGCGTGTCGCGTCAGGCCATGATCGAGCTGGTCGAACCGTTCGGCCTTCCCGTCCTCATGCTCGACGGCCAGCGCATTGCCGCGGCCAATGCCGCCGCGCGCGAGGAGCTGGGCGCGCACATTGTCGGGCAGGATGCGCGCGTCGCACTACGCCATCCCGAGGCGATCCGGCTGCTGCAGAAGCCCGAAGGCCGCGCCCTCGTCCGTGGCCTCACTGGCGCCCGGTCGATCTGGCAGGTCAGCCGCGTCCCCATCGACGAGCGCTATTCGCTGATCGAGATGGTCAACCGTACAGCCGAAGCCGATATCAGCCGCGCGCACACCGATTTCGTCGCCAATGCCAGCCATGAGCTGCGCACGCCGCTGGCTTCGATCATCGGTTATATCGAGACGCTCGCAGACCCGGACGCCAAGGTGGACGAGGCCACAGCGGCAAGATTCCACGCCACCGTACTGCGGGAAGCACGCCGCTTGCAGAGCCTGGTCGAAGACCTGATGTCGCTTTCCCGCATCGAGGCCGAGAAGCACGAACTGCCGCGAGACAGGATCGACCTTGGCCAGATGGTCGGCAGCATTGCCAGCGAAACGGCAATGACCGTCGGCGAAGGCAGGCTTGAGGCCGATGCGGCAGAGGCCGTGGTGCTGGGCGATCGTCAGCAGCTCGACCAGCTGGTGCGCAACCTGATCGACAATGCCTTCAAGTACGGCGATCCCGCACAGCCTGTTCATGTCGAGCTGTCTGTGCGCGACGGAGAGGCCGAACTCGTCGTCACCGACAAGGGCGAAGGCATCCATCCCGATCACCTGCCCTACCTCACCCGCCGGTTCTATCGCACCGATCCGGGTCGCAGCCGCGCTGCCGGAGGCACTGGACTCGGCCTGGCAATCGTCAAGCACATCGTGGAGCGCCACCGCGGCAAGCTGGACATCGCGAGCACTTTGGGTGTCGGCACAACTGTCACCGTGCGCATTCCGCTCGCCCCGTCAGCAAATGTTTCCGAAGACTGACACACAAGACCGCGCATTGTCATAAACCTGTCACGCAACCGTCGCATTGGCGTCCCTGCCAACAGGGATGAAGGCTTGAACCCATGTCGATGATTCGCACGATTTCGCTCTCCGCCGCCGCGCTCGGCGCTCTCGCTCTTGCCGGTTGCGGCAGCCAGCAAGCGGCCACCCGCGATCAGGTTCGCGCGGTGGGTTCGTCCACCGTTTATCCGTTTGCCAAGGCGGTTGCCGAATCGCTCGCCAAGGCCGACCCCTCGCTCAAGTCGCCGATCATCGAATCGACCGGGACAGGCGCCGGCATGAAGCTGTTCTGCGCCGGCGTTGGCGCACAGTTCCCCGATATCGAGAACGCCTCGCGCCGGATGAAGAAGTCCGAGTTCGAGGATTGCGCCAAGAACGGCGTCAAGGACATCGTCGAGATCCAGGTTGGCCTCGATGGCGTCGCCTTTGCCGAAGCACAGGGTGGCCCGGGCATCGCACTGACGCCGGAAGACGTCTACAAGGCGCTGGCCAAGAACCCCTACGGCAAGCCCAACACCGCCAAGACCTGGAAGGACGTCAATCCTGCTCTGCCGAACGAGGCGATCCTGGTCTATGGCCCGCCTTCGACCTCGGGCACGCGTGACGCACTCAAGGAACTGATCCTGACCAAGGGCTGCGACGAGAACGCCGAGATGAAGGCGCTCAAGGACAGCGACAAGGACAAGCACGAGAAGGTCTGCGGCGAAGTGCGCGATGACGGCGCCTATGTCGATGCCGGCGAGAATGACAACCTTATCGTCCAGAAGATCGAGGCGAACCCGAAGGCCATCGGCATCTTCGGCTATTCCTACCTCGAAGAGAACAAGGGCCGTATCAAGGGGCTGACGATGAAGGGGGTCGAGCCGACTTACGCGACGATCTCGGACTTCACCTATCCCGGTGCCCGCCCGCTCTACATCTACGTGAAGAAGGCGCACCTCAAGGCAATTCCCGGCCTGCAGGCATTTGTCACCGAATGGTCAAAGCTGTGGGGCAAGGATGGCGCGCTTGCCAAGCTCGGCATGGTGGTCGCACCTGACGATGTGCTTGCAGCCAGCGGCAAGGCTGTTAACGACCTCCCGGTCCTTGATGGTTCTCAGCTGAAGTAAAACTGGGGGTAGTACCGAAGTCATGTCGCCAGCCATCCTGCTTCTGCTCGCCTTCGGGTTGAGCCTGTTCGGTTGGCTGGCGGCACGTTCGCGTGCCTGGGCCTTCCGCAAGGCTGCTCCGGGCACCCGGCTTCATTCGCTGCCCAATTTCCACGGCTGGTACGTGGCGTTGTGGATCGGCGTACCAGCCCTGCTCTTCGCGGTGCTGTGGAATACGATCAGCCCATCGCTCATCACTTCGCACGTTCTCGCCGATCCCGCCTCCTCGCTCCTGCCCGGCTTCGGGTTCGAGCGAGAGACGATGCTGGCCGAGGCCCGCGCCGTGGCCGAAGGCAAGGCTTTCGGCGTCTTCAACGAGGAAGCACAGGGTCTTGTCGCGCCGTTCCGTACCGCGATCACCCTCTACGATTCCATCGGCCTGATCGTGACGATCCTCGTTGGATTTGCCGGTGGCGCATTTGCCTTCCTGCGACTGAAGCCTGATTTCACTGCCCGCACCCGGGTCGAGCGCGCAGTGATGGCGCTGCTGCTGATCGCCTCGCTTGTCGCGATCCTCACCACGATCGGCATCATTGCCAGCCTGGTGTTCGAGACCGTCCGGTTCTTCGGCATGGTCTCCCCGCTCGATTTCCTGTTCGGCACCCACTGGTCGCCGGATCCGATGAGTTCGGGTTCGCCCGACGGCAGCGACTACGGGGCGATTCCGCTGTTCTGGGGCACGATCTATATCGGCGCGATCATCGCCATGATCGTGGCCATTCCTCTCGGCCTGATGAGCGCGATCTTCCTCACCCAGTACGCCAGCAGCGGCGTGCGCAAGGTGATGAAGCCGCTGCTCGAGATTCTCGCGGGCGTGCCGACCGTGGTCTATGGCTATTTCGCTGCGCTTACCGTCGCTCCGATGGTGCGCGATGCCGCGCAGGCCATCGGCATTTCCAGCGCATCGACCGAAAGCGCAGTGGCGGCGGGCCTCGTCATGGGGATCATGATCATCCCGTTCGTTTCCTCGATGGCTGACGATTCAATTGCCGCCGTGCCGCAAGCAATGCGCGACGGCAGCCTCGCCATGGGCGCGACCACCGCCGAGACCATCACCAAGGTCCTCGTGCCCGCCGCCCTGCCCGGCATCGTCGCTGGCGTGATGCTGGCGATCAGCCGGGCCATCGGCGAGACGATGATCGTGGTCATGGCCGCTGGCGCTTCGGCCAACCTCACCACCAATCCCTTCGAGAGCATGACGACGGTGACTTTCCAGATCGTGGCCATGCTGACCGGCGAAGGCAGTTTCGACCATCCCGCCACGCTCTCGGCGTTCGCGCTGGGCATGGTGCTGTTCCTTGTCACCTTGACGCTGAACTTCATCGCCCTGCGCGTCGTGAAGCGTTACCGCGAAGCCTACGAGTGAGCCCGCGATGACCGAGACGGTTCCCACCACGCAGCTGACCGAAGTGCAGGCTCGCCGCCGGGCGCGCATGGAAGGCGGGCTTGCCCGCCGCCGAGCCGCAGACCGCCGCTTCCGCTGGCTCGGCTTCATCGCCGTCGCCTTTTCCGCACTGATGCTGGCGTTTCTGCTCGTGAACATGAGTTCGGCGGGCGTTGCCGGGTTCCAGCGCAGCGAAGTGCGGTTCGATATCCCGCTCGCCGGTTCGATGCAGATCGATGCCCGTCGCCTGGCCCAGGCTGATCCGATGGGCGGACTTGAGTTGGCGGGGCTCGAGAAAGTTGTAGAAGGCGCCGCCAAGGCCGCTCTCGGAGCCGAGGCGGACGATCTGGTCGCACAGGGGGCATGGCGCGAGGTGGCCACCGCCCTGATCGAAGATCCTACCCTCCTCAACGGCACCTATCACGCCTCGCTGCCAGCCAGCGACGATCTTGCCAGCGCCCAGCGCGGCGAAGGCGACGCGGCAATGCAGCAAGTGGCAAAGCGGCTTGTGAGCGAGGGCAAACTCGTCCGCACCTTCGACAAGGGCTTCCTCACCCGCTCGGACGCCACCAGCCCGCAGTCGGTCGGCATCTGGGGGGCGCTCAAGGGCTCGATGCTGACGATGTTCATCACGCTGGTCCTGGCATTTCCCGTGGGTGTGCTGTCCGCGCTCTATCTCGAGGAATATGCGCCGAAGAACCGCTGGACCGAATGGATCGAAATCTCGATCAACAACCTTGCTGCAGTGCCTTCGATCATCTTCGGCCTGCTGGGTCTGGCCGTCTTCCTTGCGCTATTCCCGAACTATCGCTCGGCCCCGCTGATCGGTGGCATGACGTTGGCGTTGATGACCATGCCGGTCATCGTGATCTCGGGCCGCAACGCGATCAAGGCAGTGCCGCCCTCCATCCGCGATGCGGCGCTGGCGATCGGGGCCAGCAAGGTGCAGGTTGTCTTCAACCATGTCCTGCCACTGGCTCTGCCGGGCATCCTTACCGGCACCATCATCGGCATGGCCCGCGCGCTGGGTGAAACTGCGCCGCTGCTGATGATCGGCATGCGCGCCTTCGTCGCCAGCCCGCCGTCGGGCTTCACTGCCCCGTCCTCGGTGCTGCCGGTGCAGATATTCCTGTGGTCCGACGAGATCGACCGCGGCTTCGTCGAGCGCACCAGCGCCGCCATCGTCGTCCTGCTCGTCTTCCTTCTCCTGATGAACGGCCTTGCGATCTACCTGCGCAACCGCTTCGAAAAACGGTGGTGAAATGAACGCTGAAGCGATCAAGACTGCGGTGAAGTCTGACGACAAGCCCTACTTCGACGCGCCCTCGAAGATGAGCGCGAAGAACGTCTCGGTGTTCTATGGCGACAAGCGTGCGATTGACGACGTCTCGATCGAGATCCCGCAGCGCTATGTGACTGCCTTCATCGGCCCTTCGGGTTGCGGCAAGTCGACCTTCCTGCGCTCGCTCAACCGCATGAACGACACCATCGCCAATGCCCGGGTCGAAGGCGAAATCCTGCTCGACGGCGAAGACATCTACAAATCGGGGATGGACGTGGTGCAGCTGCGCGCCCGTGTCGGCATGGTGTTCCAGAAGCCGAACCCGTTCCCCAAGTCGATCTACGAGAACATCGCCTATGGCCCCAAGATCCACGGGCTGACTGGGAGCAAGGCCGAACTCGACGAGATCGTCGAGCAATCGCTGCGCCGCGCCGGACTGTGGGACGAAGTGAAGGACCGGCTCAACGACAGCGGTACCGCGCTCTCGGGTGGCCAGCAGCAGCGCCTGTGCATCGCCCGCGCCATTGCGGTCGATCCGGAAGTCATCCTGATGGACGAGCCCTGCTCTGCACTGGACCCCATCGCCACCGCCCGCATCGAGGAACTGATCGACGAACTGCGCGGGCGGTTTGCCATCGTCATCGTCACCCACTCGATGCAGCAGGCTGCGCGTGTTTCGCAACGTACGGCGTTCTTCCACCTTGGCAAGATCGTCGAATACGGCAAGACTTCGGACATCTTCACCAACCCGCGTGAAGAACGGACCAAGGACTACATCACCGGCCGTTACGGCTGAGCCACGGCAACGCGACGAGAAGGACGAACTGGTGGCCGAACATACCGTCAAGGCTTTCGACGACGACATCACCCGGCTGCGCGGCCTGGTCGCCGAGATGGGCGGACTTGCCGAGCTCTCCGTCTCTGAAGCGATGGACGCGCTTCTTCGCGGCGATCATGACCTTGCCGCAGGCGTTATCGCCCGCGACAAGCGCATCGACCAGCTCGAGGCCGAAGTCGACAAGCTCGCCATCCGCGTGCTCGCCCTGCGCGCGCCGATGGCCGACGACCTGCGCGAAGTCATCGCCGCGCTCAAGATTGCCGGCGTGATCGAACGCATCGGCGACTATGCCAAGAACATCGCAAAGCGCGTCGGCATTATCGAGGGCCGCAAGCGGTTCGAGCCGCTGACCCTGATCCCGGCAATGAACGATCTTGCCGCCGAGATGGTCCACGATGTCCTGACCGCCTTTGCCGCACGCGACCCTGTTGCCGCCGCCGAAATCGTGCAGCGCGATGCCAAGGTCGATGCCTTCTACGATTCGATCTTCCGCAATCTCGTCTCGTTCATGGTCGAGAACCCGGCCACGATCAGCAGCGCCGCGCAACTCCTGTTCGTTGCCCGCAATATCGAGCGGATCGGTGACCATGCCACGAACATCGCGGAAATGGTCTACTACGCTTCTACTGGTGCCAACCTGCCCGAACGCGAAGAAGTCCTGCCGCCAGCCTGACAGACCTTTTCCAGGCCTCGTCATACGGCGGTAACATTAGACGTGCTTTGGCAAGCTCACCGTCAAGGAGGTTTGCGTGCCCGCTCCCAAGTTGCTGCTGGTTGAAGACGACACCGCCCTGGCCGAACTGGTCGAGTACCGGTTCCGCGGGGAAGGCTACGATGTCCGCACCACCGACGATGGCGACGAAGCCCTCCTGCTGGCTGCCGAAGACGCCCCCGATCTCGTCCTGCTGGACTGGATGATCGGTGGCACCAGCGGCATCGAGGTTTGCCGCCGCCTGCGCCGCAACAAGGAGACGGCGCACGTCCCCATCATCATGCTGACCGCGCGTTCCGACGAAGACGACCGCATTCGCGGCCTCGAAATCGGCGCGGACGACTACGTCACGAAGCCCTTCTCGCCGCGCGAACTGATCGCGCGCGTCGGCGCTGTGCTACGCCGGGTCAGGCCCGCGTTGGCCGGCGAGACCATCGTCGTCGGCGACCTTTCGCTTGACCCGACCGCCCACCGCGTCACCCGTCGCGGTACGCCCATGAAAGTCGGACCGACCGAGTTCCGCCTGCTCAAGCACTTCATGGAGCATCCCGGCCGGGTGTTCTCGCGCGGGCAGTTGCTCGACGCGGTCTGGGGCAGCGGCAGCGACATCGAGCTCCGCACGGTCGACGTGCATATCCGCCGTCTGCGCCAGGCCATCGCCATCCCCGGCGTGGCGGATCCGGTACGCACGGTCCGTTCAGCCGGATACGCGCTCGAAGGCGTCTGACCCTTACTTGTCCATCCGGACAAGCGCTTCGTTGTAATCGAGCTTGCCAGCCTTTTCGGTGCACGGGCCCGCCCGCGCCATGACGCAATATTGCTGCTCGAACAACGGCTGCGTCGGAGACATGCAACCGACGAAACGATAGGCTGCCGGAAGTTCCCCCATGTGCTCCACCGGTGCCACCGCGACATTGTAGCGCGCCTGCACTTTGGCGGCGACATCCTGCGCATTCGGACCATCGATGAACAGGACTTGCGCCTTCCGGTTGAGGACCGCCCGCGACACGAACGGAATGTCGCGGATCCGATAGGTGGCAAGCCCGCAGAACTGTGGTTGCGCACGAACCGTACGCATCGCCTTGAGCGGAAGCTTGCCCACGCTCCAGTTGATCACGAATGGTTCGGTCGCTGCGACCTGAACCGACGCCAGCAGCCAGATGACCGCCAGCACTGCCAGCCCGGACAGTCCGAAGGGCCTTCCCCGCCAGGCCGCGAACCGCTGGGCCAGATCTACGGAACCGATCGCCGCCAGCAGCACGAGCAGAAGTACGCCGAGGAGGATGAAGCGGTATTCCTTGTGCCCGATGGCAGAGTGAACGGCGATCACAGCAAGCGCCGTCGCCGCCAGCATCGGATAGCGCCGTGCACCCAGCCACATGGCGGGCAAGAGGCCGATTGCAATGTATTGCCACTCCCACGCCAGCACCCGCAGGTACCAGTCGGCCGTCTCCACGCCGTAGTCATGGCTGCGGTTGGCCACGACATTGGCGAGCACGTTGTTGTAGACCCACAGCAGCGGTGGCTCCCCCATCGCGAGGTTCGCCAGCACGTCGCACAGCACGCCCCCGGCCGCACCGGAGAGCAGTGGCAACCATGCCTTGCGTAGATCGAGCCGCCCCGCCCATAGGAACGGGATCGCCAGCGCAGGCCCCAGCGGAAAGCGCGTGATGAAGCCCAGCCCCAAAAGGAATCCCCCCGCTAGCGCCGTGCTCCAGCGTCCGCTGTCGCGGAAGCGGACCAGCAGCGCGAGGCCGGGCAGGATCGCCAGGGCGGAAAACGTATCGCTCGACGTTCGCGGAGCGAAATAGGCGAAGTCGACCCAGGTAGCCGCCACGAATGCCGCCGCAATTGCGTGAGTCCGACTGATGCGGCTCCCGAGCGACCAGCCTGCCCAGACCGTCCCGAGCGAGCCCAGCGCCATCATCATGCGGGGCAGGACCAGATGGAGTTCGCCGGCCGGATCGAGTGCATGACCCAGCCAGACCGGCCCAACCATGACTAGCGGGATCAACCAGCTGCGGATGCCTAGCCGGATGTCCCAGGTGCGGATCCAGTCGCCCGTGATCAGCCCGTAAGCAGGCTCGATGTACTGCCAGACCTCGTCGGCGTGATGATAGACCGTGACCAGCGAGATCGGGATTCGCAGCACCAGCGCCAGCACGAGCAGCACGAACAGCGCAGGGTCGAGCCTGCGCCGTCTTCCCTCTGCGATGCTGCCTGCCCCCCCGGCCACAGTCAGTGCGAGAAGTACGTCGTCAGATCGAGGTCGGCCACGGTGATCCAGCCATTGAAGTAGTTGGCGTAGAAGAACGCAAACATCGCGGTCGCAAGGATCGTGGCACGTATTGAAATCTTGCGCGGATCGAAATTGCCCGGCGCGCTGTCCGCTTGGCCAGGCACCATCTCCTTGCCCAGCTCATCGTGCGTGCGCACGCCGAATGGCAGGACGATGAATGCGGCCATGACCCAGAACAAGCCGTAAATGGCGATGATCGACGTGATCTTCATGGGCTTCAGCTTTCCCGCAGGAGCACTTGCACGACGGGCTTCTTGCCCGACCAGCGCTGGCCGGTCCGGCGCACCGCCAGCCTGACTGCTTCGGCTACGGCAATGCGATCGCGCTTGCGGTCGCCCTTCAAGCCCTTCACCGCCTGCGCCACCTCGACCTTCGCTTCGGCGACAAAGGCTTCCATGTCCTCGTCCAGCGGTATGCCGATCGAGGCAATCTCGACGTCCGAGACCAGTTGCCCGTCGTGCCGCACGGCAAGAGCCGCGGTGATCAGGCCGTTCTGCGAAAGCTTGCGGCGCGCAACGACGCCTTCTCCATCAGCGGGGGCGATGATGTCACCATCCAGCACCAGGCGTCCGGCGCGCTCTTCCGAGAGCTTCTTAGGCCCATCGGGCGCGAGCCGGATCAAGTCTCCGTTCTTCTGCAGGATCGCCTTGGGAATACCCTCGTCGAGTCCGAGCTGTGCCTGTTCGGCCATGTGCCGTACCTCGCCGTGGACCGGCACGAGAATCTCCGGCCTGATCCAGTCGTAAAGCGCAACCAGTTCCGGCCGCCCCGGATGTCCGGAAACGTGGATCATCGACTGCTTGTCGGTCACGATCCGCACGCCCTTTTCCACCAGCGCGTTCTGGATACGGCCGATGGCAAGCTCGTTGCCCGGAATCTGGCGGCTGGAGAACAGGACCACGTCGCCCTTTTCAAGCCGCACCGGATGCTGGTCGCCTGCGATGCGCGCCAGCGCCGCCCGCGCCTCGCCCTGCCCGCCGGTCGCCAGCACCAGCAGTTCGCCGCGCGGAATGTCCATCGCGTCGTCCATGTGGACCAGGTCAGGAAAGTTCTTGAGATAGCCGCACGACTGCGCAACGCGGATGATCCGGTCGAGCGAGCGCCCCGCGACGCAGAGCTTGCGATTGGTCGCCTCGGCAACTTCACCCAGCGTCTGCAGACGCGCAACGTTGGAGGCAAAGGTCGTGACGACAACGCGCCGCCCCTTCTGCGCGCCCACTGCTTCAAGCAGCCCCGCCCGCACCTCACCCTCGGACCCCGAAGGCTTCGGATTGAACACGTTGGTGGAATCGCAGACCAGTGCCAGCACGCCCTCGTCACCGATCGCGGTCAGCTCTTCTTCGGTCGCCGGGGTACCGATGCGCGGCTCGTCGTCCAGCTTCCAGTCGCCGGTATGGAAGATCTTGCCATGCGGCGTGTCGATCAGCAGCGCATTGCCCTCGGCTATCGAGTGCGCGAGCGGCACGTAGCGGATGCCGAACGGACCCAGCTCGAAACGGTCGAGATGGTCGATGACATTTAGTTCTACTTCATCCTCGATGCCCGCTTCGACCAGCTTCTCGTGCACCAGCTTGGCGGTGAATGGCGTGGCATAGAGCGGCACGCCAAGGTCCTGTGCGAAGTACGGCACCGCGCCGATGTGATCCTCGTGCGCATGGGTCAACACGATGCCGACGAGGTCATCGAGACGCTGCTCGATGAAGTCGAGGTCGGCAAAAACCAGATCGATGCCCGGATAGTACGGGTCGGCAAATGTCATCCCGAGATCGACCATCAGCCACTTGCCGTCACAGCAATAGAGGTTGACGTTCATCCCGATCTCGCCCGATCCGCCGAGGGCGAGGAAAAGGAGTTCCTTGGCAGGCTTCACGAAACTGGCACTCTTTCAGCAAGGATCGCGAGGCCGTCCAGAGTGAGGTCGGTATCCACGTGATCGAAAATCTCGGTATGCTCATCGAACAGCACGGCAAGCCCGCCCGTTGCGATGATCTTGGCAGGTCGGCCGATCTCTGCTCTCAGTCGAGCAATCAGGCCTTCCATCATCGCCACATAGCCCCAGAACACGCCGATCTGCATCTGGTCCTCAGTGTTGCGGCCGATGACGCGGCGGTTGTCGCCCTGCGGCGGCGCAATCGCGATACGGGGCAGCTTGGCCGCTGCCGTCACCAGCGCATCGAGCGACAGGTTGATCCCCGGCGCGATGATCCCGCCCTTGTAGGCACCGTTGAAATCCACCACGTCGAAGGTCGTCGCCGTGCCGAAATCGACCACGATCAGGTCTCCGGCATACTTGGCATGGGCAGCCACGGTGTTGACCGCGCGGTCCGCTCCCAGCGAGCGCGGCTCGTCCACGTCGGCCTCGAACCCCCACTCCACCGGAGCCTGTCCCGCGATCAGCGGATCGAGCCCAAAGTACTTCTGCGAGAGCACCTCGAGATTGTGCAGCGCGCGCGGCACCACGGTCGAAATGATGATCCGGGTGACGGCCTTGGGATCGAAGCCCTGCAGCTGCATGAGTTGCAGCAGCCACACTGCATACTCGTCAGCCGTCCGGCGAGGATCGGTGGCCACGCGCCAGCGCGACTTGATCTCCCGGCCCTCGAACAGCGCGAAGACGATGTTGGTATTGCCGACGTCAACCGCCAGAAGCATGGGAACCCACCATATCTATGTCGCCAGCGTGGATGGCACGGACCGCCCCGTCCGCCAAGCGAAGAAGGGCAACCCCGTCATCATCGACCCCGGCAAACGCGCCGATGATCGTGCCGTGCTCGCTATCCTTGACCGAAACAAGCGTCCCTGTGGGCAAAGCCCGCGCAATCCATTGCTGGCGCAGCAGCTGCCACTCACCATAGTGCCAGCGATCCACCGCATCACGAAACCGAGCAGCAAGTTCGGCGGCAAACTGATCGCGGGAAATGTCGCTCCCGAGATCGCGCAACGACGCCGTCGCACGGTCCGGTACGTGAGGGGCCTGCGCCAGATTGACGCCGATCCCGACGACAACCGTTTCGCGTTGACGCTCCAGAAGAATGCCAGCCAGCTTGGCTTCGCCAACGAGCAGATCGTTCGGCCACTTCAGGCGCAGATCAGCCAAGGTCGGAGCAATTGCACTCACAGTCTCGTGCACCGCCAGCCCGGCAACCAGCGCCAGCGTTTGCGGCAGCGGGTCCGAAGCGCGCAGGTTGACGACAGTCGAGCCCATGAAGTTGCCGAAGCCGTCGCTCCATGCGCGCCCTGCCCGCCCGCGTCCGGCGCTCTGCCGATCAGCAACCAGCCAGTCACCCTCGGCCAAGGCCTCTCCCCCGCCAAGGCGCGCGAGCAGCGCACCATTGGTCGAGGGAATTTCGGCGACGGTTTCGATCAACTGATCAGCCGACCGGGAACAGCGCGGCGGCGGCGTAGTTCGCCAGGGTGTCGAGGCACTTGGTGCCAAGGTAACCCAGCGGCGAGATCGCCAGCGTCGACAGCACCAGCAGCACCGTGTGCGACGTTTCGCCTGCGCCCTTCACCACGTCGGCCGGTTCGTCGAAGTACATGACCTTGACGACCTTGAGGTAGTAGAACGCGCCGATCACCGAGGCAGCGATACCGATCGCGGCGAGCACGATCATGTCTGCCTGGACCGCCGCCTGGAACACCACGAACTTGCCCCAGAAGCCGAACAGCGGCGGAATGCCGGCAAGGCTGAACATCACCGACGCCATCGCCAGCGCAATCCACGGACGGGTCTTCGAAAGACCAGCCAGGTCCGAAATCGCCTCGACCTGCTCGCCGTCCTCGTCGCGCAGCAGCAGCACGGCGACGAAGCCCGCTACCGACATTGCCACATAGATCGCGATATAGACCAGCATCGCCGAAGCACCGGCGCGCGTAGCCGTGGCAAGGCCGATCAGGATGAAGCCGACGTTGTTGATCGACGAATAGGCCATCAGGCGCTTGATGTTGTTCTGGCCGATAGCGCCCAGCGCACCGATCACGATCGACAGCAGCGATGCGAAGATCACGACCTGCTGCCAAGCGTGCGGCTGGCTGCCGAACGCCTCGAAGCTGACGCGCATCAGCAGGCCGAGCGCGGAAACCTTCGAGGCCGTGGCGAAGAACGTCGTCACCGGAGTCGGCGCGCCCTCGTAGACGTCGGGCGTCCACATATGGAACGGCGCGGCGCTGATCTTGAATGCAACGCCAGCAAGCACGAAGATCAGGCCGAACGTTGCGCCGGTCGAGAGGCCACCCGAAAGCGCCGCATTGATCCCTGCAAAGCTCGTCGTGCCGGCGAAGCCGTAGGTCAGGCTCATGCCGAACAGCAGGATGCCCGATGCGAGCGAGCCCAGCACGAAGTACTTGAGACCCGATTCCGCCGAACGCTCGTCATTGCGGAGCATCGAAGCCATCACGTAGGACGCAAGGCTGTTCAGCTCGAGGCCGATGTAGAGCGCCAGCAGATCGCCTGCCGAAACCATCATGCCCATGCCGAGCGAGGCGAACAGCACCAGCAGCGGGAATTCGGCGCGCATCGCGCGGGACTTGTCGAAGAACGACTGCGCGACAATCAGCGTGACGCCGGCACTGGCATAGATCAGCAGCTTGCCGAATGCCGCGAAGGCATCAGCGCGATGCTGGCCACCGAACGCAGCGACGTCCGGCCCCATCGCCTGCCCCCACAGCGCGGGTGCAGTAAGGATGGCGCAAACCGTCAGCACAGCAACGGCAAGGATCGAGATCAGGCGCGAAGCCTTGTCACCGCCCCATGCGGCGATCAGCAGCAGCACCAGGCCCGAAACCGAAATCAGGATCTCGGGCGAGGTGAGCGCGAGCGAACGGGCGAAGTCCATCAGTGTGCCTCCCCGTGCGCGGCGTGTTCAGCGGTAGCGTGTTCGGCAGCCATGGGCTTTCCAGCAGTTACTTGCGCATCGCCCTTGGGCTTGGACTGCGCGAGGCGCGCATCGAGCGCGGCAATGTCCTTGCGCATCGGCGCGATGAAGCTTTCAGGGTAGACACCCATCCACAGCACCACGGCGGCCAGCGGCACCATCATCGCCCACTCGCGCTTGTCGAGATCGAGCATAGCGGCAGCATCGGCGTTCTTCTGTTCACCGTAAGCAATGCGGCGATAGAGATAGAGCATGTACGCGGCGCCGAGAATGATTCCGGTGGTGCAGATCAGCGCAACCCAGCTCGAGATCTGGTAGACGCCCATCAGCGACAGGAACTCGCCGACGAACCCGCTCGTGCCCGGAAGGCCGATCGAGGCCATGGTGAACAGCAGCAGGAACACCGCGTAATACGGCATGTTGATTGAAAGACCGCCGTAGCGCGCAATCTCACGCGTATGCAGGCGGTCGTAGATTACGCCCACACTGAGGAACAGTGCGCCTGCGACCAGACCGTGGCTGAGCATGATCAGCATCGAGCCTTCGAGGCCCTGCTGGTTGAAGGCGAACAGGCCGATCGTCACGATCGCCATGTGCGCGACCGACGAATAGGCGATCAGCTTCTTCATGTCATGCTGCACCAGCGCGATCAGAGAAGTGATGACGACAGCGGCCATCGACATGCCGAAGATCAGCGGCGCGAACTGGGCCGAGGCTTCGGGGAACATCGGCAGCGAAAAGCGGATGAAGCCGTAACCACCCATCTTCAGCAGCACGCCCGCAAGGATCACCGAACCACCGGTAGGAGCCTGAACGTGCGCGTCCGGAAGCCAGGTGTGCACCGGCCACATCGGCATCTTCACTGCAAAGCTCGCGAAGAAAGCCAGCCACAGCCAGGTCTGCGCCTGCACCGGGAAGTTGTACGCCATCAGCGTCGGGATGTCGGTCGTGCCGGCCTCGTTCACCATCCAGAACATCGCGATCAGCATCAGCACCGAGCCGAGCAGCGTGTAGAGGAAGAACTTGTAGCTGGCGTAGATGCGTTCCGCCCCGCCCCACACGCCGATGATCAGGTACATCGGGATCAGGCCAGCTTCGAACATGATGTAGAACAGGAACAGGTCCTGTGCCGCAAAGACGCCAATCATCAGCGTCTCCATCAGGAGGAACGCCGCGTAGTATTCGCCCTGACGCTTGTCGATCGAGGTCCAGCTGGCGCCGATGCAGATCGGCATCAGGAACACCGTCAGCGCGATCAGCAACAGCGCGATGCCATCGATGCCAAGCTTCCACGAGAAGCCCGAGAACACGGCAGCGCTTTCGGTGAATTGCCACTGCGCGCCGCCGATGTCGAACTGCGCCCAGAGAATTACCCCGAGGGCGAAATCGATCAGCGTGGCAACGAGCGCAACCGTGCGCGCCTGTTCGCGCGGAACCACAAGGCAGGCCACTGCCGCAACCAGCGGCACCAGCAGCATCAGCGAGAGGATCGGAAAACCGGTCATTGTGCGATCACCCAGCTGATCGCGCCGACAAGGCCGACGAGCATGACCAGCGCATAGCTATAGAGATACCCCGACTGGAGCTTGGCGGCGG